>JAFDAJ010000311.1 GCA_019313915.1 Deltaproteobacteria bacterium
CTCTGACCGGCTAGCGCAGCCACGTGGGGTGTTCTATTCCGGGGGTGAGCATGATCCTCACCGAGCAGCAGGAAATGATTCGCGAATCGGCAGCGCGCTTCGCAGAGGGGCGCTTGGCGCCGAACAGCCGCGCGTGGGAAGAAGCCGGGGCAGTGGACCCGGCTGTGTTGCGCGAGATGGGCGAGCTCGGGTTCATGGGGATGACCGTGCCCGAGGCATACGACGGCGCGGGGCTGGACTACGTGTCGTACGCGCTGGCGTTGATGGAGATCGCGGCGGGGGACGGGGCTGTGTCGACGATCATGAGCGTCAACAATGCGCCGGTTTGCGCCATCTTGCAGTCCACCGCGAGTGAAGCGCTTCGGCAGAAGTATTTGAAGCCTCTGGCGGCGGGAGAAATGATCGGCGCTTTTGCGTTGACCGAGCCCCAGGCCGGCTCCGACGCCGCCAACCTCCAAACACGCGCGGTCCGAACCGACGCGGGCTATTCGATCACGGGGACCAAGCAGTTCATCACGTCGGGGAGAATCGCGGGCGCGGTGGTCGTGTTTGCGGTGACCGATCCCTCTGCTGGCAAGCGGGGCATTTCCGCGTTTCTCGTTCCGGCGGGGACGCCCGGCATGAGCGTCGCCTCGTTGGAGCACAAGATGGGGCAAGAGGCCTCGGACACGGCGCAGCTGAGCTTCGAGGAGGCCGTGATTCCGGCGGACCACCTGATCGGCGACGAAGGAGAGGGGTATCGGATTGCGCTCGCTAATTTGGAGGCGGGGCGCATCGGCATCGCCGCCCAGTGCGTCGGAATGGCGCGGGCCGCATTGGGTCACGCCGTCGCCTACGCCCAGGAGCGCCAAGCGTTCGGCAAGTCGATCTCGAAACACCAAGCAGTTGCATTTCGTCTCGCCGACATGGCGACGCAGCTTCACGCCGCGACGACGATGGTGCTCGAGGCCGCCGCACTGCGTGACGCGGGCCGCCCATGCTTGCAGGAGGCCTGCATGGCGAAGCTGTTCGCCTCCGAGGCCGCTGAACGCATCTGCTCCGACGCGATTCAAGTCTTTGGTGGATACGGATACTCGCGAGAACTCCCTGTCGAGAAGATCTATCGTGATGTGCGCGTCGCTCAGATCTACGAAGGCACCTCCGACGTTCAACGCATCATCATCAGCCGACAGCTCCTGCAGGGCAGCTAGCTCCTGCAAAACGGCAGGGACACGCGGCAGAGCTCACCCTCGCAGACCGCTGGCGCGCCCGGGAGCCTCGGTTCATTGTCGGTGGCGATGAGCTCTACCAACCATGCGTTTGTGACTGGCGGCACCGGACTGATTGGGCGGGCGGTGGTCGAGCGACTTCTGCAGCGCGGCGTGAATGTGACGTTGATGCTCCGACGCGGCGCCGAAGAGCGGCGCAAGACGGAGCTCGAAGCCTTGGCCACTATGGCCGACGGCGCGAACGGGTCACTGAGCCACGTGACCGGCGACCTTGCCGAGCCCAACTTGGGACTCTCCGAAGCCAGCATCGCGGCCCTTTCCGAGGCGGGGCACTGCTTCAACGTAGCTGCCCTCTACGACATCGACGCGGACCCCGAAGTCATCGAGAAGACCAACGTCGACGGTACGAGACATCTGCTTTCGGCGCTTCAGAAGGCGAGCTTCGACGGGTGCCTCCACCACGTGAGCTCGATCGCCGTCGCCGGCGACTTCGCGGAGACGTTCACCGAGGCAATGTTCCAGGAGGGGCAAGAGCTCCCGCACGCCTATCATCGCAGCAAGTTCGAATCGGAGAGGCTCGTTCGAGAGTCGAAGCTCGACTACCGCATCTACCGGCCGAGCTCGGTCGTCGGTGACTCGAAGACCGGCGCGATCGACCGCATCGACGGCGTCTACTTCAGCTTTGGCGCGATCAAGAAGCTCGCCTACACCCTGCCCGCTTGGGTTCGATTGCCGGTGCCCCGCGTCCGCGGCCGCTTCAACCTGGTACCGGTCGACTACGTCGCGGATGCCATGGTCCACATCGCCTTCGCGAAGACCGACGCGCGTGTCTTCCACCTGGTGGACCCGAAGCCGCCGCCCTTCGTGAAGATGGCCGACATGTTCTGCGCCGCCGCGGGCGGGCCACGCTTGGGCCCTGCGATCAACGTCGCCAAAATGCCCGGTGTCAAGAAGACCGGCGCGATGGTGTCGATGCTCGCTAGCGTGCAGGAGCTACGCGACGCGTTCCTCAGTGACCTCGGCATCCCCATCAGCGGGCTCGGGGTGATGAATCTCAAGGTCCGGTTCGAAGACGGCAACACGCAGGCCGCGCTCGCCGGCTCGGGCATCAGTTGCCCGCCGCTGAAGACCTACGCCAAGACGCTGTACCGATACTACGAAGACCATCTCGATCCGATGAAGCAGCGGCCGGCGCGATATCGACGGGCGCTGTCGGGCAAAGTCGTTCTCGTCACGGGCGCGTCACGCGGCATCGGGTTGGTCGTCGCACACATGGCTGCGGAGGCCGGCGCCAAGGTCCTACTCGTCGCGCGAGACGCCACCAAGCTCGAGGCTGCGGTCGAGGAAATCCGTGCCGGCGGCGGAGAAGCATACGCGCACGCCGCAGACCTCTCCTCATTCGAGCAAGTCGATGGGCTCGCCGAAGCGGTGCTCGCTCAACATGGCGGCGTCGACGTCCTCATCCACAACGCGGCCCGTTCAATTCGACGCCCCA
>JAFDAJ010000312.1 GCA_019313915.1 Deltaproteobacteria bacterium
TCGCAAGCTTCGGGTGGGTCTTGATCCCAATCGTCACCATGATGACGTTCCTGCCCCGTGCGATGACCCGGGTAGAGCTCGTCCTCGCGCTCGCTGGGCTTGCCCACGCGTTGATCCTGCTCCTGATTCTCGCCGGCATTCACTTGCGCCCGACCCGTGCCGCTTCGGCGGCGCTGGTGTTGACGCTAGTCGCGGCATTCAGCGGCATCCTCTCGCTAGTGGTCAGCTTGGTAGGGGAACGAACGTACTGGGAACACGCCGAGCGGCTCTCGAACGCGTTCCGATGGTCCGGCGAGCTCGCGTACTTGGCGATTCCGCTCGCAATCGGCTTCGCAATCGCCATTCCCTGGCGAGACGCGCGGGGTAAGGCGACGCTCCTCGTGGCGGGGCTCGCGGCCGGTTTGGTGACAGGGGGGATGGCGTCTTGGAAGCACGCCGTCGGACGGGAGCTGCCGGACCTTCTCTACGGCGCGGTGCGACTCGACTTCTTGCCGGACAGGGATCTCATCCTCTACGCCATCCCACTCAGCGTTGGCTCGGCGGTCACGGTCGCCGCCATGCTGTCCAAAGACCCCGTTCGACGGCAATTGGGCGCGGCCCTGCTGTTGCTCCTCAGCGCCGGCTACACCCCACGCTCCCCGAGCACGCTGATCGTGACGGTTCTTGGGGTGGCCTTACTCTCCCGAGCAGGAATCGCATTGGCGCAGCGCCGGCGCGAACACTGACGCTGACACTGGCACTGGCGCTGTCCAAGAACTACCCCAGCTTCGACAGGGCTTCGCCAATGCGGCTGAGACCCTCTCGGATCATCTCATTCGACGCGGCATACGAGATTCGCACGAACCCGGGAGCCCCGAAGGCTGTACCCGGGACGACCGCGCAGCGCGCTTCCTCCAAGAGGTAGCCGGCGACATCGAGGTCGGTTTCGAGTTTCTTGCCGCCGCCCTCTTTACCGATGAGCGCCTGCACGTTCGCGAACGCGTAGAAGGCGCCCTCGGGCATTCCGCAGCTGATGCCGTCGATCGCGTTGAGGCCCTCGACGATGATGCTTCGGCGCGCTTCGAATGCTTGGCGCATCTCCTCCATCGGCTCCCACGGGCCGCGAAGCGCTGCAATGGCCGCATGTTGGGCAACGGAGCTCGGGTTGGTCGTCGCCTGGCCTTGGATCTTCTCGCAGGCCTTGGTCACGTACTCCGGACCCAACATCCAGCCGATGCGCCAGCCTGTCATCGCGAAGGTCTTGCTGACACCGTCGACGATGATGATGCGATCCTTCAGATCCGGCGCGACCTCCGCGATCGATTTCTGTTCGAAGCCGCCGTAGACCAGCTGCCCGTAGATCTCGTCGACGATGATCCAGAAGTTGTGCTCCGCCGCCACGTCGGCCAGCGCGCGAAGCTGTTCACCGGTGTATGCTGCGCCGGTGGGATTGGAAGGCGAGCACAGGATGAGTGCTTTCGTCTTCGGGGTGATCGCCGCGCGCAACGCCTCCGGCGTCATGCGGAAGCCTTGTTCTTCGGTGGTCTGCACGATCACCGGATTCGCTCCCGCGAGACGAACCTGCTCGGGGTAGCTCACCCAGTACGGCGCAGGAATCAAAACTTCGTCCCCTTCGTCATACAGCGCCAACGCGAGGTTGAAGAGCGTGTGTTTCGCTCCAACCGAAACGACAACCTGCGACGGCTCGTACGTCACGCCTGCACGCCGCTTCGCGGACGCATCGCAAATCGCTTCGCGCAACTCGGGGATCCCGCGCGCTGCGGTACAGCGAGTCGCTCCTGAATCGATCGCCTTCTTGGCGGCCTCGCGGATGTGCACCGGCGTATCGAAGTCCGGCCCGCCCACACTGAAGGAAAGCACATCGATGCCTTGCGCTTTGAGCTCGCGCGCCGGCTGGGCGACTGCGACTGTGGCGGAAGGCTTGACGGCACTGAGCCGCTGCGCGACAGGGATCTTCTCACTCATGCCGCGGGCTTAACACCGAAGCAGGGAGCTATCA
Organism: Deltaproteobacteria bacterium; assembly: GCA_019313915.1. GTDB lineage: Bacteria > Myxococcota_A > Polyangia > Polyangiales > Houyiibacteriaceae > SG8-38. Next base: position 2,000 of record JAFDAJ010000312.1, read on the forward strand.
ATGCTTGGCGGGCAGGACGGCTGCTAGAGCACGCAGATCTCGCCCCAGGTCGGCGATGCCGTCGTTGTTGTCACGGTAGTAGCCGCGGACCTGGGCCTTGTCGTCGACCAGCACGAAGGAATTCGAGTGCATGATGTCGTCGGCGCCGGCTGCCTTGCTGTCCTCGTCCCCGAGCCCCACCCGGAAGCCGTCGACCACCACGTGCCGAATCGCTTCCTCGTCGCCCGTCACGAAGCGCCAGTTGCTCTCATCTAGCTCGTTCTTGGTCATATAGGCCTTGATGACCTCGGGGGTGTCGTTGCGGGGATCGACGCTGACGGAAACGAAATGTGCGCTCGGAACGTCCGAGAGCCGGGACTGGAGCCCCTTCATGTGGGCGGTGATCCGGGGGCACGTCGAGCGGCAGTGGGTGAAGACGAAAGCCGACACCCACAGCTTGCCCTCCATCGACCCACGAACAAAAGCCTTCTGGTCCTGGTCCACGAGCGAGAACTCGGGGAGTTGGCCGAGAACCGGAACGTCCTCCGCAGTCCTCTTGGAGCACCCCAGCGCGAGGAGACCGAGCAGGCTCAAGAGCAACAAACCAGGAGTCTTAGAGGGCATCGATAATGAGGGCCGCGAACAAGGCAGTGAGGTAGATCAAGGACGCGACGAAGAACTTCTTGGCCCAGACGTTCGAGTCTTCTGCTTTGAAGCCGCG
>JAFDAJ010000313.1 GCA_019313915.1 Deltaproteobacteria bacterium
TTTTCTTCCAGCGAGAGGGGCTCTGGGCGTGAATCCGGGCCGGCACCGATACGAAAAGGAAGAGATGGATGAGGAGGAAGCCTCGGGATTCTTGTCTCATCTCTCCGACGTGTATGAGTATGCAATTCTGCGAGCCGATCGTTCGCTCTCGCTGGTTCTCGAGCGCCTACAGGCCGAAGGCTGGCTCGATGACGGGTATCGCTTGGTCATCACGTCCGACCACGGCGAGTATTTGGGCGAGCACCAAATGGTGGAACACGGCCGACCCTATTTCTACGAGCCTGTCACGCGGGTTCCTCTCGTCTACCTGAGCACCGAGGGGAACGTGGACCTTCCGCCGGATGCGCCGTCCATCGTCGCTTATTCGCTCGCTCGGGACGGGGCCCTGCCCGAGCCGATGTCGCCCAAGCGAGCAAGCACGTTTCGCAAGGCGGGCGAGCCGCCGAGCCCCATGCCACCGTGTTGGTACTCGACTGCTGCGTTGTGGGTTGGTGAGTCCAAGCTCGCGGCCAGTCGTGGAGAAGTGGTGCGCTTCGACTTGAGCTCGGATCCGGCAGAAGAGCGACCCATACCAGCCAACGATCGCCCCGAAGCGGCCAAGCTTCTCGAGCATTGCCGCGCAATGGATCAAGCTCACGCTTCGCGGCCCGTGGCCGATGAGAAGCTTAGCGCAGAGCTAGCCGCGCAACTGAAGGCCTTGGGCTATCTCCGCGACGACGAGGAGCCACCGACAAGAGAACCGGCGCCGGTTCCTTAGCTCGCGTACGCGGTTTGGCTTCGGGCGGGCTTGGTTCTAGCGTTTGGATTCCAGCGCCGGAACTGGGCGCGAGGGTTTCGCTTGTCGGGCCGGGTGACTGCCTGTTCGAACTGCTTCGCGGCGCTGGACGAAATCTCTACGGTGGAGCTCTTCGGCGCTACCCGAATCGCGCCGACGGCGTCACTCGACACATCTCCCCGGCGGCAGACCATCGCTAGAAGCCGTCGTGTGTCGGCACCAGCGTGCGCGCCCCAGCTGACCTGATAGGTGATGAAGTCCCCTTGCGGCCGCCGTCGGGATTGTGACTTCGGGCCGGCTTTGCGCGGTTCGCGTTCGCGGCGCCCCGGCTTTGCATCGTCTCGGACGCGTCGGGGGGTGCCGTGGCTGCGTTCCGCTTCTCGCTTCAATAGACAGGCGACCAGCTCCGCTGGCGAATGCTTGGCGAGCAGGCGCTCGGCGAGGTCCTGCGAGCGAGCGTCGACGTCGCCTGCTGAATCGGCCAGGTCTCGCAAGAAGCTGTCGCCTAGCCGTTCATCCGCGGCAGCGAAGATCTGCTCGGGCGTTGGTATCGGGGCGAGCCGAGCCTCGACACCCGCCCCGCGCAACAATCCTTTTACCCTGTACTCCGCACGCGAAGCAGCGAAGATCATGTTGGTGCCGCGGCGGCCCGCTCGCCCGGTGCGGCCGCTTCTGTGCGTGAACACATCGGCGTTGTCCGGAAGGTCTACTTGAATGACTCGGCCGATGTCCTGGACGTCCAGCCCGCGCGCTGCCACGTCGGTGGCAACCAGATATCGAACGGCGCCGCTACGAAACTGCATGAAGGTGGCCGTGCGCTCGCGTTGCGTCATTTCGCCGTTGAGGGCGCGCGCCGCGAGTCCTGCCGCACAAAGCTCGTCGGCGAGGCGGACGGTCTCCGTGCGTGTGCGCACGAACAGCAACGTCTTGTCTTCGGGGTACCGAAGCAGCACGTTGATGGCGGCATTGAATCGGTCGGCTTGGCGCACGCGCATCACGATGTGCTCGATGTCGGCGTTGGCTTGGCCGAGCGCCGTTCCTTGCACCGAGACGGCATCTTGCTGAAGCCGGTCCGCGAGTCGCACGACTTCACGCGGGAACGTCGCGGACACCAAGTGTGTCCTGCGTACCTCCGGCGCGTATCCGAGGATACCGTCGAGCTCTTCCTCGAAGTTCATGTCGAGCATTTCGTCAGCTTCGTCGAGAGCCACGGTCCGAAGCTGATCGAGCGTCATGGCGCCGGCGCGCAGATGATCGAGAAGGCGTCCAGGGGTGCCAATGACGACCTGGGGAAGATTCTGAAGCTGGGAGCGCTCTTGCATCACGCTGGTTCCGCCGGTGACCACGAGGACCCGGGCTCCGAGTGGCGCATAAAGCCAGGTGAGCTCGCGCCCGAGTTGCCCGGCGAGCTCGCGGGTGGGGGCGATCAACAGGGCCACCGGGGCGGCGACTGCGGACTTGCGAGCCTTTCGTGGCTGTGCGGTGGCAGCGGCAATCGCTACGGTCGGTGCGAGGAGGAGGCCTAGGGCAACGGTCTTGCCGGAGCCGGTCTGGGAGGAGATGCGCAGGTCTCGATCCTCCAACTCAGAGTTCAGGACGGCCTGCTGGATGGACGTAAACTGCTCGAAACCGGCTTTGCGCAGGACGGCGCCGAGGCCCGCGGGGGCCTGCTCTAGGCTAAGTAACTCAGACATGGAGGTCGCCTCATAGCACAAAGTCACAAATGCACACGTGGGCCCGATCTGGGGCTAGTAACGAGCTTTTCCTTCAGCCACCAAAAGACGAGCCACGGACAAACGAGCCAAGGCAAGTTCGCCAAGCCGAACTTGATGTACGTGCCAACGAAGCTCGAGGTGTCCACGTTTGGCAATCCGGCCAGCAGCTCCGTCAGGTAATACAACGATGCGGAGTACAGGTGAACCAC
>JAFDAJ010000314.1 GCA_019313915.1 Deltaproteobacteria bacterium
TCCCGAAGAAGCCCGGTGCCGAATTCCCATTTGGAAAGCCATAGACGAACGCACCATCGAGTTCGCGGACGCGCTCATAGGCCGCTTCTGCCATCTTGGTGAAGAGGCCGTGGCCACGAAAATCCGCATCGACCAAGGTATCCACCGACTGCGCAGCCAGCCTCACGGCCCCACGGACCCGGACGAACCCTGGCTGCACGGCATAGATCGCCGCAATCCGTTCGTCGGACACGGCCAGGTGGACCACCAACTCGTGTGTGGGGTTGTCCGCATACTGCCAGCGAAGCACGTCGAGTCGCCGAGGTGTGCCGTTGCACTCGAAGCATTCCCGAAACGCAACGAGATCGGCGTCGCTACCGTTCATCGCGCGGAGTTCGAGTGCACCACCCATCAGGCGGCGCGTAGCACGCTTTGCGAATCGCCGCGAATGTCCTTATCAGTCGACCTGGCGAGACGAGGCCTCTGCAACACGAAGAGCATCACCGCGAAGAACGGTAAAATCGGGCTCCTGTATCTGGACAGGGTTCCAAGGTTGGTGGACGTGAGTCCTACCGCAATTCCAAACGCGACTACGAACACGAGGCAGAACACGAGAAAAGGATCGTCCATGATCTGCCGGCGAACCGCGCGCAGGTTCCGACGCGCGAAAATGCGGGCTAGCAATAGCGTGAGCGCCGTGGTCTCGAGCGCATTCGCCAACATGAGCAGATTGCGCGCCTCGAAGATCGCGGGTCGAAAGAGGGAAGCCAGGAGGGCGACTGGCGCGAACAGGAGCTGACCGATGAGTGTGGTCGGTATCTCTCCGCTCAACGCATAATTGCTACCGCCCCGCAAGCCGCGGCCCATCTGCTGCAGCTCGAAGGTCCGAGTGCTGAACGTGTCAGGAGAGTACTCGGGGAAGTAGCGGCCCAGCAGAAGGATTCCGCCCACGCCCACTGCAGCGGCAGCCGCCAGGTACGCTGGGCGAATGCGTACCCTGCCTCGCTTCAGGCTCCGCTCCCAGTAGTACCAACTGCCTCCCGCCAACACGAGGGGAAACAGGATGTATGCCTTGATGAGAGCCCAGCCAGCGGCGAGGCGTCCTTCACGGATCCAGAGGTGGACCCCGAACACAGCCCATCCGAATCCGCCCACCGCTATGGCCTCCTTGATGAGGCCGGAAGACCAGAAAACGAAAGAAGGCATGAAGAGGGTCGCGATCGCCACAGGAAACCGGTACGCGGCGTCCACGTTCGCCCGAAAGGCACGGTACAAAGCTATCTTTCCGCATAGCGACAGCATCGAAAAGGCGATGCACGCGGCGTACTTGGAGGGGCCGAGGAGATAGAACGCCCACGCGGCCAAGGCCGACATGCTGCCCGTGGACGTTCCGGCACCCACGACGAACATCGGAAGACGGTGCTGGTTCTGCAGCAAAATCGCGGTCACCTCGGGAATGACGTGCACCGCGTCGCGCTCCATCATTTGCGCCAGGATCTCCCCATACCTGAAGTACAAGAACATGTCGCTGCTGCCATAAAACGTGAGCGTGATCGGCACTTGTGCACAGGCGAACGCTACGTGCATGGCGAACGCGGCCGTCACCCATTTCCGTTCCCTGCGTGAGAAACCGACCGCGCAAGCAGTCACCAGAACCGCGCCCGCCGCGGTCACGAAGAGTACAGGAAGAACTTCGTTCATTGCCCGGTCGTCAATCTAGCATCCTGCGCGCTATGTCTCGATGTGCTTGCGGTTGTGGCTCCACCAGGACTGGAACATCAGAACAGCCCACAATTGATGCTCGTGGTTGCCGTGTCCTGCTTGGTGGGCCTTCCACGTGCCGGCGACTGTCCTGGCATCGAAGATTCCCTCTGCTTCGATCGCGTTCTCATCGAGAAGCTCGGCGGCCCACTCCGCGAGCGGGCCGCGAAGCCACTGCCCAATCGGTACCCCAAACCCCGTCTTCGGTCGGTCGAAGAGCTCGGTCGGAACGTGGCGGGCGAGAACCTGCCGCAAGATCCATTTCTGAGATCGGCCCTTGATCTTCCAGCTCATGGGAAGCCTCCAGGCAAGCTCGACGAGGTGGTGGTCGAGCAGCGGCACACGGCCTTCGAGCGATACGGCCATCGATGCGCGGTCAACTTTCGTGAGGATGTCGTCTGGCAGATATTGCGTGAGGTCATAGAACAGCATCTGCTCGGCAAACGGAGCATCAAAATGATGGTCCAACGGCGGTGGTCCGAGATCGGTACCCCGCGCAAGAACCTCGCTCGGCTGCGACCAATGAGAGCGAAGCCGTTCGTAGAGCTGGTGCGCGGTGTCGACTTCCGCAAGCGTAGCGACTTTGTGCAACTTGTCCCCTGGAAGCCTCACTACGTCGCCCAACCCGAAGGCGCGAAACGCCCGATCCCACTGGTCCGTCCCGACGAGTTGGAGGGCTCCGAACGCCTTTCTCGCGCGTTGGGGCAACCGGTTTGCCAGGCTCCACAACCGCGGGGCCCAGGCATGTCGATTGTATCCGGCAAAGAGCTCATCACCACCGTCGCCCGAAAGTGACACCGTAACGTGCTGCCGAGCGAGACGGGAGACCAGGAACGTCGGCACCTGCGATGAATCTGCGAAGGGCTCGTCCCAGTGATGTGCCACCTCTGGAACGAGAGCCAGCATGTCAGAAGGCTCAGCGATCAGCGTGTGGTGTTCACAGCGCAAATGGTCGGCTACCGCCTGCGCATGGCTGGATTCGTCATAGCCCGATGAGGTGTTCCCGATGCAAAAGGTTTGAACCGGTTTCTCGGCGACCTCCTGCATCATGGCGACGACCGCAGAGGAATCGATACCGCCGGACAAGAACGCACCAAATGGTACGTCGGAGCGCATCCTGAAACGGACCGAGCGTCGCAGAAGGCGCTCGACCTCCTCGATTGCGTCTTGCTCCGACCCTTCGAACGGCTGCGATAGTCCGTCAGACGCGACCTGCTTGGCAGACCAGAATTGGTGCTCGATGCCTTGGGCTCGAGGACCGTCAAACCGAATGACCGTTCCCGGCTTCACCTTGTGAACGTGCTCGACGATGCACTCGCTGTCAGGAACGACACCGTATCTGAGGAACGACGCCAGCGCCGCGCGCTGAAGACGCGGGACAAACGGGGGAAACTCGTAGAGCGCTTGCAGCTCGGACGCGAATGCGATGCCGAATGAGCCTCGCACATAGAGTAGCGGCTTGATGCCCAGACGATCACGAACGAGCGATACCCGCTTTGCTTCTCCGTCCCACAAGGCGAACGCGAACATACCGTCAAAACGCTCGAGCGCGCCTTGCAAGCCCCATTCTGCGATCGCTTCGAGGACGACCTCGGTGTCCGAATGACCTCGCCACGGGATACGTTGTCCCTGCTGCCCCAGCTCGGTGCGAATCTCAGGCGCGTTGTAAACCTCGCCGTTGTAAGCGATGCAGTAGCGTCCCGAGTGTGAACGCATCGGCTGCTGCCCCCGGCTGCTAAGGTCGAGAATCGACAGCCTCCGGTGCCCGAAACCGACACCTGTCTCGCGCTCGAAGAAGATTCCCGCAGCGTCCGGGCCGCGGTGCGCCAGCGTGTCCGTCATTCGCTCGATCCATCGTCGGACGCGGTCTTCGGTGACCGACTCTGCGCACCACAATCCTGTTATCCCGCACATACCGGTTCGTAACCCCCGAGTCAGCCCACAACCTC
>JAFDAJ010000116.1 GCA_019313915.1 Deltaproteobacteria bacterium
GGCCGTTGGGTGCGCTTTCGAGCGCTTCCTCCATCGCGTGGTTGTCGTTGTTCCATTTGTAGGACGCGTCGGAAAACCAGGCGACGTTCTGCGAGTCGACGTCGACGTCGTCGGCTAGCCTGAACGGGTGGTAGCCCGCTTCGGTGCACAGAACCTTGACCGCGCCACTCGGGTCGATCGATAGCAGTCCCTTGACCGAATCGGCGACAACCAAATTGCCGTCGTTGTCGAAATCCAAGCCGAGCGGCCGCCCGCCGGTGTCGGCGAACACCTGAGGGTCGGACCCGTCCGCCGCATAACGAAGGACCTGTCCCTCTTCGACGCCCACGTACACACGTCCCTCCGCATCGACTGCGACATCTTCGGGACCGTGCCCGTTGGGTATCGCGAACAGCTCCATCCCTTGGAGCACGCGGTTCTCGGCGAAGTCTCCTTCGAGCGCTGGCACAGGGTGAGGCTCCCATGCGACCGGATCAATCGGCACGGGCCATAGAAAGAGATAAAGGGGGAGGACGAGCAACGCCCCGCCCGACCACGTGCCAATTTTCTTTCCCATCGTCATCCTTCCCAAAACCAGCGAAGCCGTTGAACTTGGGCGCCCGCCGCATCGAGCTCGGCAATGAATGCTGCGTCCCCTGCGCGCGCCCCCCACTCGACCGACGCCAGACCCGACACGGTCCGGCCCGATGCCAGCAGCTCGCGAACCTCTAGCGCGGTGCATCCTTCGAGAAACTCGGCTACCGAAGCCGTCTCACCTCCAGGCAGCTCGACGGTCGCTCCAGGCGCAAACACTTCGTTCCCGTCGGGCCCAATCTGGGACGCAAGCCGCTCGATGAGCTCCTTACCCGCGCGACCGACGCCCTTCTGCGACGACTTGAAGTAAGCCATCAACCACTTCGGCCCAAACGCGCGAAGCATCCGCCAGTTCATGACCGCGATGGTCCGCATCCCAAGCGACCCTTCGCCCATCAGCATTCGGCTCATGCGGTTGAGCTCCCAGTGCGCCTGCATGCGCCTGATCGAGAGCCCACCGTCGCGCGAGACGATTTCGTACAGAAGGTTCGCAGGCACCTTCATCTTCAGACCGGTCTTGAGATTGGTCGTGTGAATGTCGACGGCGCGAAAAACGTGCATGTCGGACACGATGTCCTGACGTGTAACCATCTCGATTCCGCTCGGTGCAATGAACGCCTCATAGAACCGTCCGAGCTCGTCGCCCAAACGCCCGGGCCGCCTTCCTCGGTGAGAAGCAGGCGTCCCCACCGGATCTTCGACGACCGCATCGTCGGCATACAATGCGAGCCACCGTTCTTTGTCGTGCTGCCCTGCGATCTCAGGGGACGCCTGGGCTGTCCGAAGAAGTGCGTCCCGGTCCGCTGGCATCGGCGCGGTCTGTAGCGAGGGCTCCATCATGGACGGCGGTTCTACCACACCGGCGCCGACCCGACACTCTCCACCCGCCCACTAGGCTGCGCCCTACTCACCTTTTTCCGAAGTGCCTTTGGGCTCTTCGCGCTTTGGCTCCTCTTTTGGCGGGACCGTCTTGTTGATGAGCCCCATGACAGTCACCGCGAGCAAATCCTCGTCGGGTTTGCCTAGCGGGCAAAGATGTTTGCCCAGATACTCGCATGCCTCGGCCCGCGCTTTGTCCGGGTCCTCGACGTACTTCCCTTCGCGCGTGTACCAGATGCCCCCTTTGGGGGTCCGCGCGAGCATGCGGTTCGGATACTCCCATTGTCCGAGCGCGCTTTTCGCCCTTGCTCCGCTCGGGTAAAACCATTCGCCGCTTCGGCTCTTGGCGATGCGGCCGTTCGGATGGTTGAGCTCGAGGTAGCCTCGAACAATCACGCGCCCGTTGGACCACGTCGTGGTCGGCTGGCGCGTCACGCGGTACCCGACGTACGGCGCACACACTTCCCGTCGGAGCTGAGACAAATCACGCCGGCCCTCGATGTCGAGACCTCTCTTGTAGCGGCTCGGTTCCTCATCTAGGCGGGCGAGGAAATCCATGATGGTCAGCTCCTCACAAGTCGGAGACGCCATCAGTGTTCGCTGTGATGACACCGACGCAGTCGACGAGAGCGCTGCGGCGACGAGGACCAGTGTGAGCAGTGACAGCTTGGAGACCATGACGAGCCGGTCGTCCACTATCTCGCTATTCTTCCGACGTCGCAAGACCGCGCGGGCCATAGGCGCTTCGCCGGCGCAACCGATTGGCTTCCGCAAACCGCCCTTCGACCCACTTGATCATTTGCTGGTGCGCGCCGTCGATGTCTTTGCCGCCGTCTCGCTGGACGTAGCTTCCATCGGGAAGCATATCCCAAGCGCTCCGTTGGTCGTTGAGAAGCACGTCGAGAACCGTTCGCAGCTCTGCCTGTAGCGCCTTCGGCTCCACGGGAGCCAACACCTCGACCCGGCTTACCAGGTTGCGTGTCATGCAGTCTGCCGAACCGATGTAGTACTCCTCTTGGCCGCCATTGCGAAAGTGGTAGATGCGCGAGTGCTCGAGGAAACGGCCCACGACACTGACGACCCGAATGTTGTCGGAAAGCCCCGGAACACCCGGACGCAGCCGACATGAGTCGCGAACGAGCAAGTCGACGTGCACGCCCGCCTGAGAAGCTTCGTAGAGCGCGCGCGTAATATCGACATCTTCGAGCGCGTTGGTCTTGAGCTGAATGAGACCCTTCTGTCCCTCACTGACTCGGCGGATCTCACGCCGGATCTTCTTGAGAAGCGCTGGCTTCAGGAGCTTCGGCGCTGGCAGCAATTTCTTGTAGGCGCGGCTCGGCTTGTACCCAGTGGTCAAATAGTTGAACAGCTCGGTCGCGTCGCGGCCGATGCCTGCGTCGCAGGTGAGAAGCCCCATGTCCGAATAGAGCTTGGCCGTTTCCTCGTGGTAGTTGCCCGTGCCGATGTGCACGTACCGGCGCAAGCCGTCGTGGTCGCGGCGGACGACGAGGATGACCTTGCAGTGGGTCTTGAGCCCGACGACGCCGTAGGTCACGTGAATGCCAGCTTGTTCGAGCTTGCTCGCCCAGTTGATGTTGGCCTCTTCGTCGAAGCGGGCCTTGAGCTCGACGACGACCGCCACCTGCTTGCCGTTGAGGGCCGCGTTGATGAGGTGTTGAATGACGCGCGACTTCGACGATGTGCGATAGAGCGTCATCTTGATCGCGCGGACCTTCGGATCCTCGCTGGCCTCTCGCAGAAACCGCTCGACCGAGGTGCCGAACGCCTCGTAAGGGTGGCGCAGGAGGAACGCCTCCTGCTCGCGGATGGCGTGAAAAATGTTGCTCCGTCCCACCAGAACCGGAGTGTCGACGGGTCGGTGGTCAGGATCGCGATGCTCCGGGATGTCCAGCCCGGCGAGCTGGAACAAGTCACCGAGCCCAAGAAAACCGTCGACCTCGAAAACGTCAGCCTGCTCGTCGAGGCCCAGCTCAGCGGCCAGCCAGCCGCGGTGCGTCGCGTCCATCCCTAGCGCCACTTCGAGCCGAACGATCGGCGCGAACTTTCGCTCGCGCAGCTCCGACTCGATCAATGCGAGCAAATCGTCCGCTTTTTCCTCATCGCTCTCGACGTCAGCATTGCGGGTGACGCGGAACAGCTCGGTACGCTCGACGATCATGCCCGGAAAGAGCAGGTCGAGGTTGTTCGCCATGATGTCTTCGAGCGGCACGAACACCAACGAATCCCGAACCTTAACAAAGCGCGGCACCCCGGCACCCAACGGCACCTTCACGCGGGCCATCAATGGCGCGGGGTCGCTCGGGTAGCGCAGCGACACCAATAGATTGAGCGACAGGTTGGACACGAACGGAAACGGGTGCGCTGGATCCATCGCCTGAGGCGTGATCAAGGGGAAGATGTTGTCGAGGTAGTCGTCGCGAAGCCACCGCTGATCCTCCTCGGGGAGTGACTCGTACGACGCGAGCCCGACTCCGATCTCTTGCAGCTTTTGCCGGATCTCCAGCCATAAGCCCTGCTGCTCGGTGTTGAGCGGCCGGATGAGCTCGTGGGACTCCTGAATCTGCTGCATCGGCGTACGACCGTCGACCGTGAGCTTGTGCACGCCGGCGGCCACTTGTTGTTTCAGGCCACCGATGCGCTTCATGAAGAACTCGTCGAGGATTGAGCTCGTGATCGCGAGGAACTTCACCCGCTCGAGCAACGGGGTCCGAGCGTCCTCGGCCTCGTGCAGAACTCGCTTCACGAAGGCGAGCCAAGTGAGCTCTCGATTGAGGTAGTACTCCGGCGCGTCGAGATCGACACTGGGCGCCGGACGCTTCTTTTCCTCGTGGGAGACGCCAGCAGCCGGCTGCCCGTTGGTTGTGGAAGGAGAGCTCATGGGTAGGACGTGGTGAATTCCCAGTCTAGCCTGCAATTGTTGGTTCGATCTAGGTGCGAATCTGAGCAGGGGCTAGTCATTCCCCGGTTTTTCCGGTAAATCCGCGAGCAAGAAGCTCGAGAAAACCACCCACCGTGACCACCAAATCCGATCAGCTCGCTCCGCGCCGGAGACCCAGCCAGGAACGGTCCCGTGATCGAGTCGAGCGCATTCTCGACGCGACCGCCGATCTTCTCGGCCATACCCCTGTGGACAAGATCACGACCGCGGCGATCGCAGAAACGGCCGGGGTACCGATCGGATCCGTATACCAGTACTTTCCAAACAAGCTTGCTGTGCTCGCGGAGCTCGCGCGGCGTGTGATGGAGGAGGTCGACCTGAAGACGGCAAGCTTGATCGCCGAGGATTTTGGGGTTTTGCCGTGGGATCAAGCGATCGACCGCGCAATCGACGCGACGATGCAAGGATTCCAGGCGCAACCCGGGTACCTGCAGTTGTTGTTGAGCATCCGACCGACGCCCGAGTTTCGCACGATCACCGACGAATCGAACGAACGCGTCGCGGCGATGCTCGCGTTTCATCCGGCTCTGCAGGCCGTGATTCCCCCCGAACGCATTCAACTCGTCACACGAGCTGCGATTCAGGCGGTGAATTCTTTGCAGGACTGGGCGCTGTCCCAAGACGACCCGGAGCTCACCAACCGGATCATCGGGGAGATGAAAACGCTGCTCAAGGGCTACCTGTCGATTTACATGGATGAGTCGAGCCCTTATCGCAGCTAAAAGCGCAATCAATTCTATAGGTTGCAACGAGATCATAAATTGTGAGGGGTGCTCACTTTTCAACCCCGCAATTTAGTGTTACAAAGGCCGGAATCTCTGGAGGAGGAGACCTGTAAATGAATTTCAAACTACTTATCAGCGCAGTTCTTGCGTCACTCATCGCAGTCGTTGGTTGCGATAGCAGCAGCACCAATGGAGGCGGCGGAACTGGCGGCACCGCAGGTGGCGGCGGAACTGCCGGCACAGCAGGTGGCGGCGGCTCGGGCGGCGTTCCCGCAACGGTGGACTGCGATGCCTTGCCCAATCTCGATGCGTACGCAGTTGAGAACGCGCCGGCCACAGCAACCGACGATTGCACCGACCCAATGTTCATGCCCGGCGCCGACGCCGCGCAACGTTTGAACACGCGCCTCGAGAACGCCGATCCGAATGATGTCATCTGCATGGCGGAGGGCACCTACGAGATGGCCGACACCATCGCCATCTCGCTCGTCACGGGTTTGACGCTCAAGGGTATCGGCGACTCGCCCGATGACACGATTCTGAACTTCGGCGGACCCGGTACCGGTCCGGGTATCTTCGTTCAGAAGGACGACGTCACGATTGAGAATATGTGGGTCAAGAACAGCGGCGCCAACGGCGTCGAGCAAGACGGCACGAGCGGGTCGGTCTTCCGAAAGCTCCACGTCAGCTGGGAGAACGCGGATCAAAAATTGAATGGCCCCTACGGAATCTACCCGACGAACTGCGAGGACACGCTCGTCGAGTACTGCCAGGCCACGGACGCCGCCGATGCGGGCATCTACATCGGCAAGTGCGGATGGTTGGATGACAGCACCACTGGCGGCATCGTTCGGTACAACATCGCGGCCCGAAACGTCGCTGGCCTCGAGGTCGAGAACTGCCTGGACGTCGTCGCGCATGACAACTTGGTCGTGGACAACACCGGCGGCCTCATGCCCTTGCAGCAGCCAATTTCAGCGGACAGGCCCGCCAACACGGGCGTGCTGATGGAAAACAACAAAGTCTGGTGCAACAACCACGAGAACTTCGCGACGGCGGGCGTCGTGCAGATCATCCCAGTAGGCAGCGGCATGATCGTTCTAGGCGGCGACGGCGTAGAGATTCGGAACAACGACATTCAAGGAAACGATTCGCTCGGGCTCGCCATCGTCAGCAGCTCATTTACCTGCGATGCGGCCGGTGCGGACTGCCCGCCCTACTCCTATGACTACAACCCGTACGCGGAGAATATCTACGTGCACGACAACTTCTTCCTGGGCAACGGCACCAACGCGGACATGGACAGCGACTTCTCCATCATCTTCCTTCTCACCGGCGTCGGAACCCCGGAGAATCCTACGGAAGACACCATGTGGGATGGCAACATCCGGGAAGGCAACGACGACCCGGGGATCTGCCTCGGCGCAGACAACACGGCGTCGTATCGTGATCTGACGCAGAACCAGTGCCAGATGCCCGCCAACGTAGGTGAGTTCGCCGATTGCATCGTCAACAACACCACGACGGACACGACGGGCCGGCTCTGCGACCTTTGATCCAACTAACCGGAACCTAGAAGAGCGTGAAGAGCATGAAAACATCACTTAGCTTAATGGTCCTGTTCCTCCTGTTCCTCCTGGCCGCGGCAGTTGGATGCGGCGATGACTCCTCCGGTGCCGCGGGTAGCGGAGGCGCCGGGGGCACTGCCGGGTCTGGTGGTGCCGGCGGCGGCGGCGGGCAGGCCGGAATGGGCGGGCAGGCCGGAATGGGCGGACAAGCCGGAATGGGCGGGCAAGGTGGGACCGGCGGAAGCATCGCCAGCACCTGTCACTCCAGCATTCCCCCGCTGCTCTCCGACTGGGGACTCTTCACCGACATTCGCAATCAGGTTCCGGCAGAAGGCGTCATCCCATTCGAGGTGACGTCGCCGCTCTTCACCGACTACGCACTCAAGCATCGATTCGTGACCCTGACCAAGGGCGGCCAGATCGAATACTTCAACGACACCGCGCGTTGGCAAAGCCCGGTAGGTACCGTCTACTCGAAGACGTTCGCATACCCGCCAAACCTGCAGGACCCGGAGACCGACGGCCTCGAGCAGTTGATCGAGACCCGTATCATCGTCCATGTGGCCGCGGAGGACGACCGTTTGAATTGCAGCGGTGCTGCCTCCTGCTGGCAGCTCCATGTCTACGTCTATGACGAAGACATGACCGACGCGGTCTGCCAATCTGGCGGAGTCGCGGTATCGATCACCTACACCAATCCTGTCGAGAAGGAATGCTCGGACGATCAGAGTCCATGCGAGGTCGATGAAGATTGCCCAGGCGCGACCTGCGACAACGTGCAGGAATCGGTGCCGAACTACGGCGTCCCTTCGAACGGCGCGTGCCGTCGATGCCACGGGGCCGCCGACACCAGATCACTCGGCCCCTCGACGGGCATGCTCAACAGGGGCAACGACTACGGCGGTGTGCCAGTCGCTAACCAAATCGACGAGCTTTTCGAGTTGGGCATGCTGGCACCCGAGCCGCCTCCCAACGAAGAAGATCGCACGACCTACGTCGACCCAGTCGCGTACACCGCGGACTGTCAGACGCCGGCGTGCTTCCACGAGGCGGCGCGGTCGTATTTCGATTCGAATTGCGCGCACTGCCACGCGCCCGATGGCGAGGCCGCCGGAACTGGGATCTACCTGGATTACGCCAGCATGGACCCCACGAATCCCACCGACGAAGACTTCAAGAAGTGGGGCGTCTGCAAGGTTCCAACCTCTGCAGGTGGCGTGAAAAACTGCCCAGGTGGAACCGTGGACGTCGTGCCGGGCGAGCCGGACACCTCGATCTTGCTCTGCCGAATCAACTCGATCATCCCAGGCGAAATGATGGCGCCGCTCGGCCGGAGTCTGGTGGACGAGGAGGGATACGACGTGATCCGCCAGTGGATCATCGACCTCCCGATCCTGTTTCCCGACATCCCGACGTGTTCGGATGAAGGCACCGGCGGAACCGGCGGCGCAGGCATCTAATGATTAGACTTGCGGGGGCCGCTCTGGTCCTTGCCGTGCTCGCCACCGCGTGTGGTGATTCGGCGGGGAGCTCGGGGGCCGATAGTCCGACACCATGGCCGGTCACGGCGTTCCCGGCTCTTCCGGAGATCATGAAGGACGTTCCGGAGGCGAGGATCGAGCTGGGGTACCTCCTATTCTTTGATCCCGTCCTATCGGTCGACCGGCAAACCGCATGCGTGACGTGCCATAGCGAGATCTGGGGCATGGGGGATGGAATGGCGCGCGCCATCGGCCACGGCGCCGGCCTCCAAGCAGGGCCGGGTCGCCGCGGACCCAACATGCTTCGGCGCAACGCGCCGCACCTCTACAATCTCGCGTTCCGTGCCAGCTTGCTTTGGGATGGAGACATGCAGACGCTCGAAGAGCAGGCGCTCATCCCAATCTTTGCCGAAGACGAGATGGGCGCGGATCCGCAGACGCTCGTTGCAGATCTTGCGAGCATTCCTGAATACGCGGCCCGCTTTGAAGACGCCTTCCCGGAAGATCCAAGGGTCACCCTCGAGAATCTGGCCTCGGCCCTGGCCGCGTATCAGCGCACGTTCATTTCCGACCGCTCGACGTACGATGCCTACGTCGAGGGCAGGCCCGAGCTAATGAACGACGAAGAGGTGAAAGGCATGTACCGCTTCGCCGAGATGGGCTGTGACGGCTGCCATACTCCGCCGCTGTTCGAGTCTGAAACGTTCGCAAACCGAAACGTGCCGGAGGTCGAGGGCATCGTCGACTATGGGCTCGAAGAGCTGACCGGACGCGAAGAGGATCGCGGCAAATTCCGCACGATGTCGCTTCGGAATTTGATGTCCACCGAGCCCTACTTCCACAACGGATCGATTACGAGCA
>JAFDAJ010000315.1 GCA_019313915.1 Deltaproteobacteria bacterium
CTCAAACGTTTCGAAGAGCACAACGTGCGCTGGAACGCTGGCTCGGCGTTGATCGTACCGAACCCCTGGCTGCGCGGCCTCGTAACCGCGGTGTTTTGGATCTCACCGCCGAAGTTTCCCAACAAGTTCTTCTCGGGTCCCGTTGCAGGCGAGAGATGGGCGAAGCGACAGCTCGAGGCGAAGCTCGCTGAGCTGTAACGGCTCCTATCTCACGCTCGACGCGGCGCAGTTCCCACCGTACGCCGAGCGAAGAATCGCCTCGGCGAGCTTTCCTCGGGGTGAGAAACCGGCGGGGCCTTCCTCCGTGGTGTCGGGATCGGTGAACCACTTCCACCAGTAGAGCCCTTTGACCCATGGCCGGTGGCGGACTGCCTCGAGGAGCATCTGGTATCCCATCGCCTGGGCGCGCGGATCGAACCGTGGCTTTGCGGTGCGCTCGGGCCACTCGTGGGGATGGATCAGGGCATTGGGCGCGGCGCGGTAGCCGACTTCCGTGAAGAGCACGGGCTTTTCGTGCTGTCGAGAGATCGCGCCGATGCTGTCGAGTCGCGCTGTGACTTCCGCGCGAATGACAGCGCTGCTCGCTTTTTCGCTCGTCGCAAGCGGTGGGTAGAACTGGACCCCGATGTAGTCGACCGCGTCCCACCAGGGGAGAGCGGCGGCGTCGTCCCAATTCGCGCCGTAGGTGATTTCGCCATGAAAACGCCTTCGGACCTCGCTCACCAATTGTCGCCACCGCTGTTCTTGTCGGCGTTCCGTCGAACGAAGCTCGATCTCGCCCCGCCATAGTCCGCGAACGATCCAGATGTGCGGCTTCAGCATTACTTTCAGCCCAAGCGCTTTGGCCCTTCGGATCTCCCGCTGCATGCGGTCGTCGGTTTCGCCAGCTCGATAAGCGCCAATCGAATGTACCTTCGGTTCGGTGAGCGACCGCATGAACCCAAAGGGCGTGAGGCTGATCCACTCGACGCCGAGCTCCGTGAGCTCTCGCAATGTTGCGGCGCTGGTCTCCGTGCCGTAGCCCTTCGTCCCGGCGTGTTGGTAACTGTGCGCAACGGAGATCCCACGTTGGATTCGTCCGGGCAACGGTGCGACACCAGACGCGCAACGTTCATCAGGCGCTCGTGGTTCAGTCTCGCCCGTCGGTTTGGAGCAGGACACGACCAACGAGAACACCAACGAGAGCAACAGCGAGAGAGCAAGTCGCACGGGGCTCGGCGCTAACCTCAGGTGAGTAGCAGTAGGGCGAGGGCGATCATCGCGGGCAGGCCCTGCATGAACAAGATCGCCATCTTTACCGTGATCCCCCCGTAGAGCCCCGCCAGTGACACGCATGCGAGGAAGAACACCTGCAGGGTGAAAGCGGTATCCGGGTTGGGAACGAAGAAGCTCAGCACCAGCCCGGCGACGAGGAATCCGTTGTAGAGGCCTTGGTTGGCCGCGAGCGTTTTCGATACCTCGGCGTCCGCCTTCGACAGGCCGAAGGTTTTTCGGCCTAGCGGCTTCGTCCAAAAGAACATCTCGAGGACCATCGCCCACACGTGGAAGATGATGACGAAGACGATTAGCGCTGTGATGACTACCGACACGCGGGCGAGCCTATCAGTGCTTCCAAGTACCGGATACCAAAACAATCAAGTGACTTCTGTCTCGCTCGCGAGCGAACCGTGTGAAATGGGTCACGGGGTCGTCATCGCAGCGATCGATGCGGTGACCACGGCCAACCCGGTGACGCCCCAGATAGTCAAAAATGTGAACACCACTTTGAGGCTTCGCGCGCTGCCAACCCGTAAGCCACGTCGCCGCATTTCGACTCGCGTGAAAATCCCGCGGCCGGCGAAGTAGACGTACATACTTCCACCGACGAGCCCGAAGTACGGCCATGCGCTGTGATCGATCACGATTAGCACTCCGGCTGCGACCAGCGTCCAAAGCGTTAAGAAGTCCCAACGCGCTTCGCCGCGAACGTCGGCCCAGAAGGTCGGCGCCACATCGGCCTCCCTTTCCGAGAGACCAAGCTTTGCGCCTATTGCCGGCGCGAAACACACGACCGCCTGCCCTCCCCAGCACAGCAGCGACAACGCGGCGACCACGATTCCCCAGAAGACTTGCATGGTGTTCACCTAGCGTGACGGTGCGGCCTCCGGCAACCCCACTTGATCGTCGCGCGACACCGCGGATAATCGCCCCTCATGGAAACCCCAGCAGACCACGGGCTCTCCGCCGCTGAACAGTGGCTCGAAGTCGAGGCAATCAAGCAGCTCAAAGCGCGCTACTTTCGACTGATGGATACCAAGGAGTGGCTACCCTTCTCGCAGGTGTTCACTGACGACGTCGTCGTGGGTGTGTCGCACGACAAACACGTGCCCGGAGACACCATCAGAGGGCGTGCCAACGTGGTCGACTTCATTCGCGGCTACGGTCACTACCACGAGGAGTACCGCAAAGAGAACGGCAAGTGGCTCATCAGCACCCTCAAGCTCACCCGCCTGAGGGTTGATCCGATAGTAGGATAGGCTCGAGTCATGAACGTCCAGATCAAGCGCGTATATGAATCCGCAGATCCAGGAGACGGGTTTCGCATTCTGGTCGACCGCCTTTGGCCGCGCGGGCTTTCGAAGGAGTCGGCCAAGGTCGATCTATGGGTAAAGGACCTTGCTCCTTCGACCGAGCTTCGGCGG
>JAFDAJ010000316.1 GCA_019313915.1 Deltaproteobacteria bacterium
CGTTCCCGAGGCCGCGAGTATACCACCGCTCTTAGAGATGAGCTGGCGCAAAGAACTTGGGTCGGTGCGTTGCTGCTGCGCATTTGTTGCGTTCGGCGCATGGGGGGGGGGACGCTCACTCCTCGATCGCTTCATTGGCCTGCCGTCGGGTTTCCACATCAACAATCGTGCGGACTCCTGTACAATGACAGCCGGCGTGTGGAATGGCTGGTTCCGATTCCTTGCAGGTCGACTATGAGACGCGGATCGCTGCACCCGTGGATTCGGTGTTCCCCCTCGCTTGTCCCGTCGAAGAGTACAAATGGATTCCAGGATGGAAGTGCGATCTTGTGCATTGTCCCAACCAACAGGTAGAGCAAGGCACGGTGTTCGACGAATACTCCTCCGCACCCGTTCTCGTGGGCAAAGCCTGGGCTCTCTTAGCCCTTGGGGACCACTTTGAGAGCGCAATTGCGCAGAACTAGCTGGTTATGTCGAGTTGGGGTTGCACCGGAGACCCCCTTCGTTTCACCCATCGGCCGTCCCCACAGCCTACGACACCCAAGGTCAGGCAAAGGAATCCCAAAGAAAGCGCAGAGATCACGGGCCGCAGCGGCATTTTCCCACCCTCTATCAAGCTAGCAAAGGCCAACCTCCCCCGGTTGGTCGCCCCCAAATCAGGCTGGAATTCAGCTCAGCCCCACCCCAACCCGATTTGGGGCCTGTCCGGCTCATCCGTTAATCTGTACGTGGGGGGAAACATGAGACTACTTGCTTCTATGGGGATGGCTTTGCTGCTGCTCGCGAGCTGCGGCGATTCGAATGGGTTGGGTGCCGCGCGTACCGCCGGCGAGCTCTGCGACGAGGTCTGTGGTTGGCCGGACATGTGCTTTGCCGAGCTCGGCGCCGAGATCCAAGGCGACCAGTGTGTCGATGCTTGCGTTCAGCAGGTCGACGTGGTTGGGGTCGATTGCCTGAGAGCGATCGCGAACGTCGTGTCCTGTCTTGGCACCTGCGACTTCGAGTCATTGTCGAACGATCAGATCCTGGCCTGTCAGGACGAGGCCGAGGCCATCTCGGCCGCCTGCGAGTAGCAGCGCCAGTGTCAGCGCCGGTGTTAGCGTCAGTGCCAGCGTCATGGTCAGTGTCCGTGTCAGCGGCTTGACCTCCTTCACATGGGCGCAAGAGATGGACGCATGATCAACGCGACCAAGCTCGGGCAGCTCGCCGAGTTGTTTCAGCAAACCGGCGAAGCTCACCACCAAGCCTTTCTCGAGACCGACGGCGACGATCCGGAATGGACCCTTTGGCACGCGGAGCATCTTCAAGATCGTCTGGCACCATTTTTGGGGGCGCCGCTCACCCGAAGTCGCCTCGTCTTCTGCCTAATTGGGGCGGACGACGAGTATCGTGCCACCGAATCCGATGTGCCGTGGCCCGAGTACTACGCAAGACGGTTTCTCGAGTGCCTCGGCCCCGCCGAGGAACCCACCCGGGACAAACTGGCGCTCTACTACTTCGATGGCTGTCCTTTTTGCAGATAGCGAGTATAAACGCCCTCTCTTGGCTTCGACGAGTTTACGTATAAGGCGTTCTGCGCAATTCAGGAGCTGAGTGAGTGTTTGGGTGGCCGGGATAGCACGATGGGGCCGGTTCGTTCGCCTGAAGGGCGACCGGTTGAACTCGATCCGCCGACATCTGGACATGCTCGCGGACCAAGCTTGGACGCTCTGCCGCTGGAAGCTCACAACAGCCAGTTCCATCGAGCCTTTCGATGGGCGACCACGCATCGCCTTGGTCACGGTCAACTTCTCCACGACTCGATACCTCAAGCTCATGCTGATCACACTTGGGCAGCAATCTGATCTTGGTCGGATTCATCGCCTGGTCATCGTGGACAACGACTCCCGTGACGGGGGCCTCCCCTTCCTACGCGAGCTCGCGAAACGCACCGAACGCGTGCATCTCGTCGAGCACCGCATGTTTCCGAACCATGCTAGGGGCTTGCGCAGCGGTCTTGCGACCTTGGAACAGGTCGAGCGATCCGCCATGCCCAAAGAGCGGACGAACATCATCCTTGCATGCGACACGGACGTGATCTTTCGCAACCCCCAGACCCTTGGCGATCTCTCGGAGGTATTTGCCGCGTCAGAGGCGGCGTTCGCAGGCGAGCTCAGGCACGACTTCTATCCATACCCCGAAGCTCAAGCCTCGTTCTTTGCTGTCCGGCGTGATTGCTACGCGCGACCCGATGTGATGCCCTTCGTGCATCACGGAGCCCCCGCGTATTGGATGCAGCGAAGTCTCTGGCGTGCGGGGCTACGACTCCATGATTTCCCGAGCAACGGCGGAGGCTACATTCTGCACCGGAGTCGGAGCGGAGTCGCCGCGGCCAGCGTGTATCGTCGCCACGACCCGCATGCAACGGCACGAGCACGCTATCCCCACTACATGAATGTTCCAGGCGGCGAGGCCATTTGGCAGCGGGTTGAGGAACAGTACGAGTCGCTGCTCGAACCAAACCACGAGCAAGAGCTACTCGACCTGCTCACTCAGCAACTCTCGGCCTTGGGCACGCACTGATTTCGCGGATACGCTCGACCGCGTAAATCGTGCGCTCACTCAGCTCCTGAATTGCGCAGAACTAGATGTTATGTCGATTCCTGTGGACTCTGAAACGGCGTTCATAGCTA
>JAFDAJ010000022.1 GCA_019313915.1 Deltaproteobacteria bacterium
CATGGTCGCCGTGTCCCGGTTTGCTCGGACGCTGGCCACGCTCCTTGCGAGTGGTGTCCCCGTGCTGACCGCCATGGACATCACGCGCAACGTGCTGGGTAACACGGAGCTCATGCGAGTCGTCGAGGAAGCGCGCGCGAGTGTCCGCGAAGGCGAAGGCATCGCAAAACCGCTGCGACAGGCAGGCAGGTTCCCTCCAATCGTAACCCACATGATCGCCGTGGGTGAACGTACGGGACAATTGGAGGAAATGCTCATTCACGTGGCAGACGCCTACGATCAACAGATCGAAGTGCGAGTCGGAGTAGTGACCTCCATCCTCGAGCCGTTGCTGATCGTGGTCATGGGCGCAATCGTTGGCGGCATCGCGTTTGCCATTCTCATGCCGCTACTTCAGCTCAATGAGATGATTCAATGAGGAGTGAGCGTGGGTCGACGGAAACAAAGCGAGCGAATTTCGCTCCCCTGGGAGCGCCGAGGCGGTCGCTGGCGCAGCGTTCTCAGCAACACGCGATGGCAAGCCTTGTTGGCGCTAGTGTCGTTGGTCGTGCTCACGATTGGGTTCACGCAATACGCGCGGCATCGGGTCCGGGTGCGGGACACCCAGGTCGCGATCGCTCAGGTGAAGCAAGCCATCGATCGTTTTCGAACAGACGTGGGCCGGTGCCCGAGCTCCGACAGGGAGCTGCTTCACCCGCCCCTCTCTCAGAAGCACTACCTCGATTCGATGCCAAAGGACGGCTGGGGGAGACCTCTCTCACTCCGCTGCCCAGGCTACTTCGAAGAAGAAGCCGATGTGATTTCTGCGGGCCCGAGCGGCTCGCTTTTGAAGGACGACAACATTCAATGAAGCGAACTGGAGGCTCCATGCCCAACACGACTGAGACACGCCTACAACAGCGACTGGCCCGCCGGAGGCGCCGGGAGGGCATGACGCTCATCGAGATCATGATCGTCGTCGCGATTCTAGCGATGATCGCCGGTGGCGTTGCCGTGGCTCTGCTGCCGCAACTGGAGAAGGCACAAATCAAGACCACCGCGACCGACGCTCAGGGGCTTCGCTCAGCCGTGATGCTCTACAAGGCCGACAACCCAAGAGGATGCCCAACCGTCGAAGACCTCGTCAGCGAGCGATATCTCGACGGAAGTCGCCGAACGACGGACGCATGGGACACCCCCTTTCAGATCAGCTGCGAGGACGGTGACATTTCGGTGCTCTCGGCCGGACCCGATCTAGAGTTCAACACGGAAGACGACATTTAGCGACTCATGCTCTTACGTGTCCCATCCCGAACGAACGGCGGCTTCACTCTCATCGAGATGATTCTGGTGGTTGCGATCATTGCGGTCGTGGTATCCGGGGCGACGTTTGGCTTGGGCGCGGTAACACGCACTCGACTGCGGTCATCCGCTTTCAAGGTGACGAGTGCGGCGCAATTCGCCTACAGCCGCTCTCTCACCCAGGGGACGACGACGCGCCTCCGCTTCGATTTCGAGAAGGACACCATGGCCGTGGAGGAAACCGATACGCCGGTGACCCTTGCTACGGAGGCGCAGCTCGAAGCCGATGAGGGACAAGCGGTGGACCCGTGGGACCTTGCAAGGTCCCGGCTCGATAAACCGTTGAGCCCGGTGCAGCCGACGTCGCCATTTCATCCGATCACGAACCGGGACGGCAAAGTGCTGAAACGGTACACCGCTCAACCGGTCGGCGATGCTATTTCGATTCACGCGCTGATCACCCCGCACGAGACGCACACGCGAACCGAAGGAGAGGGGTCGGTCTATTTCTTCCCCGGTGGGCTCACCGAGCACGCGGTCATTCAGCTGACCGACTCGAGCGACACGGTCTACAGCGTCGAGATCCACCCACTGACGGGCAACGCCCGCATTCACAACTTCGCCTATGAGCCTCTGGACGAGCTCGACGACGACGGGGAAGTCGAAGACTCGATATGACGGAGCGTGGCTTCACCTTGCTGGAAGTGATGATCGCGGTTGCGATCCTCGGTCTCTCACTGACGGCCATCTTTTCGAGCGAAGTCGGCGCCGCGAACGTCGCAGCGCGCGCCCGCCGTCAGAACGTCGCGGTGACCCTCGCGCGATGCAAGATGGGTGAGATCGAGCAAACGATCGCCATACGACGAGGAGGACGAAGACGGAGGCGGAGACACCAAGGACAGCCCGAAAGACATCGTTGCCGAAGTCGCCGACGAGGTGAGCAGCCAAGGTCCCACCTCGCAAGAGGTGGTCGCGGGACAAGCGGGCAACCTCGCAATGCTCGCGTTGCAGCTGGGATTTCCGATCCTGAAGCCCTTCCTCGAAGAGCAGGTGCGAAGAGCCACCGTGTCCGTCCGATGGAAGGAAGGGTCGAAGGAGCGCGGATTCGACGTCATCCAATTCCTGGTTTCGGATCAGCCCGCACCCTCAGACGATTCTGAGACGGAGGGAGAAGAATGAGGCGTGGGTTCGTACGATGATCTACGGCGGTTTCTCTCAGACGGCACTCAACAAAGCCCGAATCGAGAAGGACGTCGAGCAATCGCGAGTCGTTCACATGGCGCTCGAACGCATGGTGCGAGAGCTCACGATGGCGTTCGTGTCCACGCACGTGAACCCGTCGCCCGACCTTCGCGTCGTGGAGACGGCCTTCATCGGGAAGGACAACGGAAGAGATGACCGCATCGATTTTACGTCGTTCTCGCATCGGCGTCTTTACCGAGACGCACGCGAGTCGGACCAGAATGAGATCAGCTACTTCGTCACCGAGCACCCGGACGATCCCGATGTCCAGGTCCTCGCTCGCCGCGAGCAAAACCGAATCGACGATGACCCTCGACGGGGTGGCAAGTCACAGATCCTCGTCGAGAACGTCGAGGAGTTCAACCTCGAGTACTTCGACCCCCTACTGAGCGATTGGGTGCAAACCTGGGATACCGAAGATGTGCTTGCCCAGCCCAATCGCCTCCCCACGCAGGTGCGGATCCGGCTTGCCATCACAAATCCGCGCCGCCGGGGTGAGGCGCTGGCCTTTGGCACGCGCGTGATGATTCCGCTCACCTACGCCCTAAACCACGCGAGCTACAATCCATGAACCGGCCGGCCACGAGACCACGCCGCAAGGGCTCTGAAGAAGGCGTCGCCCTCATCTTAGCAATCACGACGGTGGCGATTCTCTCTGTAATGCTGGCGGACATGCATGAAACGACCGGCACGGCCTTTGCGGTTTCGACCTCGCAGCGGGATGCCCTGCAAGCGGAGTACATGGCGAAGAGCGCCACCAATCTGACGCGTTTGCTCATCTCCAAAGAACCCCAGGTGCGCCGTTTCGTAGATCCGCTCTATCGAGGCGCCACGGGTCGGGCTGCCCCACAGCTGCCAGTTTGGAACTTCGTCAACGAGCTTCTGGCGCCGTTCTGCACGCCCGAAGACCAGCGAGACACTTTGATGCAGCTCGGAATCGACTTCGGCGATACGGTCGGATTCGAGGACCTACCTGGTGAATGCCACGTCCTCGCTGTCAGCGAGAACGGCAAAGTCAACGTCAACGACCCGCTCTTCCTCGACGGCGAGCGAGCCCGAAACAACGTGGCAACTCAGCTCTTTTCGCTCACCGGAGGATATCTCCCGGAGAGCCCCTACGACGCGCTGTTCACGACAGCAGATGAAACCGGCACCCTGACCACGCGCATCGATCTCATCACCGCCGTGATCGATTGGTGGGACCGCGACATCCAGCGCACCGATTTCGACCCCGGCGCCGGCGCTACCCGAACGGGCGGCACCGGCACAGAGGATGACTCGCTCTATCAGTTGCACGACAACCCCTACCGAAACAAGAACGCCCCCTTCGACTCGATCCAGGAGCTCCGCTTGGTGCGTGGTTTCAACGACGATTTCTGGGCCACGTTCGTCGAACCGATCCCAAATGACCCGGTGTCTCGGATCATGACGATTTACGCCTCTGGGCTCATCAACATCAACGAAGCAAGCGCCCAGGTGCTGCTCGGCCGGATCTGTTCGTACGCGCCGGAAGTGAGCCTGTGCACGGATCCACTCGAAGGACTGAAGTTCACCCAGATTCTCACCACGGTTCGTCAGCTCATTCCGATCCCGCTATTTAGTCGTCCCACAGACCTAATCGACTTCGCCGAAGGCAAGGGAACCAAGAAGGACTTGTACGGAATGATCACCGGTTTCTTGGGCGAAGATAGCGAGCTCGTCTTCACTCCTGTCGAGTTCCCCGAGGAGCAACGCGAGCCGATGGCCCGCTCCTTCACGACGTCGGCTCAAATCTTCACCATTCAAGCCACCGCGCTGGTGGGCCATTCCCAGGTTCGAATCGAGTCTGTCGTCAACTTTCACGCGCGGTGGGTGCCACCGCCACCCAACACCGGTCGAATGCCGGGGTTGGGCGTCTTCCACTATTATCGGATGAATTGAAATGTCTTTGGTTCTGGGATTAGAGGTCACACCCCGAGTGGTTCGCGGCGCGTTCTTGAGGACGACGCTGCGTGGCTCCGAAATGGAGCGGTATGCCGAGGCGCCACTACCCTACTCTGCCGAATCGGAATCGGAGGAAGGGTTGCTTGCAGCCGCCATCGCGCAGGTCATCAGCGAGGGGGCGCGACCACCCGACCGCATCATCGCCGCGCTCAACGGTGACGCTGCTTCGCTGAGGCTGATCGACCTGCCGGCTGGCGTCGAGAAGAAAGCTGCCGAAGTCTTGCCCGGCGAGCTCGGCGCCGTGCTTCCGTTCGACGTCGAGGATGCAGTTGTCGACTACCAGATAGTCGGTCGTGACGAATCGACGATCCAGCTCATGGCGGTTGCCGTTCCTCGCCAAAACGTCGCCAACCGCCTCCGCGAGCTCCAAGCCGCGGGTGTCGATCCACGGGAGCTCGCCGTTGGAGCAGCTGCGTTCGACGGCCTGGGAGCGCTCCTTGGCGAGCCGCTCGAAGGCAAGACGGTACTGGTGATCGACGTAGGCCCAAGCAGCACCGATTTCGCCGTGCTAACCAACGGCCGGTGCACATTCGCAAGAACCGTCTCCGGTGGCATGGACCTGGTCGAGTCCGGCGCGCGCGCGGACCTTGGCGCCTCCCTCCAACGCACATTTGCGAGTTACCGGGCACAGCGCTCCGAAGCGCCTTCCCTCATTTTGTTGTCCGGGGAAACCGCACCGATGGAGAGCGCGCGACAATGGCTGACCGAACAACTCGGTTTGGAGTGCGACGTGGCCCCGCTCCCCCCAGCATCGGGCGCCGACGAGGAGATGCGGCCCAAGTTCACGAAGGCCGCGGCGCTCGCAGCACGTGCCATCTCACGCGGAAAGCAGCTTGATCTCCGGCAAGGTGAGTTTGCGTCACAAGCCGCTGCAAGCGAGATCCGGAAGCATCTGCGGCTCATCGCCGTTTGTTTCACTGCGGTCGTTCTGTCCTTCGCGGTTTCTCTGATGGCCCGTTATCGAGTAGCCCGAGCAGAGAACGAGGGGCTCACGGCCACGCTAGAGGAAGTCAGTAAAGACCTCCTCGTAGAGGAGGCTCATAGCGCTCTGCATGCACGTGAGCTGCTCACCGCCGGGCCTCGAATCGACGATCCGCTCCCCCGCTTCGACGCCTATGACGTCCTCGAGGCCATTTCGGTGAGCATTCCCGACGACATCCAGCACGACACGCGCCGTCTTCTGATTGAAATCGATGACGACGGGGACCATGGCAGGTTCGAGATCCAGGGCACCGTTGGCTCCATCGCTGATAGGGATCGGATGGTCGATGCACTGAAAGCTCATTCTTGCTTCGCAGACTTCCAGAAAGGGTCGATCTCCACCGCGGTCGAGGACCGGAAGGACTACAAATTGTCCGTCAAAGTCGACTGTGACGAAATGGCTTCGCGCGCCGGGAAGGAGAAGTAACGTGGCTCTTGCAGACGCATTGGACAACGTCCGCAACTGGGCTGACGCTTTGAGCGATCGCGAGCGTCGGTTGCTGAGCAGCATGGCCGTCGTGTTCGTCGCAATCGTGGTCGTGCTGCCGATGTATGTCGCGATTTCGACCATCTCGGACATCGAGACCGAGAACGCGGAGATCGCGCAGGTCTTGCAAGATATCCGCCGCTCGGAACCACGCCTGCGACAAGAAAAGGCCGAACGACTGGATGTGGAACGCCTCTACAACCGCAAAGCACCATCCCTTGGGGGCTTCCTCGAAGAACGCGCTCAGCAGTACGGGGTGACCGGCCTGGGCATCACGGATCAGCCGAAGCTCGACATAGGCGGCTACAGCCGCCGATCAGTGCGCGTCTCGTTGCCTGTCGTCGAGTTGCGGCCGCTGATCGAGATGCTCGCAGACATCGAGAACAGCTCCTACCCGATCTCGATCGAGCGCATTCAGATGACCGGCGGTAGAATGCGCACTGGCTACACGGTAAAGCTGGCAGTGAGCGCATACGACCGCGAAAATCCCTCAGGAGCAGGGCAGGAGTAGGCCGTGGGACGAATTCCGATCGGGCTGATCTTCAAGTGGATGGGCTACCCCATCTTCTTCTTTGTGTGCTTCGTCTTCTTTGCGTACAAGACGTTCCCCTACGAACAGCTGGCACACCGTCTGGTTCAGGAGGCGCAGGCGCAGGGATACGAGCTCGAAATCAGCGACTTGACGCACTCGGGGCTGACGGGACTCACCTTCGAGAACTTGCGTTTGGTCCTCCCAGCGGAGGGAGAGGGATCGCCTCCCGTCGACGTGATCTTCGACGAGCTGACGGTGAGCACCTCGTTGTTTTCGCTGATCTCCGATACGAAGTCATACAGCTTCGAAGCCGAGCTCGCGGGAGGAGAGGCGGAAGGCGATATCGTGCTCGGAGAAAACACCATCGAGGTAGACGCCGAGATCGACGACATCAACCTAGAGGCACTCCCGATCCTCCGGAAGTTCACCAAGGTCCCTGTGTCAGGAACGCTCAACGCCGAGATCGAACTCGCGATGCCCAGCGAAATTGCGGAGTCGAGCGGCAACGTCGAGATCACGATCGAAGGCCTGAACGTCGGCGACGGCGAGTCGAAGCTGGAAATCCCGGGATGGGGCGGGCTTACCATCGACAGAGCGGACGCCGGAAACCTCGAGCTCATCGCCACCATCGAAGAGGGCTCGGCGAAGATCGAACGTGCGACATCCCACGGCAAAGACGTCGAGCTCGACGTTCTCGGCAGAGTTCGGCTCCGACGTCCGCTCAAGCGCTCCGAGCTCAACGTAATGCTCCGGGTGAAAATCCAAGACGCATACAAGGAGCGGAGCGCCAAAGTGGCGACGATGCTCGAACTGGCTTCGTCGGGGCTCAAAGCCGCACAGACCGCGGACGGAGCAATCCAGTACGTGGTCGTTGGCTCGTTGGCGGGCCGTTTTCGCCCCAGAGCGGCGGGTAATCAGTCATTCCAAGCACCGAAGTGAAGGCCGCCACTGGACGCCGCGGGGGGCTGTGCTTTAGAGAAGGCTGTCACGAGCAAGATCGATGATCGGAACTGACCCAGAGCCACCTGATGAGTTCGACGAGCCGCAAGGCGTCGAGATCGTGGATATCGATGCGGAGGAGGACGGCGGCGAGTCCGACGCCCTGGTGAGCTCATCTTCATCGCTCACGCGCCGTGACCCGCTGGGGGCCTACATGAGGGACGTGCAGCGGTACACTTTGCTGTCGAAGCAAGAGGAACACGACCTCGCAGTACGGTTCATCGAACAAGACGACCTCGAGGCTGCCAAACGGCTGGTCACGTCCAACCTGCGTCTAGTGGTCAAGATCGCCTACGACTATCGCCAGGCGTACAAGAACATCCTCGACCTCGTGCAGGAAGGCAACATCGGCCTCATGCAGGCCGTGAGGAAGTACGACCCGTACAAGGGCGTGAAGCTCTCGAGCTACGCGGCGTGGTGGATCCGCGCCTACATGCTTCGTTACATCTTGAACAACCACCGGTTGGTAAAGGTGGGCACGACGCAAGCGCAACGGAAGCTGTTCTTCAACCTAAAGAAGGAAAAAGCCAAACTGTCCGCGATGGGCATCGAGCCGACGGCGCAGATCATCGCGGAGCGTCTCAACGTTCCCGAACGGGACGTCGTGTCGATGGACATGCGGCTTGCCGCGGGAGACGCTTCCCTCGATGCACCCGTCGGCACCGCCGAGGGCAGGTCCGTGGCTCGTGTGGAGCTTCTTCCATCCGAAGACGTTCGCGTCGACGATACATTGGCCGATGCGGAGATCGGGGACCAGTTCGCTCAGAAGATTCACGAGTTTGGCAGCTCCCTCGAAAACAAGGAAAAGAAGATCTTCGAGGACCGTCTGGTCGCCGACGACCCGAAGACGTTGCAAACCCTGGGGGACGAATTCGGAGTGAGCCGCGAGCGGGTTCGTCAGATCGAAAAGCGTCTATTGAAGAAGCTCAAGGCCTACCTTCAAAGCGAGCTCAGCGAGACCGTGGTCGAAGTTTACGAGTCTCCGTAAGGAGCCGGGTCGCAGCGTGACCGAGATGTGGTAACGCCCACGAATGTCAGGTCGCCTATCCGTAGTCGCGACGCCCATTGGATGTCTGGAGGACATCACGCTGAGGGCTCTACGCATTCTCCGCGAAGCCGACCTCATCCTCGCAGAGGATACACGGCACACACGCACGCTCGGCTCCAAACACGACATTGACACGCCGCTGCGGTCGTTTCACGCACACACCAACGACGACAAGGTAGATCTCCTCATCGCCGAGCTGGCCGACGGGGCTCACTATGCGCTGGTCAGCGACGCTGGCACGCCCGTGGTTAGCGACCCCGGCGTGTATCTCGTCTCGCGCGCCGCGGATGCGGGCATCAACGTGGACGCGATTCCCGGTCCAAGTGCAGTGTTGGCCGCGTTGTGTGTGGCGGGCCTCCCGGTGCGGCGATTCGTGTTTGAAGGGTTCCTTCCACGCGGAGGTGGAGAACGAACCCGCGCTCTCGAACGAGTCGCTCAGTCGGGAATCACGGTCGTCCTATTCGAGTCTCCTCATCGAATCCACGCGACTCTGGATGACTTGGAACGCGCCCTCGGCCCTGACAGGCAAATCGCGTTGTGCCGGGAGCTCACCAAGATGCACGAACAAACGATTCGCGGCACGGTCGCGGAAGTGCGCAGTGAGCTATCCGATCCGGCCCGAGGCGAGATCACGATCGTCATCGAAGGCAGGCCCGCGGATATGCCGGTCGAGGACGTCGACCTCGAAGCGCTGGTCGTCGAGTGGAAGCGTGAGGGGCTCTCCACGAAGGAAATGACCCAAAGGCTGCAGCGGCAATTCGGATGGAAGCGCAACGCTGCCTACCAGGCCATCCTCGAAGCGCTGCAGTCCGGCTAGAGCTAGCGGGCTGACGTCGGGAGCGTCATGCAAACACGAAAGCTCCCTGCCGTTCCTGCTTCGGTCCAGATGCGCCCGCCCTGGGCCTCGATCACGTTTCGCGCGACCGCGACTTCCAACCCGAGCGCATCCGAGCGAGATAGCGGCTTCTCGAGCCGCTCCACCAGGGCAAGCGTATCGGCCGACGAATTCTCGAGGGTCGCCATCAAATCGAATTGGACGAAGCCCTTGCCAACCTGGTCGCGGCGGGGCGGCGCCACACGCATGACGATATCGGTTCCGGAGGATCGAATGACCAGCACTGCAAGACTCACCAGCGAGTGAACCGTCCGATGGCGATCCACGAAAATCCGGGGCAAGTCTTCGGAGCCCCCGCCGATGACCGATGTGTCCTCGACCCGTGACCTCACGAATGAGATGGCCTCAGAGATCAGCTCATCGGGCGCGACCCACTGCTGTTGCAGCCGAAGGGTTCCCGCCTCGAGCTTCGCTCGATCGACCACCGTGGAGACGAGACGCAACAATCGCTCCGCGCTCGCGCGAATCGTACGGACGCTTCGCTCCTGCTCGGTGTTGAGCTCGCCGTCGACGCGGCCGAGCAACATGTCGGAAAAGCCAGTGACCGAGTTGAGGGGATTGCGAAGCTCGTGCCCCAACGCACCGAGGAAGCGCGCGCGTTGGTGTTGCGGGTCCTCGGGGTCGGCTGAGTGAACGTCGACTGCCGCTTGGATTGAGATCTGCGGTGCCGCCTGTGACTGGCGCCGCGACGCCGGTTGCCCATTCCGCCGGGGCAGTCCGAGGGATCGTAGGACCCCTGCCCCCACGACGAGCGCGACGAGGAGAACGAAGAATGCGCCCCAATAGGCGTGCTCGTCGGCCAGCAGCATCCAACACACCGCGAAGTAGAACGCGACTACGACGACGGCGGACCGAAGCTTCGGAGCTGCGGCATGGAACGTGGTGGTCATCGCGGACTTTGTAGCGGAAGGCGAATCAGAAACCGGGACGGCGCGTGTCCGTGATAGAGCGAGCCGTCGTGGCGCGCGATGACCTCGGACGTCACGGCGACTGGCCAACGCCGGATCTCGTTCGCGTCCTCGGATGCCAGAATCTCCGCAGGTGTTGGAAGCGCATCGATCGTCAAGCGATCCGAGGGGTCCGCGGTGACCTCGATCGCGACGTGGCCGTCGGACAGCACCACACTCAGTCCGATGTTGGCATCGCGGTGGTCGGTCGCCAGGAAATCGGCAAGCACGAGGATCGATCGCCGGAGGCGAGCTTCGTCCACGGCAGCAATGCACGGCCCATCCGGCAGCGTACAGCCGGCCGTTCTCTTGTTCGACCAAAGCTGCCCGGCCTCTACCGCGACGCGCGCCACCAAGTCTCGAACGTCGGTGCGATCGGCGTCCAAGCGTAGCTCGCCGTCCACAATCTGAGAGAGGTCGAGCGCGCTATCGAGGAGTATTCGCAGCCGTATCCCCGACGCTCGAATGATCTCGAGGTCCTCGCGTTGCGAGTCGTTCACCTCCCCGTCGATGCCACTCAGAAGCACATCCGAGAACCCCAACACGGCGTTGAGCGGAGTGCGGAACTCATGGCGAAGCGCCATCAAGTAATCCACGTCATCGTCGCTCGACTGCACCGATTGGCCCGGGGCCACATCTTCGTAGACCGACCCGTCCAAAGCTTCCAGCTCCTCGACATCGGGCTCCTGACCGTCCGGCCACGCGCCCACGGCTCCGGAACCCAGCACCGATCGAATCCACCACACAGCCCCGATGACGCCACCTAAGGACGCAAGCGCAAACCAGACCCAGGGCTCAGCCCCACGAACCCCGCCTACGAAGAACAGACCAACGCCTGTCAGCAGAGCCACGAGCGACGCGTACACGCCGAACCGCAGCGGCGCGATACGGCGGCTATCCACCTCATGTGCGTCCGTAATTGCCTGCACGCTAGCGCCCGATCTCGACCTCGGGAACTCGAGGTGAGCCTTCATCCCGCAACCGCAGCGCCAAGTCGATCCTGGCGGCAGCGTTGATCAAGCCGAGATGGCTAAACGCCTGCGGGAAGTTGCCGAGCAGCGTGTGTGTCCCCGGATCAATTTGCTCTGAAAGAAGGCCCAGGTGGTTCGATGCCTCGGCGTGCGCCACGAAGACGCGCTGCGCCTCGTCGAGCTGACCCGCCATCGCGAGAACCTCCGCCAACCAGAAACCACACAGGACGAATGCCCCCTCCTCGCCGCCGACCCCATCGTCGGCTCGGTAGCGGTACACGTACGGACCATCGCCCAGCTCGGCGCGGATCCACTCCACGGTCCGCAGGACGCAGTCGTCATTCGGCGGCAAGAAGCCGTGGATGGGAAGCAGGAGCAGGGACGCATCGGGATGCTCATGGTCATATGCCGCGACGAATCGCGTTCCCGTTTTGTCCAGCCCGCGGGTGCAGAGCTCCGCGTGAAGCTCGTCGGCGACGTGCTGCCATCGTGTTTGCAGGGGTTGATGGCCGAACAGGGGCGCTAGCTCCGCACCTCGGCGAAGCGCGAGCCAGCTCATGAGCTTCGAATGCACATTGTGCCGCTTGCCCGCCCGCGGCTCCCAGATGCCGTGATCGGGCTCGGCCCACATGGTGGCAACGTTGTCGACGACCTCCCGCAAGCGGCTCCAGCCACGCGCTGTGAGCGAGCCGCCACCGCGCTCGTAGACGTAGGCGGCATCCATCAGCGCCCCCGCGGTATCGAGCTGCAGCTGGTCCCGTGCGCCATTGCCGATTCGCACGGGCTGCGACCCGCGATACCCGGCGAGGTTGCCCAGCGTCTGCTCGTCGGGAACGCGGCCTCCATCGACGGCATACATGATGTGGAGCTCACGGTCGCGCTCGAGCGTGTCCCTCACGAAGTGAAAGTACTCGCGCGCCTCGCGGTTGCAACCCAGCAGATTGGCGGCGCGCACCGCCATCGCGGTGTCGCGCGTCCACGTGTACCGATAGTCCCAATTTCGCGCGCCGCCAATCCATTCGGGCACCGAAGTCGTCGGCGCGGCCACCATCGCACCGGTCGGCGAATACATCAGCATTTTCAATAGCAGTGCCGAACGAATGACGTGATGCCGCCACGGCCCATCGTATTGGAGGTGTTGAACCCAATCCCGCCATCGGTGCCGCGTGTTTCGCAGGGCTTCGTACGGGCGGTACGCCAAGATCGATTCCGACCCGGAAGCGTTCCAGTCGATGACGACCCAGCCCCGCTCGCCGGATTTCAACCGAAACACGGCCTGCACGCCGCCTTCGGGCCGTGGCTCCCATTGGCCTACGTCGCCGAGTACGGCAACCAAGCGTTCGCCCGAAGCCCCTCTCGCCAAAGCCGAACGCCCATTGATTTCAAACGTCGTGTCGGCGCGCCCGTAATCGAACCGTGGGTCGAAGACGACCTTCACGACCGCCTCTCCTTCGACGCACTGCACGCGCCGGTGAACCTCGTGTACCGCGGAGCGCGGGTCGTCCGTCCAGGGCATGTAGTCTGTGAGACGAATCGTCCCACGCCCTTCAATCTGAAAGAGTGTCTCGAGCACGTTGGTGTCGGGGTCGTACCGCTGCAGGCTCTCGAACGGATAGTCGACTGGGCTCACCGACGTGGAACCACCGTTTTCGCTATCGAGCAACGCGCCGAAGACGCTCGGGCTGTCGAAACGCGGCATACATAGCCAATCGATCGCGCCGTCCGCACGGACCAGAGCCGCAGAAAACCCGTCACCGATCAAGCCGTGGTCTGCAACACAAAGAGCACGCGTCGACGCCACGTCCGTGAAGACGAACGGTCGGTTGAGCCGCTTGGCAGCGCTATACAGGTCCATGCGCTCCGGAGAATAGCAGATCGTGCGCTTCGCAAGGCACATGCTAGAGGCACGCCGTGCAGCGGCGCAACACCCAGTGGGGTCTACCACTCATCCTGATAGCCCTCACCTTTCTTTCGACTTTCTACGTCGGCGCCGGGATGGTGCTCGGACACCCGCCCACCTCACTCACAGAGCTACAAACGGGGTGGCTTTTCTCCGTGCCGCTCATGGCGATTTTGCTGGCACACGAGTTCGGCCACTTCTTTGCCGGCCGATACCACCGGGTCGACGTGTCGCCCCCGTATTTCATCCCAGTCCCGTTCTTCCTCCTCGGCACTTTGGGGGCCGTGATCCAGATTCGCGAGCAGATTCGTTCTCGCAACGCGTTGCTCGACATCGGAGCCGCCGGCCCCCTCGCCGGCATGGCCGTGGCGCTGCCCGTGGTCATCTACGGAATCGCCTCTTCCCCGGTAGAACCTCTGCCCGAGGCGACCTACATGCTCGAAGGCCGGTCCCTCCTGTATCTTGGATTGCTGAGCTGGTTGAAAGGCCCCATCCCGCAGGGGTACGACATCATGCTTACCCCGACCGCGCTCGCCGGTTGGGCCGGACTGCTGGTCACGATGATCAACCTGCTGCCTTTCGGCCAACTCGACGGCGGGCACGTAGCCTATGCGCTTCTGGGCAGTCGGCAGGACCAACTCTCCAGGCGCCTCCTTCGCTTTCTGCCGCTACTCGCCGTCATCGTCAGCGCGACATACGGCATTCCGAGCTACATCGATGGGGTTCGCGGGGACCAACTGATGTATGACGTCATGGCCGGCATGCACTGGCTGGTCTGGGCTTTCGTCCTGTGGATGCTCACCCGTGCGACGGGCCCGAGCCATCCGCCCACCGAAGACACCTATGTCTCGCCTCGGCGCCGTGTCGTCGGTTGGTTAACCCTTTCGTTATTCGTCCTCCTGTTCATGCCGTCGTGGATCCGCATGCAGTAGGAAATTTCACTGAAACGTCCGAATTCCTTAGGTTCGGGCCATGCGCTGCAGTCGCGTCCCTGCCTTCGTTCTCTTCGTCTTGGTCGCCCTGCTCGGCTCGTCTTCACCAGCTCGAGCGTGGACACGCACAGTGGTCAACGGCGCCCGGGCTACCGTCGACGTCGAGCGCGACGCGACACTGAGCATCCTGCTCCGGCTAGACGTGGAAGTCCACGCTGGTTGGCTGCACGAGATGGAGCTCGCGGGTCTCGGGGCGGGCGTCGAGCTCGACCGCTACAGACCGCCGTACTTTCGCTCGGAGGAAGGTAAGATCTTTCGCCCCGAGTACGAGGTTCACGAAGATGGCATCATCCATCTCTCCTTCGCGCGTAGAGACGCGCCAAGGCGGGGAGAGTACCGCGTCTTCATGCGGTACCGCACCAAAGCGGACATCCGAGCCGTCGAGGTCGAGGGTAAGTCACGAGCGCGCCTCGTTTGGTCGATCCCCGGATGGGAAACCGGCTTGCACGCTGTCTCGGTCGAGATCCGCGCACCGCGAGGGTCCTCTGTTCCAGCCGAGATGCACGACACACCCCCGGGCGTCGAATTCCAAGTTGCCGAGCGCCGCAAGCGCACGGTCGTCGAGTGGCGACGTATCCACCTTCCGCGCATGACCGAGTGGCCGCTCACGCTCGACATTCCCGCCGAAGCGATCGCCTTGCCGGTCAATGCCTCCGACGCTCCGGAGCCAGCCGGTTTCAAACCACTGACGATTCCGCAAGAGCGCTCCGTCGCGTGGGCTCTACTTGTGTTGGCTGCGCTCGTTCTCCTCAAGCGCCGCTCGAACGAGGTTCGAATGGGTCGGAGCGGGCTGTTGGTTCAAGCGCCGTGGGCGGCGGTCTTGGTGATCACCGGCGCGGTTCTCGCGGCCGGTCAATGGTTGATCCCGAACTATCTGGTCTGCGCGCTTCCGCTCATCGCCTTCTCCCTGCACCGGCCCGTAAAACAGTCGGCTCCCTGCGAGCGCACAGACTGGCACCGAGCGCTGTGGAAGGATCTCCCTGAGGCCAACACTCCGGCAAGTTATTTCCTCGATGGCACCACCGCGACCGGTTTGACCGTGTTGGTCGCCGGCGGCGTAAGCCTGGTCGTGCTCGGCCAGCCAACGGCCGCCCTCCTCCTGCTGCCGCTGTTCCTGACGGGAACACGGCATCACATGGCCAGTACCGCTGCGCAGACCGCCGATGCGCTTCGCCTGTTCGCGTCCGAGCTCCGCGCCCCCGCCGACGCGCCCGAACTGTCGTTCAGCTGGGAGCTGTCCTCGAACGGTGTGCCTCGCCTGCGAGCTCATCTTTCGACTCACCGTGCTGGCCTCATGACACTGAGCTTCGTCGTCACTTCGAGCCCGCTCGGCTTTGTCATGCGCCGCAAGATCATGCTTCTGGTTGAAACACGAGCACAGTCTGACGCCGACGATCTCGCGCGGCGGCGCACGCGCGCTGAGCCCGAGCTTCGATCCCCGGATGGCAGCATTCTCAGACTGATCGAGTGGGACGCTGAAGCCGAGGAACTGCTCCGCGTCTTGGCGCGCAAAACTCCCAAGCCCATGAAGGCCTCCGGCGGAACATGGCTGCTCCGCGAGATCTCCGAGCCGCGGCGCAAGGCGGCATAGGCGGCTACCCGCGGACGCGAGACGAGAGCGGGGCCAAGATCCGGTCGACATGCTTGAGCTCGCGCACGACGTCCTCTTCATCGAAGTCGATCTCGTCGATCAGCGCTTCATGCACCGCATCGTAGAGCCAGGTGTCCGTGTCTTCGATGCATGCGGTCGCTTGGTGCCCCTGATGGTTCATCTTCGGAAATTTTTCGGCGGCCTGTTCGAGCACACTAACGCGATCATCGAGATAGGCGCGCATGGCGTCGAGCTCGTCGGACAAAGGCTCGAGCATCTCCGACGACTCTTGCAGGTGTTTTTGGAAGGCGTCCGGCGAGCGCTCACGAACGTCGTTCAACACCAGCCTGATCAGCAGTACATCTCCCAGATGACGAAGCACGCCGCGAACCCCCGGGATGACCCCGCTCGAGGAAATCACGTGCAGCAGAGCGCCTGCCGCAGCGACGCGACTCTCATCGTCCATCTCCGGGTCTTCGACAATCCGCAAGACGGATTTCAAATCCTGACCGAAACGGCTCAGTGCAGGGCTCATCAACTCAACGAAACGCTCGCGCGACATATCACCTCGGAACCAGAGATCGGCCCCGCGGGCATGTTACCTCAACTCCGGTGGGACCTGCGTCGGTTTCGATGATCTTGAACTCGACCCGCCTGTTTTTCTCCCAAGCTCTGGCGGTGTGCTTGGGGTCGACCGGGCATCGTTCGCCGTATCCGCCCGACCTGAGACGACTCTTGATGACCCCACGCTCGATAAGTGCATTCATCACCGAGGCGGCTCGAGCCCGGGTGAGCTTGATATTGTACTTGTCACTGCCTCGTTCGTCTGCGTGGCCTTGAATCTCGACCAGGGTGATCTGTGGGCTGGCATTGAGCGTGGCCGCCACGGCGTCGAGTAGCGCGAAGCTCCGCGACTTGATGATCGCGCTGTCGGTCTCGAAATAGACCTTCTCCAGAATGGTGATTTGAGTGTCCTCGAGGATCACAAGGCCCTTATCGGGGCATCCGTCCTCGTCCTCATTGCCGTTGTAGGTCTCTGGATCATTCGGGCACGCGTCATCCACATCGAGGATTCGGTCGGCGTCGTTGTCGACATCCGGACAGCCGTCTTCATCTTCGAATCCGTCGAAGTCTTCCGGATCATTGGGGCAAAGGTCTTTTTCGTCTGGAATCCCATCGCCATCGTTGTCCGGATCCGGGCAACCGTCTTCGTCCTGGAAGCCGTCAAAGTCTTCGGGTTCGTCGGGACAATCGTCGACGTTATCCGGAATGCCGTCTCCATCGCGGTCGCCTTCCCTACCTTCGGGACAACCGTCCTCATCGCGATCTCCGTCGTAGTCCTCTTTCACGAGCGGACACGCATCGTCGACGTCAAGGATGCCGTCACCGTCGTTGTCCAGGTCCGGGCAACCATCGCGGTCCTCGAACCCGTCCTTGTCCTCCGGGTCGTCCGGACAACCGTCGTCGTCGTCGGGAATTCCGTCCTTGTCGCGGTCCCCGACGGCCGGTTCGTACATGAACGCGATGACGGCGCGAACGTCTGCCGCCTGAAATCCAGTCTTCGGAATGCCCGCGCCCGCGGCGAAGTAGAGGAAGCTCTTGTTGGTGACGAAGTACTTGAACCCGCCCAGCGCCTCCATCGAAAGGGTGCCTTTTGTCCCAATTTCCTGGGCTATTTTCGTCCCGTAGAACTCGATGATGAAGTCGAGCGAACGCGCGATCCGGAAGCTCGAACCGAAACCAAAGGTGATCAGGTCGTTGTAGGTGAAGCGGTTGCCCGTACCTTGGTCGACCGGATCGACAGCGTTCGCCAGGGGATCGCCAAGACCGGAAGGCTCCGAGCGACCGTCCCAAATGAAGCTCGCGCCTTGCTGGGAGTTCCATCGATACCCACCTTCGAGTGCAAGACGAATCTTCTCAATCGGCTGGAACTCTAACACCGCAGTAGGCCAAAGGGAGAAGCCTGGCTCACCTGCAAACTGTGACGTCTTGGCGGTGGGAAATCCCGCGCGCAACGTCACGGCGATGCCCA
The DNA here is from genome assembly GCA_019313915.1 of Deltaproteobacteria bacterium. GTDB lineage: Bacteria > Myxococcota_A > Polyangia > Polyangiales > Houyiibacteriaceae > SG8-38. Next base: position 17,882 of record JAFDAJ010000022.1, read on the forward strand.
CCGGGCTCTCGCCTAGATTCAACAAGCGCGCCTTCGCGTGAATCGTCAGATCTCCAACGCCTTGTGAGCGCAGCCCGTTTGCCTGGTAATTGTAGAGACAACCCGCTGACGTTGCGCCGGAGCAACTCCCGCCTGGGAGCCGGTCCGGAGTCTGCACGCTGTTGCCACGAAAGAAAGTGATCGGGAGCTGAATACCAATCACCAATCGGTCGATGAGACCGAAGTTGAACATGAACGTGCCGGTGAACGCTTGCTTCGCGATTCGGTTCTGCCGCGAGGCGTCGGCGGCCACCGTGTTGTCTGGGTCGTTGACGAAACCGTTGTAACGCAGGATGCCGAAGCCCGCGTCGAGGACGAGACCGAAGCTGAATTCCTTGTGCGGCATGACCTCCGTGCCGTTGACACTGAAGTAGCCCCGCGTGTCTACGGCGGGTCGAAAGAGGTGCAGATCCATGCCGCCATCGCTGAGCGTCGCCTCTTGGGCGCCCGCAACGCTCGACAGCGGCAGCGGTCCCCCCGCCACGACGACCAGCGCGATCAGAACGAGAGCAGCCACCCATGCGCCGCGCACGGACGGACCCCTCCAAGACTGTGTTCCCCCAAACACCCACTCTCAGTCTGTCATGGGCAGAGCCCATTAATCAACGATTCTGCGGCCCTGCGCCACTCAGCGGTCGGTATTGGGCCGTGCTTTGGGCTCCGGCTGGGGACCGCGCGCGCTTCGTATCAACCTCCTGGCGTCCTGGCGCTGCTTCGAAGTGATGCCTTGGAGCTCCAAGACGAGCTGGGCTTCGCTTAGGGCACGCTCTAAGTCCCCTTTCTCGAGCGCCCGCTCGCCTTCGTTGATTCGGGCCTGTGCATAGCGGTATCGAATCTCACCGAACTCAGGCGTCTTGCGCAAAACGCTATCCGCCGGGAGCTCTTCGGCAATCGAATAGGCACGGTCGAGGCGCCCTTTCGCCAGCGCCTTGCGGGCACGTGCTAGCTGCCCCTCCCATTCTCGCGGCTCCTCGATCGGTGGGCTGTCGGAATCCCCGCCATGGCTGGCTTCCTGTTCAGTGAGCTCCCGATGTGCCCTTGCCCGGGCAGGCGCCGGGATGGACGCCGTCGCTTCGGACTCGGCGGCAGTACTGGGCTCCGCCGTCGTCGGACTCGCATCCCGGGCCAGGGCACCCGGTGCACCGCGCATTGTGGCGAGAACCGCGCCAGCGCCAGCGGCGATGAGCAGCCCAATCACCGACATCACGAAGATTGGCTTTCGCGAAGGGTTCGTTGGAGATGTGTCGGGTACATCGTGAGGCAGTGGCTCCAAGCTGTGTGCACCTTGTGGCGGAACGAACCGGAACCGAACCTCACCGAGCTCGAGCACGTCCCCCGCTTCGAGTATGGCGCGCGACGCTCTGACGCCATTGACCCGCATTCCGTTGGCACTCTCGAGATCAAAAACCGTCACCCTGCCGTCTGTCACTTGAACCTCGGCATGCTCGTGCGAAATCGACTTGTGGTTGATCCAGATGTCGAGGTGCTCGCCGCGACCAATTCGGAGCGCCGGCTTGGTTAGCGTGAACTCGGCCCCCGCCGCTGGCTCACCGAGAAGGACCAGCCGGGGCGGTGGTTGACTCTTGGGCTTCGGCGAAGGCATCGTGTTCGCGGTCGCGATGACGTCGGATTGAAACGCAAGGCCGTAGTCCCCGATACCGAGCTGATCGCCAGAAACGAGCTCCGCCTTGGCATCAACCCGCTCTCCGTTGACGGTGATGCCGTTGTAGGAGCCGAGATCCTCGACCAGGTAACACCCATTGCGTTTCAGCAGCCGCGCGTGATTACGCGACACGTTTCGCTCGGTGAGGCGGATGGTGTTGCCCTCTTGGCGCCCGATCGTGATCTCGTCCCGCAGAAGCGGCACGACGGTCGCGTGGCCTTCGTCGTCAGAAATGACGAGCTTATACATCGTGTCGACCCAAGAGCTGTTTCACTCACAGTTTCGCGAGGTTGAAGGGATGGTACTCCGGCGGGCTTGGGTGTCAATCTTGCCTCGATGAAGGTTTGCACTCCACCAGAACCCGGCTATGCCGGTGCCCCAGGATGAGCCAACGTTCTGCAACCTTCGCGGCACTCGTATTGGGCTGCGCCTTGCTCGCGAGCTGCGGCGGGGGCGGTCGCGGACAGCCCGTCGGCGGAATCCACGCCAAGCTCGCCTATTCGGAAGGCGGAGGCCTCCGTGTGGTCGACGCGCCGGCGGGAGGTGGAGCCGATCTCGCCGGCATCCGAGCCAACGACATCATCATTGCAATCAATGGCACCTCGGTTCGAGAGCTCGACTATCAGACGATCGTGGAGCGGCTTCGTGGCCCGGTGGGTTCGAAGGTCCAGCTCGACGTGTTCCGCAACGGCGAGGTAAATACGGTTGTCGTCATGCGCCAGGCCTATACGAAATGAGCGAAGTCCAACGAACACTCGGCGTCATCGGAGGAAGTGGGCTCTACGAGCTCGAGCGCCTAACCAACGTCGAAGAGCTGAAGATGACGACCCCATTCGGGGCGCCCTCCGATGCGATTATCGCGGGCACCATCGAAAGCACTCGACTGCTATTCCTGCCTCGGCACGGACGAGGCCATGGCATCGCGCCACATAAGATCAACTACCGGGCAAATGTCCTCGCACTCAAGATGGCGGGAGCGGAGCAGATTCTCAGCGTGTCCGCCGTGGGGTCGATGCAAGAGGACATTCATCCCGGAGACATGATCGTGGTCGACCAGTTCATCGACCGGACGAGACATCGCATCGACACGTTCTTCGATGACGACGGCGTCGTGGCGCACGTGGAGTTCGCAGAGCCAATCGACGCGCAGCTAGCGAGCTCGTTGGCCCGCGCTGCGAATCGAGCGGGCGCAACAGTGCATGAAAGCGGTGTCTACCTGTGCATGGAAGGGCCGCAGTTTTCAACGCGTGCCGAATCGCAGCTCTACCGATCGTGGGGCGTGTCGGTCATTGGCATGACGAACTTGCCCGAGGCGCGGCTCGCACGGGAAGCGGAGCTCCCCTACGCGACCCTCGCCATGGCCACGGACTACGACTGCTGGCATGAGGGACACGATGCCGTCACGGTCAGCGCAGTCATTGCGGTGATGCAGGGAAATGTGGCAAGAGCCAAGGAAATCATCGTCGAGCTCGCCCAAAATCTACCCGACCCCTCCGGGCGACCCGCGACGTCGGCCCTGGCTGGCGCCATCATCACCAAACCCGGTTCGATCTCTGTGGCCGCGCGGGACAAGCTGCGGCCTCTCATCGAAAAATACGTATCTTGAAAGGCACCATGTCCTCGCTTCTCGTCGTCGGTTCCGTCGCTTTTGACACCATCCACAATCACCTCGGCTCGCACGACCGAATCCTCGGCGGGTCAGCGACCTATGCATCGCTCGCGGCATGCCAACTTGCTTCGGTCCGTTTAGTCGGCGTGGTCGGCAAAGACTTTCCCCGCGAAGCGGTCGACATGATCCGCGGCCGCGGTATCGACACGACCGGCCTCGAAATCGCCAACGGTGAAACCTTCCACTGGGAAGGCCGGTACTCCGACGACCTCACCTCGCGCGAGACCATTCAAACCGACCTCAACGTCTTTGCGGACTTCAACCCGAAGATCCCCGCAACGTTTCGCGATTCCGAGTTCGTGATGTTAGGCAACATCGCGCCCCAGTTGCAGCTACACGTGCTCGACCAAGTGGAGAAGCCCAAGCTGGTCATCGCCGATACGATGAACCTCTGGATCGACACCGCGCTCGACGCGCTCAAAGAGCTTCTGACGCGCGTGGACATCCTCGTCATCAACGAGGAAGAGGCCCGCCAGCTAACAGGCTTCCACCATCCTCTTGCTGTAGCCGAGGCACTGCGTGCACTCGGCCCGGAAACGGTGATCGTGAAGCGCGGCGAATACGGCGCGCTGCTCTTCCTCGAAGAAGACATCTTCTGCGCGCCCGCATACCCGCTCAAATCCGTGGCCGATCCAACCGGCGCGGGCGACTCGTTCGCCGGCGGGTTCCTCGGCTACCTCGCCGAGAACGGCCACAAGGACCTCCGCCAAGCCGTGATCTGTGGCTCCGCTACGGCGTCGTTCTGCGTACAAGACGTTGGGGTGAGTGCCTTGCAAGACCTCAGCCGCGATCATCTCCAGAAGCGAATTCAAGACTTCCGAGAGCTCACCTGCTTCTAGCCCGCCGTTTTCTTGACCGTAGGACCGCGAAACCGACACTGCGGTCTTAGGAAGGTAACGGTGATGAACCTAGACGAGCTCAAGGGAACCCTGCGCGGCCTCGTGCGAAAGACGATCGAAACCCGCTTCAGTGGAGCAAACTACGCCACCTTGGCACAAGCCCGCGGCTACGCCGACGGCTACATGCGCGCCCTCCTCGACGCCGGCCTGATCGACCAAAGACAACTCCTCGAGTTGGTCAACGCCGAACGCCGCCTCTTCGTAGACGAAGCCAGCAAAGTCGGCAGCGCTACGCGCGCGGCTTGACCCTTCAACAAAGGCGTCAGACCCCTTTTTGAAAAGGTTAGTTCACCTGAAGTCGGCGCGGTGCGAAGACGTATTCGAAGCCGACCGAACCGTACCAGTAGAGGCGCCCGTTGCGGCCGAAGTCGTTGTATTGCGGATCGTAGTAGACACCCCGGAATCGCGTTCCGAGTAGGATCGACGGCGGGGTCACACGCTTGTGCTTGTCGTAGTGCAGAAGCGGAATGCGCAGCCCGAAGCCAACCGTCCAACCATAGGTGAACACCGGCGCCGCCGTCAGGCTGTCGTCGCCGAGGCTGCCGGGAGTGAGGTCTGTGATGACGACGTCGGTCGCGCGCAGCGGGTGACTTGTATACCCGCCAGCATCGACGAACGGCACGCAGTACGGGTTCTCATAAGCGAAGATCATCGACAGATCGGGGCTGAGAAACGAGCCGCCCCCCCAACCTCCGGCGGCCAGCCCGGCGGTCAGCGCAATGTGGTCGATCATCGCGTACTTGATTCCCAGTCGGCCCGTGAAAATGTTCCGATCGGAGGTTGCTAGGTGAAAAGCCTCCGTCCGAATCCGTTGGTACGTAAACTCGGCGCTTCCATCGAGCTTATCAACGATCCCATGTCGGACACGGACGTTGAATCCCGGCAAGCCCACCCCCGCCTCTAGGCCGCCGCCAGCTTCCACCTGAGCTCCAGTTTCGCGTTTGTAGAGCGTCTTCGAGCTCTCGAGCGGAAAGCTTCGCCCGGAAGGCGAGTGCACATAGGCCAGGCACCCTGAAGTCAGTGCCAATGCGAATATGAGCGCGCTTCGCATGCCCGAAATCAATGCAAGGAGCGAGCCAGCGAGGGTGGGACGGATCAACCAGAGGTGGCGACCCGCCGCGCCAGACACCGTGACCCGGCGACCACACCCGTGAATCAGAGTCACGTTCGCAGTCACTGGCACTGGCACTGGCACTGGCACTGGCACTGGCACTGGCACTGGCACTGGCACTGGCACTGGCACTGGCACTGGCGAATCGCAGCGGGCATCGTTTGGCGCAACCGCGGTGGCGTCTTTTCCGAGTCTTTAGTTCAACAGGGCGGCTGCGTTGGTCAGCGACACGATCGCCTGACTGATGTTCGCGCTCGGGTCTTGGGAAGCTTCGATCTGGGTGAACGCAGCGTTCACCGAAGCGGCTGCGTTGATGACTTCGTTGTAGGCGGCAGGGGGGCCGACTACTTGGGCCGGAAACACCGTTGCGCTGACCTGCTTGTATGCGCGGCCGACGAAATCACGTGCCGCGCTGGGTCCGCCGACGCCGAACGCGGTTTGCGCCCTTGCCAGCAGATCCAGCGCTTGGTCGACACCCGCGTGTGCACGCACGCTCTCGGACGGAGCCGGCACGACGTCCGGAGAGTACTTCGACATGCCGAAGAATGTCCCCGTGTAGATGGAGCCGTCGGGGCCGACCGTGGTTGCGGCATACACGGAGTTCTCGCAGGACGTTTCGTCGAGGGTCACACCCGAGCCAGGAACGACCTCCTCATCGAGGAGAGCGTCGACCGCCGGCAGACTGCGGGCAATGGCGATGAGCGCCGGGTCGCAGAAGCCGGTACCCCCCGGGGCCCAGAGCAGCGAGTTGCCGGTATCGAAGTCCAGCGCCTCCACGCCCCACTGTCCGCCGCGCTGGCCGATACCGTAAACCAGGCGCGACTCCTCGCTGATGCTGGGGATGCCATTCGGAATGCTAACGGTGGGATTGGCCCAGATGGTCGAGCACGTTTGGGTTAGCGGATCCCAGTCCACGCGCTCCATCCCGACCGGAGCCTTTGCCGGCTGGCCACCCTCGAGTGCGGATACCAGATTTTGTGCCACACCGGCGTTGAAGCTATTGGGGTCCACGATCGTGGGATTGGTGAGGACGTCGCTGACGACGATGGATGCGTAGCCCCGTACTGCGATCGACTGTTCGGAAATGGCGAGCGTCGCCGACGGGTCTCCGAAGCGAATCGGCACTTCGCAGGCGATTCGGGGATCTTTCCCTGGTGCGATCGGTTGCCAGCCTGGCGGGATGTCGTCCCGCCAAAGGACGAGCAAGTTCATCAGGGCCTGGCCATCGGCGATGACGACGAAGCGGTCTGCGTCCTCCTTGGTGCCCATGAGGCTTGGCGTTTGCCCCGAGCCTGGTCCCAAGCGAATCGGGCTGACGTTGGGATCACTGTCGTAGGGCACGCGCCACGCCTGGCTCAGCGACGTGCCGTCCCAGTCGAACCGATACATGGCCCCGCTCGTCACGACGTAGATTCCACCGTTCTCGTCGGTTGCGATATTGTTCGATACGAGCTCGAGCGTCGCGGGGTCCGCCGTCGCGCAGTTGGGATTGGTCGAGATAACCGGGATCGGGCCGATGACATCGGCTTGCTCGGCATCGACCGGAATGACGAAGACGTTTCCGAGCTCGGTCACGAACGCAATATGGCCGTCGTAGGTGAGAGACATTCCGGCGATGAAATCACTGCTATTGCAAAGCGCCTGGTTCGGGAAGACGAAGACTCTGCGCTTGAGCTCGATGGGAGAGAAGCGATCCCCTGGGATGCTGTCGCCAAAGACGGATATGAAATCCGTTCGGGCGACGATGAAGTTACCTTCGGAGTCGATCGCGTTGTACGCACCGCTCACGCCCAGCGGAATGGTCACCCCCGTAGGAATGAACTCGTCGATGATTTGGAACGTGTCATGATCCAGCTTCAGGATCGTGCCGGCGATTCCGAGGATCGTCGCCCAGACCGCCCGCCCACCATCGGCATAGGGCTCGCTAAACGAGGCGATGATCGGGGCTCCGGCGAGCTCGACATGCTCCGGCGTTACCACCGCGCCAGGCGCGGGTCCGGGTCCTGCGGCCGAGCCCTGCGCGTAGCTGCCGCGGTGCGAGCCAGGCCACAACGTATCGTCGTAGGTCGGATTGCAAAGCGGCTCCTCAAACGCCAACGGCATCAGGCAGAACGGGGCGTATTGAAGAGCTCCGCAAACCGCGTCGTCACAGAAGCCCGTGCCCGGCGTGCCACCTGGTGGATCGCAGGGGGAGCCATCAGCGTCGACCACAGGGACACATGAGCCGTCCACCGGGTCGCAAACGTCGGTAACGCACGGGATCCCGTTGTCCGGGCACGTAGTCCCGCCGCAGATCCCTGCGCACGCGCCGGCAACACACTCGCCGGAGCCAGACCCGAGTCCAGCGTCACACGAGGTCCCGTCAGGCTCCGGTGAGGGCAGCTCGCAAAGGCCACAGATGGGCTCACAGAGGTCGACGGTGCACGCATTGCCGTCGTCACAGCCGGCGTCGGAGATGCAACTCGTAGTACTGCAAGTGCCTGCGCCGTCGCACGAGCTAGGGAATGGGGCTGCGCAGATCGCGGGATCGACGATGCAAGCGGTACCGGCCGGCGACGGGTCATTGATGCACACCCCGACGCCCGATGAGGGGTCGCAGCTATCCTCCGTGCAATCGTTGCCGTCGTCGCAGTCGATCAAGCTCGGATCACACGGGGGGAGACCTGGACAATTGACATTGACGATCTTGATCTTGTTGCAGTCGAGATCGCCGTCGGTGGTTTCTGCCGTGCACGCAATAGTCGCGCCTGGAATGCCACCCAGTGCCGGTGGGACACACGCGAGGAAGAAGTTCGCATTCAGATTGGGGTTCGAAGCCGAGAAGTCGCAGAAGCCGCCATCACAAGTGGCGTCGGGCACCCCGCAGTCCACTGCGGTGACGCAAGGGACGAGCCCATCGAGAAACTCTGGGAGGGTGCCCAACGTATCCGCGTTGATGGTGCAGGAACCGTCCGGAATGCCATCGCCTTCACAGTCGAGCAGAGCGGCTGCGTTACAGGTGATGGTGGTCGAAACGCCTGGATCCGGACCTGGCATACAGGAAAGCCCTGTGGCCGTCGGGGTGCAGACCTGCGGGTCGCAACTCTGGCCACAGGTGCTGTCGCCGTCACGGAAGCGAACCTCGCAGCCGGTGGCAGCCAGTGGCGGGTTGGGCGGAGGAAGGACCTGCTGTTCGGTCGGATCGCTGTCGTAGCAGTTCAAAACGAACAGGTCGGGACAGAAGTTGCCGACGTTGAACGAGAACGTAGCGTCGACATCGAGCGTACCGACCGGAGCCTGGAAGCTGACATCACAGATGAGGACCAGGTTGACCTTGGTCGTCGTGTCGGCCGTGATGATAAACGGCTCGATGGCGGTACAAATGACCTCACCATCGTCGTCACGTGCGCGAAGCTCGACGGAACAGGGACCTGGAGGCAGATCCATGAAGCCCTGCCAGATCTCGGCGCCGTCGCCGGGGCGGGGTGTGCCGAACTCTGGGGGAATCAGACCCTGGGGGGACGTGCGGCCATCGACAACCTCGAGGTTACCGTCGATCCTCACCTCGTCGAGGAAGCTCGCAGCGTTATCGAGGAACGTATCGCTGTTTCCGGCACAAGTAATGGTGTATTCGACCGTCACAATGTCGATCGACGCTGGGGCCGAAGATCCGCCACCCAGTGATGGTGCGCCATTGGGCACAACCACATTCAGCTCGGTGTTGCCTGCGGACCCGGTATCTTGGGCACATCCGGCGGCCAGCGACACCGCGACGAGCAACGTCCAATATGTGAGACAGGTCACAAGGCGAGACGCGATCGCCGCGGTTCGGCGGTCGCGCCCCCAACGGGATTTCGGGGCAAAGCGCTGCAAATCGTGCATGGGGTCTCCGGGCGGGAACCGATGCTAACGTGAGCCCGAGCCACGGTTGCGCCAAAGTCGATGTTGATGCGAGAACTAGAAGAAGAAAACGAACGGGCCAGGCCCCGTGGGTTCGGGCGGCTCGATTCGGCCTTGAAGGGTAGTCGGTAACGTCTTCATGACCAGCTCATTGCTAGGATCTCGGGTGCTGATCTCCGGCGCTTGGACGCGGCTGGTGCTCGAGGCGTTCGAAACGGTTGGCCTCGACACCGAAGCGCTCTGCCTCCAAGCGGGTGTCGACCGGGAGCTGCTCACGGATCCACAGGCCCGCTTCCCACGCGACACCGCAGGCGAGCTTTGGCGCGCGGCAGCGAAGGCGTCGAAAGATCGGTTTCTCGGGCTCCATGCCGGGGCGCAGATTCGACGAAAGCCGAAGCATGTGTTCGAGCTCCTGTTCTTGAAGTGCGCAACGTTCGGCGAGGGCGTCCAGGCGGGGCTTCGGTTTCAGGGCCTGGTGGCGCACGGACAAGTCGCGACACTCGAGGAGGAAACGACGGGAAAGCGGATCCGTCTCAACAGGGTCGAGGGCGACTTGCCGGTTACCCATCATGAAATCGAGTTCATTGCCGCAACGATGATGAACTACTTCGGCATGGCGACCGCGAACCAGTTCCGGCTCGAAAAGATCGCGTTCGCACATCCGTATCGCGGGATGATCGAAGAGTATGAGCGCATCTTCGGCTGCGCGGTTTTTTTTGGCGAGCCTGAAACCGAGCTCTGGATCTCGGACGATGTGTGGAACCTCGAGTTGTCCGCGGGCGATCCCGCCGCGCAACGTGAGCTCGAGACCTTGGCCGCTGAGCTTCATCAGAACATCAAATTGGCGGGGTTCCTGAGCGCGGTGAGTCGTGAGATCGGAAAGCTCCTACAAGTGGGCCACGCGGATGTCGCCAACGTAGCCGCCGCGCTGCATCTAAGCGCGCGAACGCTCCAACGCCGGCTGCGCGACGAAGGAACGACATTTCGCGCGCTCGTCGACGCCACGCGCCGCTCCATCGTGCTCGACGGCATGGAGCACGGGCGAGCTCCCGCTGAAATCGCAAGACGAGCGGGGTTCGCCAACACACGCGGACTGACCCGGGCACTGCGCCGTTGGAGCAGCAAAAAAAAAGATCCGACCGACGTTGCCTAACAAAAATGAAAGATCCGACCGACGTTGCCTAAAAGATCCGACCGAAAGATCCGACCGACGTTGCCTAAAACAAAATGATCCTTCGGTGATTCCTGTGTATTGCCGTGTGCCGGCGGTCGCCGGCGACTCCTGGCGAACCGCCACGGCGTGGCGAACCCATGCGTCGCGATGCGCGACGAAACGCGGCCA
>JAFDAJ010000317.1 GCA_019313915.1 Deltaproteobacteria bacterium
GTACCGGAGCTCCGGCTTCTCGGCAACTGCTGAGCGACGTCGACGGAATGGCGATGCAAGCCATCGTTCCCGAAGCCGGAGGTGTGGATGCATTGTACGCGCCCCGCCGCAACGTTCTCGATCCGCTCCTGCTCCGCTCCGCAGAAGACGCCGGGGCGCAATTCTTCGAACGCATCACGGTGACAGGTGTCACGCGCGACGGGCAAGCGCGGGTCAACGGTGTCGTAGGCCGTGACGGCAGCGGGCAACCGTTTTCACTTCGAGCTCGTCACGTCGTCGGTGCCGACGGCTGGCGCTCGCGGATCGCGCGATCGGTGCAGGCCCCGGCCTACAACGAACGCCCGTCGACGAACGCGTGCCACTACGCGTACTGGGAGGGGTTGGATCACCGAGGCACCGAGATGTGGTTCCGTACCTCGGGCGTGATGGCGGGGGTCTTCCCGACCCACGGAGGCGCTTGCGTCTTCGTGAACTGCAGAACCGATCGGGCCGATGACCTTCGCAGGGACCTCCCGGCTGGTTACCTTCGGTTCTTGACCGAAGCTGCGCCGGATCTCGTCGAGCGGCTCGCGGGTGCAACGCAGACGTGTCGAGTGCGAGGCACCCCCGGGCAGCCGAACTTCTTGAGAAAGCCCTTCGGTCCTGGGTGGGCCCTCGTCGGCGACGCCGGCTACACCAAGGACCCGGTGAGCGGTCACGGCATCACCGACGCCCTGCGCGACGCCGAGCTCCTCGCCACCGCGCTCGACAAGATCCTGCGAGGCAGGAGCTCGGAGTCGAAGGCCCTCGCGTCCTACCAGGAGCAACGCGATCGCATGTCCCATGCAACCTACAACATCAGTTGCGAGATGGCGGCTTACCAATGGGACCCGAAGCAGCTCTTGCAACTGCAGAGCGACTTTTCGAGAGCGGTCATCGTGGAGGCGAACGAGGTGGCGGCCTTCCAGGACTGGGCGGGAGTCCCGGCGCACGCCGACCCGGCGCACGCTGCGTGAGCTCTCACGTTAGTCGCCGGACGCGTCGACCGCGTAGAGTTCCCAAGATTCCCCAGCCCCTGGTAACTCATGGGTCCCACGCTCCGAAAAACCCAGACCGGACCCCACGACCAAGTCCCGCACCGTCCTCGACACCCAAACTTCGCCTGGGCTCGCCAGTGCGGCTACCGAGGCTCCGATGTCGACCCCCGTTCCCGCCACTTGGGCACCGCTGACTTCGACCTCCGCGGTGTGTATTCCGACTCTGAGACGCATCCCGGTCGGCTCGACCTCGTCGCGCAAGGCACAGGCGCAGCGCACAGCGCGTGCAGGTCCACTGAACCTCAGCAGGACCGTGTCATCATCCGTCTTGGCGACCCGTCCATGGTGGCGCTTTGCGACGTCCGTCGCGGCACGGTGATACTCCCTCAGCACGTCCCGCCATCCGCGGTCGCCCAAGTCCTTGGCTTGCGCCGCCGAATCATCGATGCTGGCGAACACGACAGTGGCAAGAACCCTTTCTCCTTCGACGGCGGACTCCGCAGCACCGGAGATGAAGTCTTCTGCATGGGCGAGCAAAGTATCGGCGTCCCCCGCGAAAGCCAGATGATCCTCGCCTTCCAGGACGATCATCCGCGACCCTGGGATTCCATCTGCCAGTGCTTCGGCCGCAGAGAGCGGGACGAGCCGGTCGCCATGACGATGCAACACCAACGTTGGCTGTTTGACCGAGCCTAGGACACCGGTGATGTCGCCCTGCGCGCTCAAACGCAGGATCTGTGCCGCCGTCGCCGGGGTCGCGGCGTGACGTTCGTAGCGCGCACAATGCCTTCGCATGGTGGGGTCCTTCCCCCAACTTGGCGCGAGGAAGTCCGCGTACATCTGTCCCTCCCCCCAGGCAGCACTCATCGCCACGAGACGCGTTTCGAGTTCCTCAGACGACATCCAGTCCATTCGTGCATAGGCGCTGAAGAGGATGAGCTGCCGAACGCGTTCCGGATGCGTGGCCGCCAGCAAGACGGCCATCGGCGCACCCTCGGAGATGCCGAAAATCGTCGCACGCTTCGAACCGACCGCGTCCATCACGACCAATACGTCCTCCATTCGTTCTTCGAGTGTGGGCACCTCATCCGGTGGAATTCGGTCCGAGAGCCCGGTTCCGCGTTTGTCGAAGACGATGAGCCGGTAGTGCGAGGCCAGCCTTTCGAAAAAGTCGGAGAAACCTGGAAGCTCCCACTGAAGCTCGATATTCGAAACGAAACCCGGAATGAACACCACATCCGCATCGCCGCCGCCAACGACTTGGTAGGCCGTGCTGTAACGCCCCGTGGCAGCGTAGCGAGTGATGGTCTCGGGGCGCGCCCTACCCGCTACAGGAGCCGAAGCGCCGACATCGGTAGGCGCGGAACTCAACTCGGCTGGTCCACCGATTTGCTCTACTTCTACGACGACTCGATACCCACGCCCATGAACCGTCCGGATGATGCGCTGGGCCCTGCCATCGTCTCCGACGACTCGGCGCGCCGCCTTGAGCCGACTGGTCAGCGCGGACTCACTCACGAACCTATCGTCCCAAATTTGATCGAGGAGCTCCCGCCTGGGCACGACCCGGTCGTGGTGCCGCACCAAAAAGGCGAGCACATCGAACACCTGGAGCTCAATCATCTGA
>JAFDAJ010000318.1 GCA_019313915.1 Deltaproteobacteria bacterium
TGTCGGTCAAAGCTCCTCCAGTGAGTCCAAAAGCTCACGCGGGGTGTTAGCAGGCTTCCCGACGGGGAATGCATCGCGCCGAAACGTGTCGCGCAAAGCAGGAGAGGCTGAATAGGCCCACCATCGAGCCTCGCGCTCGAAATCCAGACAAAGTCGGTCGTGGTGCACGCAACGTACACGCATGCACACAGCCAAACGACGAGCGAGTTCGTCGCAAGGCAAGCGAACTTCCAAAAGGGGCGATCCGTGCCGGATCGTCCCTTTTCTTATGGGGTTTCGGCGATTGGGGTGTGGTTTCCGGTGGTTGCAGCATTCGTACCGGCTAGCGGTTTTCGCTCGTTGACCTGACGTTGACGTGAGGCGGCGCGGAGGGCTCGAGAGCGGCCACCAACCGGAGCTGGGCCCGCTGCCCGAGGTGGGCGTACTGATGCGTGCTCTTGGCGGACTTGTGCCCGAGTTGCGCTTGAATCGCCTTGATGGAGTGACCTCCGGTCGCGGCTTGGCTGGCCACCGAATGGCGACCGACCTCCGGCCCATTTAAGACGTTTGCACGCGCTTGCAATGAGGAACCCGGCTTGTCCGGGGCAAGATGTGGGATTGTATGACATCGAAGACGTCCTCAACCCCCGCTTGCCGCGCTCAACGCCTTCGGCTTATTCGCGGCGGACCCACGACAGGATGAGAGGCACAGACACAGCGTGGTGGCGGGCGACGGCGGATCGCCACGATTTCGCCACTTCCATACGCGCCACTCGTCACAAACACGCCCGAATCGTCTAGGCGGACGACGGCACAAGTCTTGATGGCATTCCGTACCCGTGGGGATTCACGCTGCCGCCGCGGGCGACGAGACCTCTCGATCGTACGTACGCCGCACCCCTGAGCGGGGAGTGCTCCACCGTGTAGTGTGTGAGCATCTACAGACCTTCCTTTGGGAGCTGGACCGACACCACGAAGAGCGTGGCGCCCCCTTGTTCGTCAAGCGTGAGTTTCAGCGATTCGTTCGCTGCGGAGTGCTCGCGCATGGGTTCGCCCGGTTTCGTTGCGGAGCCTGTGGCACGGATCGTTTAGTCGCGTTCTCCTGCAAAGGTCGAGGGTTTTGCCCGAGCTGCGGCGGCCGCCGGATGACCGAACGTGCTGCGCATCTCATCGACCACGTGCTCCCGCGCGCACCGGTTCGACAATGGGTCCTAAGCCTTCCCTTCGAGCTTCGCTATCGGCTTGCATGGGATCACAAGCTTTGCCGCGCCGTGCTTGCGGTCTACACGCGTGCTTTGCTCGGCTTCTACAGGAAACGGGCCAAGGCCTCGGGGTACCGCGACGGGCGTACGGGCACGGTGACCGTCATCCAGCGCTTTGGTGGCGCGCTCAACTTGAACGTTCACTTCCATACACTTGCCGTCGACGGGGTCTTCGTTCGAGAACCGGATGGCTCGCTGTCGTTCGCAGCAGCCAAAGCCCCAACCGACGACGAAGTCGAGGCGCTCCTCGGCGTCATTCGAAAGCGAGTTCTACGCTTGTTGGTGCGCCGGGGTTTGCTGTGCGAGGAAGGCGGTGAGAGCTCACACGAGATGGAGGCGCCGCCGTTGCATGCGCTGTATGCCGCGTCTGTCCGTCAACGCGTCGCCATGGGACGACGCGCGGGTGCAACCGTCCTTCGCCTGGGAGACGCACCGACGATCACCGCGGCTCCGCCCAAGCGTCGCCGGCAAGCGCGCCTTGGCGGCTTTGACCTTCATGCGAACACGTGTGTTCGTGCCAGGAACCGGCCCAAGCTAGAGCGGCTCTGCCGGTATCTGCTTCGGCCGCCTGTCGCCGAAGACCGCTTGTCATTTGCGCCCGATGGACGGGTGCTCGTACGCCTCAAGACGCCGTGGCGCGACGGGACGAGTCACATCGCCCTCGAGCCGCAGGAGCTTCTCGAAAAGCTCGCGGCTCTGATTCCGCGCCCCTACACGAACCTCATCGTTTATCATGGGGTGCTCGCGCCCAACGCTAGGTGGCGAGGCAAGGTGGTTGGTTTCGGAACAGGAGCGAAAACCACGGAGGGGCCGGCCTCGAGCGCTTCCCCGACGGTCGCCCGCCCGTGCAATCGGACCTGGGCCGAACTGATGCGCCGCGGTCTCGAGATCGACGTATTGGAGTGCCCCGACTGCGGCGGCCGCATGCGCTTCGTCGCGGCCATCATGCTCTCGAGCGCTATCCGCCGGATTCTGCGTCATCTCGGTCTCCCCGCCGACCCCGTAGAGCTTGCGCCTGCCCGGGCGCCCCCGGAGCTCGACGACGCCTGGGCCTGTTGACCTCGCTTGCGCTACGAGCGCCGAGCCGATGCACGGCTGCGAGCGCAGACTGAGATTTCCCGCCACCGAGCCCCATCGGCCACGGCTCCAGGCGCAGGCACCGCTTGTTTGCCGGTCACTCAGCTCCTGAATTGCGCTCACTCAGCTCCTGAATTGCGCAGAACGCCTTATACGTTAACTCTCTGAGCCTAAGAGAGGGCGTTTGTAGTTACTATCTGCAGCATACACACCGGCATGCTGATGGCCCGACGTCGTTCGGTGACCTCGAGCCCCATTGGTGGACGGTTCACCATGCGCGAGATGCTCGACTTCGCCGCGCGTCACGAAATCGGCGCTCAAG
>JAFDAJ010000319.1 GCA_019313915.1 Deltaproteobacteria bacterium
CCTCCTCTTGATTTGCAAATTTGACGGCACCGGCGGTACAGGTGGCGGTGGCGGCACCGGTGGTGCGGGCGGCGCTCCCGACGCGGACCTGCTGTGCGCGCAGGGTGAGTGTGAAGCAGACGAGGAGTTGGAAACCCAGTGCAAGGAACTTGCCCTTCTTTGCGTCGAAAACAAACCCAATGACTATGAATGCGTCATAGGCGTGGCCTTACTCATCTGCGGTCCTATCTAGTCGAGTTCGACACACCGCCCAGTGGGAAGCAGCTCTAGCTAGAGACCGGCGCCGTCGATTCGATGGCGCCGGTCGACTTTAAGCCTCATCGTCACCTGCCGGAATCGAAGGGCGTATCGTCCCGATGGCAGAGCGAAGCCGGCGATGAGCACCGCGGACTCCTGTCGGAGACACTGCGAGCAAGATGGCGACATTGAGGTCAACCAAGCCTTGGCCCGACTCGACGCGCTGATCGTCGAAAGGTCACCCTCTACGGGCCTTGAATCGCGCGGTTGCATCCCCCTTGCAAAGTACGGACACTAACCTCATGCGAGGTTCAGAGTTCGATGAGATCCCATTCTTTGCCGCCATCGAGGCGAGCGGGGCGCGAGCTTTGCTGATCGGACGCCGCGCTCTGGTCGTTCTGGGCTTACCCGTCTTGACCGCTGACTACGACTTCTGGTTGCACTCTGACGATATCGAAAAGCTCAACGAAGCGGTCAGACCCTTTGATTTGGAAGCCAATCGAGACCCAAACGCCGCGCGTCGAACGGGTAGGTACGTCCTGGAGAATGACGAGCACATCGACGTACTAGTCTCGGAATCCCGGACGACGGTGGATAGCCTGCTGGTTCGATTCGCCGATGTTTGGTCGCGGCGTGTGTCTGTGGAAATCGGTGCGGCCAAGCTCTTCATCCCCACAATCGACGATCTGATTCTGACCAAGCGATTCGCCGCACGACCGAAAGACGCGGAAGACATCCGCCTGCTCGAACGCCTGAAGGAGGCTCGGGATGAGTGATTCTCGCCTTCCCTCGCCGTCGGCGGTTCAGGCGGCGGCACGGTTCTCTAGTCGCAGGCTCACGCCCGAGGAGTTCCAAGCCTATGTCGATGCCCCAGTGTCCGAGGACGAGCGGGAAGAAGCGCTGCGGCTCATTCGCTGGTTCGTAAGGCGCTACCCGACGCCCGCCGAACGACTGGCGTACGCTCGACGAGCACACTCCCGGTGGAAAGGCCGCGAGTAGGCGCACTTCAATTCGAGGGCACGCCGGATGATCCCATGTTGCTCACTTGAGAAGCCCTTGCAGGTAGGAGGGCTCGAAGAACTTTGCGATCGTCGAGCCTTGGACCAGGACCGAGAAGGCGACGACGGCGAACGTCATGTTGACGATCAGGGGCGTGTCGTGGCTTTCCGGAAGCGAAAGGGCCAGGGCCAAGCCGCCTCGTAGCCCGCCCCAGGTCAGGAGCTTGGTGACGCCATTGCGATCCCCGTCGAGCGTGCGCGTCATCGTCAATGCGGCGATGGGCACGTACACGCTCACCGCTCGCGCGATGAGACAGACGAGAATCGCTGTCGGCAGCGTTTTCATCAGCGGCGCAAAGGGTAGGCTGTGCACCACAGATCCCTTACCTTACGATGATGGACGTGTTCATCATCGCCACGTTTCTGATTCTGGCGGCGACTGTCGTGATGAGCATCGTCGTCGACAAGCTAAATCGCGCGGGCCGCAAAGACGACGGCGACCGGCTCGATCGCATTTCGCGCTGGGCGTTTCCACTCGGCTACACACTCGTCGCGGCGGTGATTGCGCTGAAAGACGATTGCAAGCTGTATCTCGCGGAATGCCTCGCAAACAATCCCGGCCTTCAGGATGAAGAGTGCGTTGCTGGCGTGCAACTCATCTTCTGCAGAGCCTAGGCGTAAGGAAATTGATCGATTGAGGCCATCTGGCGACTATCGCCAACCAACAGCACACAGGAACGGCGGCCTTCGGATCACTCCGTGGGTCGCCGTTTTGTTTGTCGGGTCGCGCTACTCCAATCCCTGAAAGAACCGGGCTCACTCAGGGTTGACACGCCGGTGCCGTGCAGCGCCAAGCATGGAGCGCCAGCGCCAGTGTCAGTGGAAGGGCTGGCGACAGTGACGTTTGCGGCGAAGCGTATCTGAGGTGGCCGCGCGGCCGGTTGTTTCCCCTGTGTTTTTGGCATGTCCGCCCGTGGGGAGCGGCACGTGAGGGCCGCTCGACCGGGAGCAAAGCCTGTTATTCGCACCCTGAGTTGGCGCGAACCCGTTGCGCCTCCTGTGAACGAGACGCAGAACTTGCAGTCACAGCTTCGTAAAACCTCCGCGAAAACGGGGCATCCGCCTGGCACGCCACATGCATGGACAAGACCCGACGAGTGGGCGCGTCCCTGAGGTCGCCTTCGCACTAGCGCGTTGAAGTGAAGGAGACGGGGCTATGAAACTAAGCAAACTCTTTGTGATCGCGTTGCTGGCTGGCACCTTGGGGGTGATCGGCTGCAGCGACGAAGAAGGCACGGGCGGCACGGCTGGCAGTGGTGGCACGGCTGGCAGTGGTGGCACGGCTGGCAGTGGTGGCACGGCTGGCACGGGCGGCACGGCTGGCACGGGCGGCACGGCTGG
>JAFDAJ010000117.1 GCA_019313915.1 Deltaproteobacteria bacterium
TTCGGCGGAGAGCTGATGGCGCAGCAACGGGAGAAAATCTGGGTGGCGCGCGCGAACGCCGATGTTTGCGTCTGCGCCTTTGTCGCCGCTTCGAGCGTGGGCGATTGCAATGAGCGGGAGCTCGATGGGATCGGTAACAGTGAACGGTTCGCTCGGCAGCACCGCTCGTGGCGGCGGCGCGGTACGGACCGCAGGGGCTGGCTCTTCGTACGGAATCAGCTCTCCATCGAGGTAGAGCTTTGGCTGAAACCGATCCCGCGGGATGAGGTAGCTTCTTAGTCGAACGAGCGGCGTCGGTTTGGGGAGGCCGCGACCGCCTGCTGTGAGGCCTGACACGACCATCCCAAAGGAGCCAAGCTCGCGGACGACGGCAAACAACGCGCGACGCGAGTCGTGGTGCAATGCGATCTTCACGACCACTTCGCGCGTGTGCGCGGTGCGTGCCTGTGGCCCGTACGTGCTCTCTGCGCCCAAGACTTCGATGTCCACGTCACGAAATCCCGAAAAACCTTCTCGGTCGAGCAGGCTCTCGGCGCGTCGAGTGAAGGCCTCCCCGAAACGAACCGCCTTCTTCGCTGCGTCGCGCCCGCCAATGAACACCAGTCCGGTGAGTTTGTGCCCGTCGAGGACTTGCGCGCAGGCCTTGAGCGTCGGCGGAGGCGAGGTGCCCCGAGCTCCCTTGACTTCGACGCGGTCGGGCCCGACTTGGCGGAGCTCGACCTCACGCCAATCGCAAGTCACGTCGGGCAGCAGATACGCGGCCGGGTCCCCAATCTCGTAGATCAGCTGCTCGGAGGCCGTACGCAGATCGACCAGGCCTCCCGTGCCTTCGGGTTTCGTGAGAACGAACGAGCCGTCTGCGCGACACTCGGCGATCGGATAGCCGAGCATTTCCCAGACCGGGACATCTTCCCAGTCGGTGAGTAGGCCGCCCGTAGACTGCGGTCCGCACTCGAGCAGATGACCGACGAGGCTTCCGTGAGAAAGACGGTCGAGATCCTCCGGACCCCATCCGAACTCGTGAATCAGCGGCCCGAGCGCAAGCGCCGAGTCCACGCAGCGCCCGGTGATCACCACATCGGCACCCGCACTGAGGGCGGCAGCGATCGGCCGGGCGCCCAAGTACGCGTTGAAGCTCAGCGGATCGGCAACCAGCGAAGACCCGTCGCTCATCTCCGTGAGCCCGAGCATGCCGAGCTCGTCCATGCGATCCATCAAGTTGTCGCCTTCGATCCAGGCGATGTGTATCGATACGCCTGCCTGATCGGCCATCGCCTGAAGCGCTTCAGAAGCTGCTTTCGGGTTCACCCCGCCCGCATTCGTCACGACGCGTACCCCTTGCTCGACGAACCGCGGCAGGTCACGCCCGATCATCCCGATCACATCGGTCGCATAGCCAAGAGCTGGATCCTTCTCGCGCGCTCGCGTGAGAATCCCCATCGTGATCTCGGCAAGCGCCTCGAAGAAAATGTAGTCGCATCGCTCAGCATCGAGCAGCTGCGGCGCGGCAAACGAGCTGTCGCCCCAGGCACCCGCTGCGCCACCGATAACCACCAAACGCGCTTCGCTAGGCTTCATAAGCTGCTTCTTTTAGGGGCATGTCGTGAAAGAGCTCGAATCATCTCGAGTCGCCACCCAGGAGAACCACGTGCGGCTGGGTGAATCGTTGGGGAGATTGTAGGACTGGTGTCCGTCGCTTCGATTGACCGGCGTTTTGATTATCGAGAAGTCGGGCGAGATGGTCACGGAGTGGCTGGAACCCGGGGGTCCATGGATGAGTGGCTGCGTCCAGACGGCAAACTGCGGGTTGTCTCCACGGTTGAGACCGCCCCACCTGCACGCAAGCCGGCCTTCGCAATGGATGTTCCCGACCACGTGCATGTTCTTGAGGCAACCTTTGCCCTTGCTCTTGCTCGAAATCGTGTACGCACGGCCCAGTAGCTCGGCGCTGCCTTACATTTCCCCCACTCGATGACGTTGTCGTCCTTACGCAAGACACCAGTCGCTACCGATCGCTCGTTCCCCGCGTATCCACACGCGGTGGGAAATCCCTTGTCCGAAACACGCCGCCACGCGGGCTCTTGGCTTCCATTGCAGGATGGTGCGAAGTGGTGAATCGTCGTCGTGACGTTCACCACGCTATCGATCTTGAAGCTCTCGTACATTGCGTAGTGGAGGATTTTCACCTTTCCATCGGCGACCTGGCCTTGCCCACCTTGCGGGAACTCGACGACGAGAGAACCTGGAACACCCTCCCGTCAAACGTGGCATCGACGCGGTACATAATCGTGCAGGTGTCCGCCGCCAACGCGGACTGCGCAACGAACATGGCCAGCCAAAAGCCAACGAACACGGCGAAAGAAGATCTCATGGTGCAGGCCAGATGCCGGTCGTTCTAACCCATCCCAGCGGAACGACCGCCAAAAAAAGGGGACAGTCCCCTTTTTGAAAGGGTTAATCGACCGCACTCGTCAGGACGGCAACTTCAAACAGGGGACTGTCCCCTGGCCGCGGCACACTGTGGTAACAACCGGACTCGATGTACACCAAGAGGAACTACTCCGTTAAGGACATGGCGTGGTGGACTCGGCAGGACACAGCGCTCCTGCTCTTTGTCGCGCTGATCCCCGTCATTGTGTACGAAGTCCTCGACCAGAAATGGCTGCAGCTGCCGTGGCTGCCGATCGCCGTCGTCGGTACAGCGGTCGCGTTCATCATCAGCTTCCAGAACAACGCCACGTACGATCGCGTGTGGGAGGCGAGAAAGATCTGGGGCGGGATTGTCAACACGTCGAGAGCCTGGGGCGTCGTCGTGAACGACTTCATCACCACCGACTTTACCGACGAGGACGTGAGCGACGCGGAGCTCGGGGCCATCCGCAGGGAGCTGGTATTTCGGCATCTCGCCTGGCTGACTTCGCTTCGGCACGCCATGCGGCAGCCGAGGCCATGGGAGCACTTTGTAAGACACCCGTCCAACCTGGAGTGGCGTGATGCGATCGCCGTGCGAGAGCATCGCTACTCGCTCGAAGAGGAGCTCGAGCCCTACCTGTCTGAGGACGAGCTCGCGTACGCCCTCTCGAAGTCCAACAAGGCTACACAGCTCATTTCTCTTCAGTCGAAACAGCTGCGCCACCTGCGAACCCGAGGGCTCACCGAGGATTTCAGGCATATGGAGATGGAGAACATCCTGGTCGAGCTCTACGCGCTCCAGGGGAAGTCCGAGAGAATCAAGAACTTCCCCTACCCCCGGCAATACGCGACCCTCAACTCCCTCTTCCTCTGGATCTTCTTGCTCCTGCTGCCCTTTGGCGTGATGTTCGAGTTCGATAAAATCGGAGGCGCGCTGAGCGACAGCTACCCGATCATCGGTTCGAATTTCGTCTGGCTGAGCGTGCCGTTCAGTGTTCTCGTCATGTGGGTCTTCCACACGATGGAGCGGATCGGCCGGGTCAGTGAGAACCCGTTCGAAGGGACGCCCAACGACGTCCCGATCACGACGATTTCCCGTGGAATCGAGATCGATCTCCGCGAGATGCTCGACGAAGATGCCGCATCGATTCCGCCTCCCATCGAGGCCCAACACGACACATACACCTAAGAGGAGCCATGGCCAGATACGAAGATGTCTTTGAGAACAATCGCAAGTGGGTCGAGCGAAACATTGACCGAGATCCGGAGTTCTTCAGCCGACTCGCCACGCATCAGGACCCGGACCTGTTGTTCATCGGTTGCGCCGACAGCCGGGTCCCCCCCAATGAGATCATGGGGCTCTATCCCGGAGACGTTTTCGTTCACCGCAACATCGCGAACCTAGTCGTCAGCACCGATATCAACGCGCAGTCGGTCATCGAGTACGCCGTCGGACAGCTCGACGTGAAGCACATCATCGTATGCGGGCACTACGGTTGCGGTGGGGTTGCGGCTGCCATGCAACCCGCGGACCTCGGCCTGCTGAACGGCTGGCTGAGGGAGATTCGGGATGTCTACCGCCTGTATCAAGAGGAGCTCGACGCCATCGAAGACACGGACGCGCGCTACCGGCGGCTCGTCGAGCTGAACATTCAAGAGCAGTGCGTCAACGTGATCAAGACTGCCGTCGTCCAAAAGACATACGTGCGTACCGGTCACCCGACCGTGCACGGATGGGTGTACGATGTTTCCAACGGCCTGCTCCGCGACCTCGAGATCCCCTTCGGGGAAATCCTCGGGAATATCCAGGAGATCTATCGCCTCGAAGAGACGTGAGCGCGGGGCCCTATTACAGGATGTACTTGGCTAGATCTTGGTCCGCGAGGATCGGGTCCAGTGTGGCTTTCACATAGGCGACGTTCACGAGGAACTTCGACTGCGCACGCTCCGACGCGTCGTAGGAGAGCTCTTCGAGCAACGCCTCCATGATGGTGTACAGGCGGCGAGCGCCGATGTTCTCCGCGCGGCGGTTGGCCTCCGCGGCGTAACCGGCAAGCTCTTCGATCGCGTCGGACTCGAAGATGACCTCGATGCCCTCGGTGGCCATCAGCGCCTGGTACTGCTTGGTGAGCGCGTTCTTCGGCTCGGTGAGGATCTTGATGAAGTCTTCCTTCTCGAGTGAGTCGAGCTCGACCCGGATCGGAAAGCGCCCCTGAAGCTCGGGGATCAGGTCCGCGACCTTCGACACGTGGAATGCACCGGCCGCGATGAACAAGATGTGGTCGGTCTTCACGGAGCCGTACTTCGTGCTCACTGTCGAGCCTTCGACGATCGGAAGGAGGTCACGCTGCACGCCCTCCCTCGACACGTCGGGCCCGCCAACGCTTCGGTCCGAGCTCACCTTGTCGATTTCGTCCAAGAAGACGATGCCTGCCTGTTCGGTGCGTTGCACCGCGTCGCGCTGGACCTTGTCGTGGTCGATGAGCTTCTTGGCCTCTTGCTGCTTGAGAACCTCGAGCGCATCAGGGACCTTGAGCTGGCGACGCTTCGTGCGCCCCTTGAAGCCGGGCATCTGCGACATCATGTCTTGCAGATTCACCTCTTCGGTGCCCTGGGCGCCGAAGATAGTCATGAACGGGTTGTTCGTGTCGGTGACATCGAGCTCGACCTCGGCGTCGTCGAGCTCCCCGTTGCGGATCTGCTGCCGAAGGTCGTTGATCTCGCTGTCGGAATAGAACGGTTGCGGCTGCTGCGCTTGCTGCGGGTTGATTTGGAAGCTCAGGGGGCCGAACTGATGGGTCTGCGGGCTCTGCTCAGGCTGCGGTGGTTGGTCCGGTGGCCGTCGCGAAGCCAGGACCATCTTGGCGAGCCGCTTTTCGGCGGCATCCTGCGCCCGCGTCTGCACGCCCTCGAGAGCTTCCTTCTCGCAGATTTGAATCGCATTCTCGACCAGGTCGCGAATCATCGATTCGACGTCGCGCCCGACGTATCCTACCTCGGTAAACTTCGAGGCCTCGACCTTCACGAAGGGCGCGTGCGCGAGCTTCGCGAGCCGGCGAGCGATTTCAGTCTTACCGACACCGGTGGGCCCGATCATGATGATGTTGCGGGGCGCGATCTCGTCGCGAAGATCGCTCGTCACGTGTTGTCGACGCCAGCGATTGCGGAGCGCAATAGCGACGGCGCGCTTGGCTTTGTCTTGCCCGATGATGTACCGATCGAGCTCGCCAACCGTCTCACGTGGGGTGAAATTCCCTAACGTCATCCGCCCATCTCCTCGACGATGATCTCGTTGTTCGTGTAGACGCAAATCTCTGCGGCGATTTCGAGTGACCGTCGGGCCACCTCGGGGGCCGGCAGGTCGCTGTTGCGCAGGAGCGCCCGGGCCGCTGCCAGAGCGTACGACCCACCAGAACCGATCGCGATCACGCCTTCGTCGGGCTCGATGACATCGCCCGTGCCACTGATCAGGAGGGTCGTCTCCGCGTTCATCACGACTAGCATCGCTTCGAGCCGCCGAAGGTACCGATCGGTCCGCCAGTCCTTCGCAAGCTCGACCGCGGAGCGCTGCAGGCTACCGCGATGCTCCTTGAGCTTCTCCTCGAACCGGTCGAGAAGCGTGAACGCATCCGCGGTGGCGCCGGCAAACCCAGCCACTACCTTCCCCTCGGCGATGCGCCGGACCTTGCGCGCCTGGCCCTTCATCACCGTCTGGCCGAGAGACACTTGGCCATCTCCAGCCATGGCGGCTTTGCCGTCTCGACGGACGGCAACAATGGTTGTGGAACGAAAAATAGGCGGATCTGGTTGATTCATCTCAGGTCGAAGGAACCTAAGTACGGCTTTTTGGGCTGTCAACCGTCGCCGGTCTCATCGCGCGCAAGCGGGTGAGCACGGTCGTACACTTCCATCAGCCGGTCGACGCTGACGTGGGTGTACCGCTGCGTCGTCGACAGGCTCGAGTGACCGAGAAGCTCCTGAATCGAGCGGAGGTCGGCGCCGGCGTCGAGCAGATGCGTGGCGCAGGTGTGTCGCATGGCATGAGGATGAAGGTCTCCGCGCCCTGCCCCGAGTATCCCATGGCGCCGAACGATGTTCTGCACCTGCCGAACACTGAGCCTGCGGCCGCTTCGCGAGAGCCAGAGTGCATCGGGGTCGCCCTCCTTTGCTTTCTCGAGCAATCCGCCGCGCTCCGGCAAGTAGGCCCGGATTGCTTCCACCGCGGACTTGCCGAGAGGCACGACTCGCTCCTTGCCGCCCTTACCGAGCACCCGTACCTCCGACTCCGTGAAGTCACAATGATCGAGATTCATGCCCGCGAGCTCGCTGACGCGCACGCCCGTGCCGTACAGGGTTTCGAGCAACGCTTGGTCGCGCGCCTTGAGCGACTTGGCGCGTTTGTCTTCCTTCGGGGGCGCGTCCATCACGCGAAACGCCTGCTCGACAGTGAGGAAGCGGGGTAGCGACTTCGCGATCTTCGGCGAGCGCAACCCGGACGCAGGGTTCTGTTCGATGATCCGGCGCTTCAAGAGAAATTTGAAGAACGAGCGAATGGCGCTCACCTTCTTCTTCATCGTGCTCGCCTGATTCGAGCCGAACAGGCTCGACAAGAACCCCCTCAGCGCGACGATGTCTAGCTTGCCCGCATCTGCCGGCAGCCCTTCGTTACGGACGTAGTAGCGGAAGCTCCGCAGGTCGCGAATGTACGTCTCGACGGTGCGCGCCGAAGCCCGACGCTCATCCGCTAGGTACTGAGCGAAGGCGTCGATCTGCTGTTCGAGCGGATCCGTTGCGCTCATCATTCGACTCTACCACGTCGGTCAGCCAGGCCCCGAGATCTTGCAGTGCGCGCTCAGACTGCAGGTCACGCCGAGCGCGCTTGTTCATCCGTCGCCCCTCGATTGGGGGCACCATGCTGAACATCACGTTGGACGGCTGGAAGTCTTCGTTCGGCTCTCGCAGATGCCCCACCATTCCACCGAGCATTGTCGTGGGCGGCGGAAACGAAAACTCGAGCCCGCGCGCCTCGTGCGCCAGCTTGATGCCAACGAGCATCCCGCACGCCGCACTCTCGACGTAGCCTTCGACGCCGCTCACCTGCCCAGCGAGGTAGACGCCCGGCCGCGATACGAGCGCCAGGTCGTCGTCGAGCACCTTCGGCGAATCGACGAACGTGTTGCGATGGACGCTCCCGAGCCGTTCGAACTCGGCGTTCTCCAAGCCAGGAATCATGCGGAACACGCGCTTCTGCTCCGGCCACTTCATGCGGGTTTGGAAGCCGACCATGTTGAAGGCCGTGCCCGCTTCGTCTTCTTGGCGCAGTTGCACCACCGCATGCGGCCACCGCCCCGTGCGAGGGTCGGTGAGCCCAACGGGCTTCATGCATCCGAACGACAACGTCTTGTGACCCCGCGAAGCCATCACCTCGACCGGAAGGCAGCCCTCGAAGTAGCGCACCTTTTCGAACTCCCGCGGAGCCACCTTCTCCGCGTCGAGGAGAGCCTGCACGAACACTGCGTACTCCTCTTCGTTGAGGGGACAGTTCACGTACGCGGCGTCCCCGCCCTTGTCGTAGCGCGAGGCTCGGAACGCGCGATCGAAGTTGATCGAATCGGCCGACACGATCGGCGCAATCGCGTCGTAGTAAGCCAAGTGCTCGGCACCGACTGCGGCCGCGATGTCATCCGCCAGGCCCCCCGATGTAAGCGGCCCCGTCGCGATGACCACCGGCCGCTCGTCGGGAATGCAGTCGACGACTTCATTAACTACTTCAATGAGTGGATGCGCCTCAATCCGGCGGGTGATTTCAGCGCTGAACTTGTCGCGGTCGACGGCAAACGCCCCGCCCGCCGGGACGCGATGAAGCTCCCCCACCTCCATGACCAGCGAGCCTACGCGGCGCATCTCTTCTTTGAGAAGGCCGACCGCGTTGTGTATGGCGGCCCCGCGAAACGAGTTGGAGCACACGAGCTCTGCCATTTGACCCGAGTGCTGAGCTGGAGTGCGGGACGATGGCTTCTGCTCGATCAGCCGCACCGACACGCCGCGCTCGGCCAACTGCCACGCGCACTCGGTGCCGGCAAGCCCAGCACCAATGACGACCACATCTGCCACGGTCAAACCTTACCCCGCAGCGGAGCCAGCCGCAGGCGGCGTTTCCTGCGACTCGCTCTCATCGAGCAACTCGCTGGGATCGTACGGGCGCTCGAAATCACACGTTTCGTTGGCGCACTTGAGCTTGGGGTTCTTCTTGCCACCCATCGCGACCAGGAAGTCACTGCCGCACTTCGGGCACTTGATCCCAATTGGCTTTTGCCACACGCGGAAATCGCAGGGCTCCTCGGAGCGGTAGTTGGTGCACCCGTAGAACGGACGTCCACGGCCCTTAGGTTTGATTGGAACGATGTCGCCCGTCTTGCACTTCGGGCACTTGTACCCGAGCGGCACGGCACGCGTGTGCTTGCACTCCGGGTACTTGGAGCAACCGAGGAACCAACCGTTGCGGCCCCAGCGCTTGGTCATCTTCGCGCCGCACTCGTGGCAGTCGTAGTCCGTGAGCTCCGGCTCTTTGGGCTCTTCGATCTCGCCGTCGGGGCCGATGTTGAGCGTGTAGCGGCACTCGGGGTACTTCGTACAGCCGATGAACGGCCCATTGCGACCCCAGCGTTTCACCAACGGGTCCCCGGACTCGGGGCAGTCCTCGCCGATCTCGACGGGCTCGGGCCACCACTTCCCTTTTTGCTCGACCGCATGGGCAATCTGGGCCTGCAGCCGCTCGTGGAAAGGCTGAAGCACATCGAGACGCTTCGCTCGCGCCTCACCCACCGCGTCGAGGTCCTCCTCGAGCTTCCGCGTGAAGCCAATGTCGGCGAGGTCGAAATTGTCGGCGACCAGCTTTTCGATGACCAGTGTTCCGAGTGGGCTCGGGATGAGCTTGTTGCCGTCTTTGATGACGTACGAGCGCTGCTCCACCTTACTGATGATCTCGGCGTACGTGCTCGGGCGGCCGATGCCTTCTTCCTCGAGCTTCTTCACGAGGGTGGCCTCGGTGAATAGGGGCGGCGGCTCGGTCTGCTTGTGGTGTGTTTCGGCGCCCGGCGGAATCACGAGATGCAGAGCCTCGCCCTCGTTGAGGTCGGGCAGACTGTCATCGTCGTCGGTCTTGTCTTCGGGGCTCGGCTCCTCACCGGCAAGGGGCTCGGTGGTCGCTCCGTACACGGCACGCCAGCCGGGAACCTTGAGCACGCTTCCACTCGCACGCAGCCCGTAGGAACGCACGTCCGCGGTTGCCTCGATCTCGACGCCAGTCTGATCGAACACCGCCGGCGTCATCTGCGACGCGACAAAGCGATCCCAAATCAGTTTGTAGAGCCGGCGCTGAGGGTCGGTGAGGTACTTGCTCACCGCTTCGGGTGGAAGGTCGAGACGCGTCGGACGAATCGCTTCGTGAGCATCCTGCACGTTTTGCTTCTTCGTCTTGAAGAAGTTTGGTTTCTCGGGAACCGAGTCCTTGCCATACTTCTTGCCGATGTACTCTCGGCAATCATTCACGGCATCAGGCGAAAGCCGCACGCTGTCGGTACGCATGTAGGTGATGAGGCCGACGCCTTCCGCGTTCTTGCCGCGCCCGAGTGTGATGCCTTCGTAAAGCTGCTGCGCGATCCGCATGGCGCGCTTGGGCGGCATGCTCAAACGGTTGGCGGCGTCCTGCTGGAGCTTTGAGGTCGTGTAGGGAGCGGGCGCTTTGCGTGACGCCTTGCGCTTGGTGATGTCCTTGACCTGGTAGTCCGCCACCTTGAGGTCCGACGCGTAACGAGTTGCGTCCTTTTCGTTGAGAACCGCCAAACGCGAGCCAACCTTGTCGAGCTTCGTCCCGTCGACGCTCTGCAGCGCCGCCATGAACGAATGGGGCTTGTCTCCTCTGAGCCGCGCATCGACGAGCCAGTACTCGACCGGGACGAACGCGTCGCGCTCGTGCTGACGATCGACGATGATGCGAAGCGCTGGCGTCTGCACGCGCCCCGCCGACAGCCCAAACGCGAGCTTCTTCCACAAGAGGCTCGAAAGTGGATAGCCACCGATGCGGTCGAGCACACGGCGGGTGCGCTGCGCTTCGTAGAGATTCGCATCGAGGTCGCGCGGCTCGTCGAGGCCCTTCTTGACCCCGCGCTTGGTGATCTCTTCGAAGAGGACCCGCTTGATCTCAGCGTCCTTGTTGGCCTTTTTCGCCACCTCCATCAGGTGGTAAGCAATCGCCTCGCCTTCGCGGTCGGGGTCGGTTGCGAGCAGAACCTTGTCGGCCTTCTTGGCTGCGGCCCGAATCGCTCGGACGACCTCGGGCTTCCCCTTCTCCTCGAGGAGCTCGTAGGTTTCCTGGAAGCCGTTATCGAAGTCGACGCCTCCCTTTTTGGGGAGGTCCTTGATGTGGCCCTTGGACGCGAGCACCTCGTAGCCGTCACCGACGTACTTCTTGATGGTCTTCGCCTTGGCAGGGGACTCCACAATGAGGAGGATTTTGGACATCGATCTCCTTTAGTAAGGCTTCCTGCCGCTGCGGCAAGTTTGGTACCGGCCCCCCGGCTTCTCCTCGA
>JAFDAJ010000023.1 GCA_019313915.1 Deltaproteobacteria bacterium
CGTGCCCGAAGAAACCCTCCCGGCGTTCGCCTTCCTGAACCCGCATCGGCCCGAATGCGGCTTTGCGTACAAGGGTCTTTGCAGCGCGGGTCTCGCCTTTTCATTGGGTGCCGCACTCCGTTCGGAGCTGGGCGCTCAACTCGACCTTCGCGCTTGGCTCGACCTGGTGGCAATTGGTACGATCGCCGACCTCGCGCCCCTCACCGGGGACAATCGCCGTCTGGTCCGGGCGGGCCTGAAGAAGATTGGCTCGCCCAATAGCAGACCGGCGCTCGTCGCGCTTCGTCAAGCGGCTAGAATCCCCGAGTCTGCCCAGCTCACAGCGCGCGACGTGGCCTTTCGGTTTTCACCCCGACTCAACGCGCCCGGCCCACCCCGACTCAACGCGCCCGGCCGGCTCGGTGTCGCCGACCTCACGCTCCGCTTTCTGACCGCGAAGACATCGAAAGAGGCGTTGAGCTTGCTCCAGGACGTCGAAGCGCAGAACGAGGAGCGGAAGGCACTCGCCAATCGAGCTACCGAAGAGGCGCGCGCACAGGTCTGTGAGCTCTACGGAGACACGCCCAAGGAGGGGGTGGTCGTTGCGAGCGACACGTGGCATCGGGGGGTGGTCGGCATCGTGGCGGCTCGCCTCGTAGACGTCTTCGGCGTCCCCGCGGTCGTGATCTCGCTCGACGGCGAACACGGTCACGGCAGCGCTCGAACGACGGCTGACTTCGACGTCTACGCCGCGCTCGCCAAGTGTGCATCCGACCTGAGCGCCTGGGGCGGCCACCGCGCAGCGGCCGGGCTCTCGCTTTCGAAAAGCCGCCTCGATTCCTTTCGCGCGTCGTTCCTTCAGGCTACCCAAGGAGAGGGTCTAGGCGAGCGGTCGTTGGCCGAGGTTGACGTAGCCCTCGGCGGTGCGTTCCGCGTTCCAACCATCGAAGACCTGCAGCGCCTCGGGCCGTTCGGTGAGGGCCATCCGGTGCCTACGTTCTTGCTCGACGCACATGTCGTCGAAGCAACCGGGGTTGGACAGGGGCGCGTCCACGCAAAGCTCAAGCTCCGGGTCGGACAGGACTCGCTTCGCGCCTTTGCCCCAGCCATGTTCTCGCGCATCGAGGGCCGGGACAACCTTCGACTAGTGGGAGAGTTTCAGCCCGATCATTGGATCGGCGGACGGGCCGTCGAGCTCCTAGTCAAGGATGTGCTCGACTAGTGTGCGATCCAGAAGCCTAGCGGCCCTTCCATTGGGGTTCGCGCTTCTCGAAGAACGCGGAGAGACCTTCCTTGGCGTCCTCGCTGCTGAGTACGGCGTACAGCTGTTCGCGCAGGTAGGGAAGGGCCTCTTCGACCGACATCTTGCGTTGCTCGTTGAACGCGTTGAGCCCCATTCGCATCGCGTTGGGCGACTGCTTGGCGAGCTGGCCGGCGAGCTCCGCGATTCGACCATCGAGCTGATCGTCCGGCACGACCTCGGTCAGCAATCCAATCTCCTTTGCCTTCGTCGCGGTGATCTTTTCACCCAGCAATATGAGCTTCATCAGCTCCCGCGAGTGAACGACCCGTTGAAGGACCGCCATGATCATCATCGGGAAGAGGCCGCGCTTGATCTCTGGTGTCCCCAGAATTGCGCTTTCGCAGGCGATGGCGAAGTGACAGCAGGCGATGATTCCCATCGCGCCGCCCATGACGTATCCCGGGATGCGCGCAACGATGGGCTTCTTCAGCGTGTCGAAGCGCAGGAGCAGGTCGTCGAAATCGCCCTTCTTCTCGAGCTTGCCCCGGTCAGCGGTCATTCCCTTCAAGTCGGCCCCCGCGCTGAACGCGTTCCCGGCGCCGGTCAATACGATCACCCGCACCTCGTCGGCGGCTTCAGCGTCGTCGAGGGCCCAGAGCAGCTCATTCACCATTTCCTGGCTGAGCGGGTTCTTCTTCTCGGGCTTGTTGAACGTCAGGGTGACGATGTGCCCTTCCTGCTGCACGAGCAGGGATTGATAGTCGCGCTCCTCCATCCGCGGATTCTTGGGTGCTCGCGCAGTGAATTCAAGGCAAATGATTCCGCATGTAAGGTCGCGAGGTTGCAGCCATTTCGGCCTCCGTGTAGTGTGGGCGAAGACGCCAGTCGGGGGAGAGATTGAGCTGGGGACGGATCGGACATGTGCTTGCTTTGGTGGCGGTGATTTCGCTGTCGGCGCTGCCGCGTTCGGTGCAGGCGCAAGTCGACCCCGCAGTCTTCAGCGACATCCAAGCCACCCCGAAGGGCACGATTGGTTTGGGCTTGGTGGGCGCCGAGCTCGGACTCATCATTCCATCCGTATCGGGGCTCAACGAAGCGTGGGCCTTGGCCGTCTTCCCGGTCGTTGGCGCGACGGGCGGCGCGCTCGCCGGTTACTTTGCTCTCGACAAACCCGGCCGCGAAAAGGGCTCGGTTGCGGTGCTGGTCGTCGGCTTGGTTGGCGTGCTCCCTGCGATCCTAATCACTGTCAAAGGCGTCCGTAGGGAGCGGCAGGACCGGTGGGAGCCGACCCCTCAGATCGACCTGCGAACCAAGAAGGAGCAGCGCGCCTTTGAAACCGCCGAAGCCGGGCCAGGGCTCCTTCGACGGTCGCGCTCCGGACTCCGCGTGGCGGCGCCGGGCATGACATTTTCGAGGCGACCTCCGCAAGACGCGGAAACCGCGCGGATGGGTGGTCTTCGTGACCGAACAGAGATGCGGCTTTCCCTCGCGTCTGGCGTGTTTTAGCGTTCCTGCATGATCACCTCGACGGTGCGGCGGACCCTGCGCGAGCGCGCGCTGGTGTCTCCTGGAGATCACGTGTTGGTTGCGTGCTCCGGTGGGCCGGATTCGACCACCTTGTTGCATGTGCTGCATCGGCTGCGCACCGAGCTCGGCATCACGATTTGCGTCGCATCGATTGACCACGGGCTGCGGGCGGAGTCTGCGTCGGAGGTCGCGCAAGTGGGGGCCTTTGCGAGCACACTCGGCGTACCGTTCTACTCAACGCGCGTCGACCTCGCGACCAAAGGTGTCTCGATTCAGGCGCGAGCGCGTGAGCTTCGGTACCGCGCGCTCCAAGAGATCGCCCGCTCTCACGGCGCCGCCCGGATTGCGGTCGGACACACGCAGGATGACCAGGCGGAAACGGTGCTTGCACGGATGCTTCGCGGTGCCGGGGTCCGTGGACTCGGCGGCATCGAGGCTCGCAGGTCCGACGGTGTCATCCGCCCGCTGCTCGATTGCCGCCGTTCCGACGTCCTGGCCTACGCTACGGATCGCTCGCTTCCGTTCGTGGACGACCCCTCGAACCATCAACGCGCCTTCGAACGGGTTCGCGTTCGTCACGAAATTTTGCCCAGACTTGCAGTTGAGGACCCGCGTGTCGTCGAGCACTTGTGTGCGTTGAGCGACGAGGCCGCCGAGCTCAATGCCTACCTCGATGCCCGCCTTCCCGAGCTCCCCCCCGAAGGGGATCGCTTCGTGCTGGCCGAGACCGTCGCTGAGCTTCCGGCACCGATTCGGATTCGCTGGCTCCGAAGCTGGATCGAGCGGGAGACCGGATTATGTCCTAACCGCAGCCATCTCACCGAGGTGGGCCGACTTCTTATGGGTCAGGGGGAGGTCCTGCTAGGATCGGGTTGGTCCGTTTGCCGCCAGGGTGGTGGGCTTTCACTGCAATATCGTGAACATCGCAGAACACGCAGCAATCGCTCTTGAGCCTTCGACCGGGCAACGGTTGCCAAGCGGCCTTCGCGGCCTCACAAAGATAGGACGGGCTACGCCCCGCCTTACCATATGAAACAAAGCCAAAAAACACTGCTCTTCTGGGTCCTCGTGATCCTGATGTGCATCGTGATCTTCAATTTTGTCGCGCGCGAGGAGCAGCCTCGAAGCGTTCCGTTTAGCGAGTTCGTCACCGATGTCGTCGACGGCAAGGTCCAGAAGGTCAAAATCCGGCCACAAGACAACAGCGGCGAGTACACCTACTGGCTCAAGTCGGTCGATGAAAGCGCGCAGCAAGGTCAACACGGCGCCCGCAGTGAAAAGGTCACTGTGGGAATCATGGGCGAGCAGATCAACCAGCAGCTCCTCGATAACAAAGTCAGCGTCGAGTACATGCCGGAAGATGAGAACAGCCTGTGGACGAGCATCCTCGTAACTTGGCTTCCGATGCTCTTCCTCGTCGGCATCCTCCTGTTCTTCATGCGACAGCTTCAGGCTTCCGGGGGCAAGGCGATGAGCTTCGGCAAGTCGCGTGCGCGCCTGCTCAACGAATCTCAGAACAAGGTCACCTTCAAAGACGTCGCCGGCATAGACGAGGCGAAGGATGATTGCGAAGAGATCATCGCCTTTCTGAAGGACCCAAAGAAATTCCAGCGACTCGGCGGCCGCATTCCGAAGGGCGTCTTGCTCATGGGTGCACCGGGTACCGGCAAGACACTCCTGGCGCGCGCCATTGCGGGCGAGGCGGAGGTCCCGTTCTTCAGCATTTCCGGCTCAGATTTCGTCGAGATGTTCGTCGGCGTTGGCGCTTCGCGCGTTCGTGACCTGTTCGAGCAGGGCAAGAAGCACGCGCCATGCATCATCTTCATCGACGAAATCGACGCCGTCGGCCGCCATCGTGGCGCCGGGATGGGCGGCGGTCACGACGAGCGCGAGCAGACCCTCAACCAGCTCCTCGTCGAGATGGACGGCTTCGAGTCGAGCGAGGGTGTCATCATCATCGCTGCGACCAACCGGCCCGACATTCTCGACCCCGCGATCCTTCGTCCCGGGCGCTTCGACCGTCGCATCATCGTGTCACGCCCCGATTTGAACGGGCGCCAGGGCATCCTGGCGGTGCACTCCCGCCGTGTCCCGCTAGCCGACGACGTGCGGCTCGACATCATCGCGCGCGGAAGCCCCGGTTTCTCCGGCGCCGATCTCGAGAACCTAGTCAACGAGGCCGCGCTCCTCGCAGCGCGCCAGGACAAAGACCTCGTCGCCATGATCGACTTCGAGATGGCCAAGGACAAAGTGATGATGGGCTCCGAGCGCCGATCGATGGTGATCAGCGAGCATGAGCGCAAGACGACGGCGTACCACGAAGCCGGGCACACGTTGGTGGCCTGGATGCTTCCGCATCATGACCCGATTCACAAGGTGACCATCATTCCGCGCGGCCCCGCACTGGGTCTCACCATGGCGCTGCCAGAGGAGGACCAACTCAGCTACAGCGCCGACTGGGTCCGCGACCGTATCGCAATGGCTCTCGGTGGGCGGCTGGCTGAAGAGGCTGTGTTCGACCAACTCACAACGGGTGCCGCCGACGACTTCAAGAAGGCCACCCAGCTCGCGCGCTCCATGGTCACCGAATGGGGGATGAGCACGGCCCTCGGTCCTCTCTCGTACGTCGAGACGGAGGAGACGGGCTTTCTCGGTCCGTCCCACCACAAGGACTACTCCGAGGAGACGGCCAAGGAAATCGACGACGAGGTTCGCCGGATCATCCGCGAGCAGTACGAGCGCGCCAAGGCTGTCATCGCCGAGCATCGCGAAGAGCTCACTGCGATTGCCGAAGCCTTGCTCGAGCGGGAGACCCTCGGACGCGAGGAGATCGAGGCGATCATGTCCGGCAAGGAGTTGCCCCCGTCGGTCATCGTCAGCGTGCCCACCTACGCGGAGAAGCGTCGTGAGAGCGAAGAGAAGAAACAGGGCACCATCTTTCAGCCCCGCCCGCGAGAGGTCCCCAGCGCAGGCTAGGTGACGGAGGTCCTGATGCCCGAGCTGTGGGGCGTCATCAATGTGACGCCAGATTCGTTCAGCGACGGCGGTCGGTACCTCGATCCTGGCGCAGCGGTCGATCATGGCCGGGCGTTGCTGCAGCAAGGTGCCGACGTACTGGACATAGGGGGTGAGTCCTCTCGGCCGGCGGGTCGCACGTACGGCGAGGGCTTCGGCGACGTGTCGCCGGCAGAAGAGATTGCGCGCGTCGTGCCGGTCATCGAGGTGCTGACCGGCGAGACCCAGGCCCGGGTTTCCATCGACACCGTCAAGCCCGAGGTCGCCGCTGCGGCCCTGGCTGCCGGCGCGAGCATCGTCAATGACGTGCGTTGCGCCGAGAATCCGGCGCTCGCGGAGACTACTGCAGCTGCCGGCGCCGACTACGTCATCATGCACAATCGCGGGCGGGGCGAGGTGCGGTCGCCCAACACCGACTACGACGACGTCGTTCAGGAGGTCCTCGACGAGCTTCTGGGCGCAGCTGAACGCGTGGAGCGTGCCGGGGTGCCGCGGGCGGCCGTTTGGTTGGACCCAGGCCTCGGATTTGCCAAGACCGCCGTTCAGTCAGCCGCGCTATTAAGTTCTCTTGGGCGTTTCCGAAAGACCGGATACCGTGTACTTGTGGGGCCTTCGCGGAAATCGTTCATTGCCGAGCTTGCGCCGAACCGAGGCGGAGAGCTGCCGTCGGCGGATGACCGGCTCGGCGGGACGGCTGCGGCGGTTGCGATCTGTGTTGCTGCCGGAGTCGACGCAGTGCGCGTGCACGACGTGCACGTGATGCGTCAGCTCGTTCGCGTCGCCGAGGCACTACGCGCGCCAGGCGAGGGTTGGCCATGATGGAAGTCCTCACTAGTGTGCTGAGCGATTTCAGCGACGGTTTCATGGGCTTCTTCCAGCGAAACCCATGGGATGTGCTCCACGATTGCTTCGACATCGGCTTGGTCGCCGTCCTGATCTACTGGGCGCTAGTCATCTTGCGCGGCACGCGCGCGATGCAGGTGGCCATCGGTCTGTGTCTCGTCTTCGTAGGCTACCTGTTCGCTCGTCGTGTCGGGCTGGTGACTGTCACGACGATTCTAGATTCGGTGCTCGCCTATCTTGCGGTCATCGTCGTCATCATCTTCCAATCCGATATTCGCCGCGCGCTCGCGCGAATGGGAAGAAGGCCGCTCCTTCGCGGGCAACGCACCGCGAAAGAGACTCAGACGATCGAAGAAGTGATTAAGGCCGCGGGGACTCTCGCCCAAAAACGCATCGGCGCGTTGGTGGCGTTCGAGCGGAGCGCAGCGCTGGACGAGTTCATCGAGCGCGGGACCGAGGTCGATGCGGCCGTGAGCAGAGAGTTGCTACACAGCATCTTTGTGCCCAGCTTCGAGAACCCCATGCACGATGGTGCTGTCGTAGTGCGCGACGGGCGCATTTGGCAGGCCGGGGTGTTTCTGCCGATGGCGGGTTCCGCTGGGGGCGACCGCTCGTTGGGCGCCCGTCACCGCGCCGGCATTGGCATCACCGAAGAGACCGATGCGGTGGTGGTGGTGGTCAGTGAGGAGCGTGGCGCAATTTCGCTCTGTTTTGATGGCAATATCGTCCGCAATCTCGATGCGGCCTCCCTGCGGGACGCGCTCTACGGCCTGTTCTACGCACCCAAACGTAGCCGCCGCAAGGCCGCGGACCGCCGAAGCACGGTCGCACCCCCCGAGCCGAGTCGCTCGCAAAGCTCGGAAGCGGTGATCACGGTCAAGAAGGCGGAGGAAACCTCGTGAGCGCCATCGTCGAGGCGCTTCATTCCATCCGGCTCTTCTTCACCGAGAACCTCGGGTTGAAGGCCAGTGCGATCGGCATGGCGATTCTCATGTTCTCGTTGGTGCACGGTGCCGAAGACATGGAGCGGAACGTGTATGTGGGCGTCGTCGTGCAGCCGCCGCCCGATGCGCAGGACATGATTCTGGTGACCGAAGTTCCGGACCGCGTTCGCGTACGCCTCAAGGGGAGCAGGGCGCGCCTCAACGCGATCCGGCAGGAGAACCTGCCACCGGTCGACGTGAAGCTCAACACCAGGGCAGAGCCGCGGTACTACCTCGAGAAAGAGATGTTCGACCTTCCGGCCGGCGTATCAGTGATGCAGGTCGTTCCGCCGTCGCTGGTCTTCAAGTGGGTGCCGCGCGCTCTTCGGGAGCTTCCCGTCGAAGTCTCCCTCGATGGAAAGCTTCCCGCGGGCCTCGAATGGGCCGGAGAGCCCGAGGTGTTTCCGGAGACGATGCACGTCGATGGGCCGCGCGATGTCGTCAACTCGATGCGCAGCGTCCGCTCGATGGAAGTCGATGTCACGGAGCTCGAGGTGGGCGTGGTGCAGCGCGAGGTTCCGCTCGTCGGGGCACCTGCCAACACGACGTTCGGGGCTCAAACGGTTTTGGTGACACTGCGCGTCCAGCCTAAAATGAAGGAGCGGGTGCTCTCGCCACTACGAGTC
This sequence comes from Deltaproteobacteria bacterium, assembly GCA_019313915.1. Taxonomy (GTDB): domain Bacteria; phylum Myxococcota_A; class Polyangia; order Polyangiales; family Houyiibacteriaceae; genus SG8-38. The sequence goes on from JAFDAJ010000023.1 coordinate 8,217, forward strand.
GATGCCGAGGGCGTCGTGCCTCGTGCGCTACGTCCTCGCGCGGTCACCGCGCGCATCCGTGGCCCGGAGGCGATCCTCGATCAGCTCAACCCGGCGTCCGTGCTGGCGATCGTCAATTTGAGCGATGCACCCGTAAAAAAGGGCGCGCTGGCGGTGCCAGTCGAGCTTCGCGGACTGCCCGACGAGGTCGAGGTGATCGCGCTCGAGCCGGCGATCATCACCGTGCTGCTAGGCGACTAGCGGGCGAGCTTGAACTCTTTTTTCGCTTCTGCGGCGATGTCGTTGGCCATGGCCTTGATTCTGTCGTGCTTGGGGCCTTCGATCATGACGCGGAGCTTGGGCTCGGTGCCGCTCCAGCGAACGAGCACACGGCCGTTCTTGCCCAGGGCCTTCTCGGCGAGAGCAATCGCGTGGGTCGTTTTCGGCAGGTCTTCCAAGGGTCGGCGATTGGGGAGGGTGACGTTCACCAGGACTTGGGGAACACGCTCCATCGCCTCGGCGGCCAGCTCGGAGAGCGGCCGCCCTTCGCGAAGCAGGATGGCGAGGACCTGCATTGCGGCGATCAGGCCATCGCCCGTGGTCGCATGGTCGAGGAAGATCAGGTGGCCCGATTGTTCGCCGCCGAAGTTCAGGCCGCGCTTTCGCATCGCCTCGACGACGTAGCGGTCGCCGACGTTACAGCGAAGCAGCTTCCCGTTGTCGTTCTCGATGGCGCGCTCGAGGCCGAGGTTGCTCATGACTGTGGCGACCAGAGTCCGGCGACGGAGGCGCTTGGCGCGAAGCATGCGAGTCGCGCACAGGGCCATGATCACGTCGCCGTCGATTTCGTTGCCCTTTTCGTCGATCATGATGATCCGGTCCGCATCTCCGTCGAGGGCGATGCCGAGGTCCGCGCCCCGTTTCCGAACCTCGCGCGCACACGTCTCCGGGTGCATCGCGCCAACCTTGTGGTTGATGTTCTTACCGTTGGGCCGCACGCCGATCGCGCGCGTCGTCGCACCGAGCTCCGAGAAGACCAATGGCGCGGTTCGGTAGGCCGCGCCGTGCGCCGCATCGACCACGATCTGGAGACCTTCGAGGGTCAGCTCGTCCGGGAACGACGCCTTGACGAACGCCACGTACCGCCCCGGCGCGTCATCCAGGCGCTCTGCGCGGCCAACACGCGTCCCCGTCGGGCGCTTTTTATCGAGGTCGGAGCCGAAGATCAGGTCCTCGACCTCGTTTTCGACATCATCGGGAAGCTTGAACCCGTCAGGTCCGAATATCTTGATCCCGTTGTCTTGATACGCGTTGTGCGATGCACTGATCACCACTCCCGCGTCTGCGCGCATGCTGGTCGTGAGGTGCGCGATCGCAGGGGTTGGAAGCGGTCCGGACAACAGCACCTCGCCGCCGAGTGCGCAGATCCCCGAGGCCACGGCGGTCTCGAAGAGGTAGCCTGACAACCGAGTGTCCTTACCGACGACGATTCTTGGCACGTGCTCGACTCGTTTGCCCGCTTGGTACGCGATCGCGGCGCCGATGCGAAAGGCGATCTCGGGCGTCATGTCCCCGCGATTGGCGAGGCCGCGAATACCATCGGTTCCGAAGAGTTTCCGGCTCATACTTGTTTCAGGGCTCCCACGTGACGTCGATACTCCAGTTGGAGGGCGGGGCAAACGTGCCCGTGGTCACGAAGTTTAGTGGCCAAAGCGCCTCGATCAAAAAACCGGGACGCTGGGCCTGCGCCGTCGTGTTGGGGCCGCCCTCGTTTCGTCGCGCTACGAACTGCCCTTCGACGTACAGACCGCGGATTGGGATATTGTCGGGAAGGACGCTGTCTACGTTGAAACCGACTTGAACCGCGGTGTCTCCCTCAAAGTCGTCGACTCCGCCTTGTCCTTGCGTGATGCCAAACGTTGGCGCGAATCCGCCAAACTGAGATTGCAGTGATGCGGAAAAGAGGCCTGCGGCCACGCCGGTCAGGAAGTTCGTGGTGTCCTGCGAGGCTTGGGCCGTGGAGGTGTTGACGCCGCGTTGTTGCCGCGTGCTGCCCGTAACCAAAAGCGCGATGACTTGGGCTTCGCTGCTGGTTGCAACGTTCGATTTGAACTCGATCGTGGGGTCGCTGAGACGCCCAGACACCACCACGGTCACCGTGTCGTTGCTTCCGCGCAGCGAGTGGCGCGCGACTAGATCGACTTTGGCGTCCATGTCGGGATCACCGTCGAAGATCATGCTGCCAGAACGGACGTCAAACCGTTTCCCGAAGACCTGAAAGTTCCCGCGGTGAAGATTGACCGTGCCCTCGACACTGAGCTCTTCGGCGAGACTGGTGTCCAGCTTTGCGGTCGCTTCTACGTAGAAGCCCTGGTCCTTACTCCGGATCACGAACTGGTCGTCCGAGCGAATCCTCAGCTTTATGGGGTAGGCGTCGGTTCGTCGAATCGGTTCGTGCGTCTCGCCGATGAAGAAGACTTCAGGGTGCCTCTCGAGATCTTGCGGGGTCACCATGCTTTCCGGGATGTCGAGCTCCAGCTTCCGTAGGCGCACCTCTCCGTCGAGACCCGCCTCTTCGAATTTCGCGATCACTCGAGCGCTTCCGGCGAGCCGCGCGATGATCGACCCCTCCTGGCGCAACGGGAAGTGGTTCGCTTCGACGACGAAGTCCGCCTTGTTGAGCCGCAGCTCTTTGAACCCGACTCTGCCGTTGACCTCTGCCGTGCCGTTCGTGTCGGTTGCTCTCAAATCGGTGATCGCCACCCCGTCCTCGTCGAAGATGGCGCGTCCGGTCACATCTTCCAGGGTCTGTCCCACGCTTCGCAGGTTGACGCGCCCGTCCGTGAGCTCGACGCTTCCAACGAATTTCGGGTCCCGCACCCGGCCTTGCGCCCTCACGCTGCCTTGGAGGATGCCTTCGACATTGACCACGCCCGCCATCCAGGCGAGCACCGCTTGCAGCGGCATCCGATCGAAGTCTGCTCTGCCTTTTACGTCGCCTCTCTTGGCCAGCACAGGGATTGGGTTCTCGCTGTCCCATATCAGGGGGACCTTGGCCGAAATCGTCGTCGCGCCTCCGTTCCACCACTGCATGTCGACGTTCATTTCGCCCACACCGTCTTCGTAGGCTGCCGAGATCCGATTCCGGCTGGGGGGCGTTTCGATGATCGTGTTCACCATCCCGGTTCGGCGCGCTGGCTCTATCCGCCGCGCGCGAAGCTCGTCGGCCTCCATCGTGAACGAAAGCTTCGGGTCGTCGCTGAAGATACCGGTGGCCTTGAGCTGTGCGCTCAGGACGCCAGCCGCGTAGCGGCACAGGTAGGGAAGGTTCTCCGTGGGTGCTTCGTAAAAGTCGGCGCTGACCCGAGTTACCGGCCAGGCGGGGATCTCCGCGTTCTGCAACCAATCGTCGAGGGGTGTCTCAGAGGACGCCTCCAGATCGAGGACCTTCGTGTCTCCGACGACACCGTCCATGGTGATCACGGTGACCCCATGCTCCAGATGCGCCCTCAGCGTGGCTCGTGGGTTGGATTCGCTTCCGCACAGGCCTTCCGAAGAATCTGAGAGCCAGTCGATGCTGGAGTGGAAGTCGCCGCGAGTTCGGAACGCACCGCCTGCGAGCGTGAGACTGGCTGCCAATTGCAGGCGATCGGCGTCCGGAACGAAACGATCGCTGAGTTCCTTGGGAAATGCGCTCAATCGCCGTGGCGGCATGCGCAATGAGAGTCGCCACGGAGACGTTGCGAGCGCTTCCACCGCTTCGCTGGGCTTCTGGGCGAGATGAACCAGGTCGACGAGCAAGCTTCCTTCGGTTTCGACGAGCTCGCCATCGTCGTCAGCCAGCCGCACCTGGGCGAGTAGTGCGCCATACTCGTAGCGGAAGGTCGATGTGAGCTCGACCGGGCCCCACGCGTCGACGATGAGGTCCGGGATGTCGATGCTGCCCTTGAAGGCAGGTGCATCGATCGGTCCCGAGAACTGAATGCTGGCGTCCGCGTAACCCTGCACGTTGGGCATGTCTTCCTCGAAGATCAGCTCGAGCAGCGTGAGGTCCATCGCGCCTGTGCTGAGTGTCGTCTCGTACACGCCTTCAAGCAGCGAGGGCCCGATGCCGCCGGGCGCCGGCTCGATGAAGCCGGTTGTGCTCAGCGTGAAGTTGCCGCGTCCACCGAGGTCTACTTGCGCGTCGGCGTCGAGAAGCCCGTTGTCATAGCGGATGAGGTATGCGGCAGTAACCGGAGCGATATCCCACAGATTCGCGTCGGTCAGAGTACCCTCGGCGACGATGGTGGGCTCCTTGTCGAGGTCGCCGCGAAACTCGAAATGGAGGTCGACGCCGCCCGTGAAATCTGGTGCATCCTCCGGGTAGAGGATCTTCAGCAAGGCCAAGTCGAAGTTCTCCAGGTCGGCCCGGATGTCGTCCGGCCCGTCGAATAGCCACTCGCCTCGCGCTTCGAGACGTTGGGGCCCGTTGCCTATCAGGATCCTCTCGAATGAGAGACCCTTGTCGGCCTCGAGGGTTGCGTTCTTGACGGAGCCGCGCCACGAGTGCTCGCCCACAGCGAGCTCGACGGTGTCCACGTCGAGCCTGTAGACGCCTTCGCTGGCTTCCACGCGGGCTTGGAACTCCGCTCGCCGTGCGCCCCGCGCGGTAAACGCACCCGTCGCGGAGTACTCGTTGGGGCCTCCGGTAAGGATCGCTTGCCCATTGCCGATCGGGTACCCCGCGACCCGCAGCGCTGTGCCGTCGAGCTCCAGATCCAACTTGGGCTTCAGAGGGTCCCCCCAGATGCGCCCTTCGAGGATGAGGATGCGCGCACTGAGCGCGCCATAGTCGAAGCGATCGAAGCGTACCCAGCCCTTCGTCTCGAAGTCGCCGCGCACTGTTTGGCGAATGTTCAGATCGAACTCCGCGTTGCCCTGGACGCCTGGCGCATATTGCTGGAAATTGGGATCCGCGCTTACCTCCGGAACGTTTCCGCGCGCGTGGATTTCGGTGACGCCTTCGTATTCGACGTGTCCGTCCAGGTAGAGATCGCCGCCCGCGTACTGCGTCTGCAGTGAATCGATGTCGATGCCATCATCACGCGCCCGAATCTTCGCGAGGAGGGCCGGGATATGGATGTCCTCATAGATGAATCCCTCGGTTTCGATTTCCACGCCCAGCACGTCCTCGTTCTTCGGGTCGCTGGTCATCTCGATTCTGCCGCCGATCTCGACGTCGGGTACCCCACCGATCACCTCAATGAGCTTCAACCGCGGGCTGGAGACCTCGATGCGGGTGACCCCCTCGCTCGGCAGCTCGCCCTTGACCCGGGCGCGGCCTCCGAGCGTCTGCAAGTCGGCCTGCAGGCGATAGTCCTCTTCGGGTCCCCACATCCGGACCCACCCTGTCGTTTCTCCCTTCATCGACTCCGCCCAATCGAAGCCGACGTCGTACAGGGTCTCGGCGGTGATCGGCTCTACGCGCACGAAGAGGTCGAGGTCCCACGGGTCCTCGGGGGCGCTGTCTTTGTGCGGGCGGTAGACGAGCTCAGCGGTCACGTGCTCATCCCCGCGGCTCGCCCCCGCGGTCACCTGCGCGCCTCTCGCGTCCGTGTGGACACTGCCGACCAAGTTGTCGAGACTCGCCTCGAATGGGAACGGGCGCACGATGCGTCCCTCCGCGGACCAGACCTCGATGTCGGTGATCCAGTAGAACTCCATTCGGCCCTTCGCGTCGAGGTCGACGACGCGTAGGTCCTTTAGGCCGAGCAACTCTCCGGTCACCTCGAGATTGCGCAGGTCCATGTTGTCGACGATCGCGTGGAAGGGCTCCCCTTCGGTAGGCGTTTGATCAGCTGCCTCGAATGCCGCGAGGAACGTCGGCGCACCTTCGCCATCGTCGATCAGATCCACCCATCCATTAGTGAGGTCGCCGTAGTAGAACCGGAGGCGGCCACGAAGCGCCGCAATCGGATCGATCCCGACCTCTACAGTCTCGGCGTAAATGATCGCGTTGCCGTCTGGATCGTAGACGAACACATCCTTGACGATCGAGTGCCAGAGCCGGAGTTGCGTGATGTAACCAGCGTGCAGGGTGCCCACCATTTCTCCGGACACGAACTCGTTGAGCATGTCCCGGCCGATCTTGCGGCCGAGGCCGGTGTCCAGGTGAAACAACACGCTTGCGATGAGGGACACGATCCCGATGACCGGCCAGCCCAGGAACCAACTGAAGAGGCGAGACAGCCAACGCATCAGAACGCCTCACCGATGGTGAAATGGATGGCGCCCGGGACGCCTCCCTTGATGAAGCGGAAGATGTTGAATGCATTGGGCGGGGCGTCCCCGCCAACGACCTGCCATTTCGGGATCAAGAAACCGAAGTCGAGACGGATCGGTCCGACGGGTGTTTGGTATCGAAAACCGAAACCTGCGGCGGCGCGGATGTAGTTGAACCGGAACGCCTCCCCGCGGTTCACGTCACCGAAGTCCATGAAGAGCGCCGTCGCAAAAGCCTGGGTCACCGGTACACGCCACTCGATGCCCGCTTCCCATCTGCGCAGGCCACCGTCGTTACGCGCGTCGAACCCTTCGCGGTTGAGTGAGTCGATGCTGCCGGGGTCGCCGAGGAAGCCGCCGAAAAAGCCGCGATGGGTCGTCGGACCGCCGGAACGCAATCGGTAGTTTTGCGGTCCGAGCGCTTGCCCGACCAAGTCCAGCCGATTGCGGTCTCGTGAGAACAAGAACATCGCTCCGATGCCGAAGCGAAACGCGAGCGTCGAAGAGAGCGGTAGGGGCGCATAGCCGCGGACCTCGGGCGTGACGCGGACGTATTGCCAAGAGCGCTTCAGGCTCGCCGGCGATTGCTGGGTACCGACCTGGAAGAAGAATCCGGCCCGTGGACTTCGAGAGTCGTCTCGCAGGTCGACGATGATGCGCTCGTCGAGAAAGACGACCTGGTAGCTCGTCGGGAATCGAGGGTCCTTATCGACGGTCAGGAACGTGTCGTAGTTGAGGGCGCCCACGAGGAGCAGGCGGCCGTCGTAGAACGGCCGTGAGAGGCTCGCGCGAATCTGAAGGTCATGGCGGCGAAAGAGCTCGAACGGGTCCGGACCCCAGTCGTGGCGGAATTGGATGGAGGCGGTCGTGCGCGGCTCCAGGAACGCCGGCCGACGGTACTCGACGCGGAGCTCGTTGCCGAAAAGGAAGCCTCGGCCGAACCGAAAGAGCGGATCGCGGGCGACGATCTTCGGGCGATCCTCGATTCGCAAGCGGCGGAAACCATCGATGAAATTCCGGTGCTCGAACAGCCCGAACAAATGAACGTCCGAGATTCGAGTGTCCTGCTGGAGCGTTAGGGTGGCGATCGTACCGCTCTGGAGGCCTGCGCCGATACCCCAACGGATTTGTCGGCCGGGCTCGACGGCGATGTTGACGTCGACGACACCCGTACACTGCTCCTCCTCGTCGAGCCTCGGGGTTGAGGTGACGTTCACGGACGCGAGCGCACCAAGCGCGTACACGGCGCGCTGGGCGTCCGCGAGGCTCAGCGAGCTGTACGTCTCACCCGTTTTGAGGTCAGCCACGGCGAGGATCGTGTCGGCGGGCAGCTTGCCGTTACCGGTGACTGTGATGTCGCCGAGCGTGCACCTGGGTCCATCTTCAACATAGAGCTCGACGAACGCCTCTTTGGCGTCGCGATCGATTTCGACGCGCCCCAACACGGAGCCGCATGCGTAGCTCTCCTCTCTGAGCAGGCGCCGGATCCCGCGTTTGCTGCGCTCGTAGACCGCTTCGTCGAACGGTTTGCCGACCTTGATCTTCACGGCCTTGTCCACCCTCTCTCGCTTGTTGGCCTCCCAAGCTTCGTGACCGGTCACCCGGATGGAGCGCACCATCACCGGCTCGCCTTCTTCGACTTCGATGCCGATGGTCAGCTTGCAGCCCTCATCGTCATCTTCCCGGGTGCACGGAGCTTCGCCTCCAGACGTGACGATGATGCGGTCGTTGCCGGCGGCCGCTGGTGGGTCGAACTCGGTGCTGACGACCGCGGCGTCGTAGTAGCCACGCGCCTGATACCACCGCTCGATTCTCTGGACGTCGCGATCGAACACAGCCGAATCCAAGGTCGGCCAGCCCTTGCGGAGTTTCTTCCAGAGATCGAACGACACGCGCCTCCCGTCGAAGGGGGGCACACCGCATTCCCGCTCCGTGCTCGTGCCGAAGGCAAGGGTGACCCGGTCGCGCTCCTGGCTGGCGAGGCACGCCCTGAGGGCCTCTTGATCGAGGGCCTCCATGCCGCTGAAACGGATCCGATCGATACCGTAAGCATCCTCTGGGATCGTCTTGCAGCCGCTCGCCAGAACGAGCAGGAGGCAGATGCATCGCCGGCGAGCCATCTACCTAGGGCTTGTAGCGCGGAGAGCCCCAATTCCGCCAGCGAACGGCGTAATTTCGGCCGTTTGGCGGCTACCCCCCCCTGCTGCTAGAGCTATCGCCAGATTCCCCATGAAGCAGTACTTCATCCAGACCTTCGGCTGCCAGATGAACGTTCACGACTCGCGTCGGATCGAGGAGGTCTTGCGATCGAGTGGGTTCCGCGAGGCGAGCGAGCCCGCGTTGGCCGATCTGCTGGTCGTCAACACCTGCAGTGTCCGCGAGAAGGCAGAGCACAAGTTGATGAGCCTTCTCGGGACGTTTCGGCCCTTTAAGGAGGCCCAACGAGGCACTGTGCTGGCCGTTGCCGGGTGCGTCGCCCAGCAAGAGGGCGAGCGTTTGCTGCGCAAGGCGCCCTTCGTGGACATCGTGGTCGGGCCAGACAACATTCCCGAGCTTCCTGCCCTGATCCGAGAGGTCGAACAGGGCGGCCCGCCGATCACGCGGACCGTATTCGACATGGATGACCCCCAATTCCTCCGGGCCAAGCCGCACGCAGATCGCCGGGAGGTCACGGCCTACGTCACGGTGATGAAGGGCTGCGACGAGCGATGCACATTTTGTATCGTTCCCTATACACGTGGGTCGGAGCGATACCGGCCGGCTGACGAGATTATCGGGGAGATCCGAGATCTGGTCGCCGGGGGGGTGCGGGAGATCACCCTTCTTGGGCAGACGGTCAACTCGTGGCATGAGCCGGGCGCCGATGCCGAGGCGAGCAAGGCCGAATCCAAGACGGCGGCCTCCACCTCTCAGTTCGCGGGGTTGCTCCGGCGGATCGCCAAGGACGTCCCCGACCTCCAACGGCTTCGCTATACGTCACCGCACCCCCGTCACATCACCCCCGAGTTGGTGGCCGCTCATGCGGAGCTCGAGGTGCTTCCGGCGCACGTCCATTTGCCGGTGCAGTCCGGTTCGGATCGCGTGCTGCGACGAATGGCGCGGCGCTACACCACCGAGGACTACATCGCTCGCACCGATGCACTGAAGCGAGCGAAGTCCGGGCTGACGCTTTCGGCTGATTTCATCGTCGGCTTTCCGGGTGAGACCGAAGAGGACTTTGAACGAACCCTCCAGCTCGTGCGGCGGGTCGGATTTGTCGCCGCGTTTGCGTTCAAGTATTCCCCGCGGCCCTACACACCCGCGCTCAAGCTTGGCGACGAAGTGCCCGAAGATGTGAAGGACGACCGCTTGGCCCGATTGTTCGCCGTGGTCGAGACACAGCAACAGGCGCACCTGCAATCGCTGGTTGGCCAGGAGTTGCGCGTCTTGGTCGAAGGGCCGTCGCCTGGTGACACTGGTCGATTCGCCGGGCGCAGCGAGCGTAACGAAATCGTTCATCTCATCGCGTCCGAAGGCCACGACCCGACCGGCGAGCTCGTCACCGTGACCATCGACAAGTCCTACCGCCACAGCCTGTCCGGGTACATGAGCGGCGCGGGCGGGCTGCACGAGCGTGGCCGCCGAACCCGGTTGTCGGTGCTAGATGCGGGAGGCGCGAGCTGAATACGAACTCGTGGTGGGAGAGGGTGCGTCCGTGGCGTTTCGCGTTGTTGTACATGGCCCTCATCTTCGTGATTTCATCGTTCGAGGTGGAGGTCCCGGGGATTGAACACGTTCCCTTGCAGGACAAAGGTATTCACTTCGTCGAGTACGGCGTGCTCGGTTGGCTCTGCGCAGCGGCATCCTCGAGGACTTGGGCGTCGGCGGCGATCTGGAAGACGGCAACGTTCGCGGTGTTCGTCTCGGTGCTTTGGGGGCTCTCCGATGAGATTCACCAAGCACTGGTTCCAGGTCGATCACCGGAGCTAGGTGACGTGATAGCGGATTTATTTGGCAGCATTGTAGGCGTGTCGAGCTGGCATCTTTTTTCCCGCAGATCTGTGAGCTAGTGCACCCGATAATTCACCCTAGGGGGCGCCGTACCATTGACGCTCTGAAGCCTATTATCTAACTTTTAATCCACCAGGACGGAGACGTCCTCAGAACAAAAAATAAAAAGTTTAGCCGGCGGAACCCCCCCAATATCCACCGGTTGCTCCCCGCCCGGTCGTGTCTCCCCCCCTCCAAACGACCGGGCGACCCTTTTTAACCGCCCTGCCAGTCCACCCACCCGGCGAACGTGCCCGCGATGTAACATCCGGCTCGTTTCGCCGTTAGACCCCAAAGCCAAAGGAAAAATGTGGGCGCACTCAAACGATACTTTCCGATTCCCTACTTGATGGTCGCCATGGGGGCCATGGGTCACATCGTCGTCCATCTGGTCCGCGCGCCGGAGACCGGGCTTGCCTGGGTTGGCGCGCTGGTTGCGATCGTTCCGCTCGTCTCCTTCATGTCGTCGCTCGTGCTGGTCAGGCGAGCGCGGACGTGGCGCAATCAGTATCTCATGCTCGCGCTCGCGCTGATCGGCACGGTGATTTCCTTCATTGGTTTCGAGTCGCCTGCTAGTTGGTATGCGTTGTTTCTCGGCCTGATCCCATCGTTCGGCTACATCTTCTGGTACTCGCGCCTCGATCGCTCTGCGTCGACAGCTATTGCGGTTGGCGTCACGTTGCCCGAGCTCGAGCTCTTCGATGGCGACGGGAAGCCGGTTACGCCGACCGAAGGCAAGCACGGCCTCTACATGTTCATTCGCGGCAATTGGTGCCCTTTGTGCATGGCGCAGGTGAAGGAAATCGCGGCACAATACCGAGCGCTCGAAGCTCGGGGCGTGGAAGTGTTCCTCATCTCACGACAGCCCGAAGCCAACACGCGGGCGCTCGCAAAGCGTTTCGACGCGCCGATTCGATTCTGCGTCGATGAGGACGGGCAGCTGGCACGCCGCTTGGGCATTGAACACATCGGCGGAGTGCCGTTTTTGATGGACACGCTCGGGTATGACAGCGACAGCGTGTTGCCGACCGTCGTGATCACCGACCCGAGCCGAAGGATCATATTCGTCGATTTGACGGACAATTACCGGGTCCGGCCCGAGCCGAGCACCTTTCTCGCCGCCCTTGACGCGCTGGCCTGAAAAAGCGGCCCATTGGCCTGGACGAGCCTAGGGCCCACTCCTACATTTCGCGCCATGAGTTTCCTGACTGGCAAGGCGCGTGTGTTCGGTTTGGTGGTGTCTGCGCTGCTGGTTTTGAGCTGCGCGAGCTCCCAGACGCCCGGGGTAGAGGAACCGAAAGTCCGCGCCGACGCCGAAGCCTTCGTCGACCCGCTTCCCTCATGGAACGATACGGAAACCAAAGCCCAGCTCCTCGACTTCGTCCGCGCGGTCAGTGACCCTGACGACCCCGCGTTCGTGGAACCCGAAGCGCGGGTCGCGACGTTCGACAACGACGGGACTTTGTGGGTCGAGCAGCCGGTGTATGCCGAGATGGCCTTTGCCCTTCATCGCGTGAGGGACCTGGCCCAGGTCCACCCCGAATGGAAGACTCAGGAGCCCTTCAAGGCCGTCATCGAAGACGACAAGGAAGCCCTCATTGCCGCCGGAAGTCACGGTCTGATCGAAATCGTGGTTGCCTCGCACACCGGCATGAGCGCCACACTGTTCGAAACCATCGCGACCGAGTGGGTTCGAGACGCTCGTCATCCGAAGTTCGAGAGGCCGTACACCGAGCTCGTGTATCAACCGCAACTCGAGCTCCTGCGTCACCTCGAAGCCAACGGTTTCAAGACCTTCATCGTTTCGGGCGGTAGCGTCGAGTTCATGCGCACGTATACAGAAATGGTCTACGGCATCCCGCCGGAGCGAGTCATCGGCTCTTCGATCGAAACCCGGTATGAAGTGCAGGGGCGCAAGCCGTCATTGCTGCGTCTTCCGGAGGTTGCCTTCGTCAACGACAAAAGTGGCAAGCCTGTCGGCATCTACAAGCGCATCGGCCGCCGTCCGATTCTCGCTTTTGGCAATTCGGATGGCGACCTCGAGATGCTGCAGTGGACCACGTTGGGCAGCGGGGGGGCGCGGCTCGGGCTCCTCCTCCACCACGATGATGCGGAACGCGAATACGCCTATGATCGCAACAGCAGGATCGGCACGCTCGATCAAGCGCTCGATCAAGCGAACCCCTCGGGGTGGGTCGTCGTTTCGATGAAGAACGACTGGAATACAGTTTTCGCCGAGGAGTGAGGGGTTCGTGACTAGGTATTCGATGATGCGTGGGCTGATGCTCGCCTGCGCGCTGCTGGCTCTAGGCGGCTGCAAGAAGTCCAACACCTCAGCTCCCCCCGGCCCCTAGGGTCCGCACACTAGTCGTCTACTTTGAGGATGGCGTGAAAGGCGTCCTGCGGGATTTCTACGCTGCCGACTGCCTTCATGCGCTTCTTGCCCTCTTTTTGTTTCTCGAGGAGCTTGCGCTTTCGGGAGATGTCGCCGCCGTAGCACTTCGCGGTGACGTCCTTGCGCAGCGCGCGTACGGTTTCGCGGGCGACCACCTTGGAGCCGATCGCGGCCTGGATGATGACCTCGTACTGCTGGCGCGGCACGATCTTCTTCAGCTTCGCCGCGAGCGCGCGCCCAAGATAGTACGCCTTGTCTTTGTGGACGACCGCGCTCAACGCGTCGACCTTCTGGCCATTGAGTAGCATGTCGAGGCGCACGAGGGGGTTCTCTCGATAGCCGGCCAGCTCGTAGTCCATCGATGCGTAGCCCTTCGTAGCGCTCTTCAGCTTGTCGAAGAAATCGAACAGCACTTCGGCGAGCGGCATGAGATACGTGACGATCACACGTTCGGTCGAGGCGTATTGGATGCCCTGTTGTTCCCCGCGGCGGTCTTGGCAGAGCTTGATCACAGCCCCGACGAACTCGGCTGGCACGTGGATCGACACCCTGAAGTACGGCTCCTCGACTCGAATGCGTCCGTCGGGAATCTGTGACGGGTTGTCGATCTCGATCGTTTCCTCTTCAGTCGCTACCCGATACACCACGCTTGGCGCGGTGGTGATCAGCCCGATGTGGTACTCGCGTTCGAGCCGCTCCTGGATGATCTCCATGTGCAGGAGCCCGAGGAACCCACATCGGAACCCGAACCCGAGTGCATCCGAAGTCTCCGGTTCGAACATGAACGCGGCATCATTCAAGTTGAGCTTCTCGAGCGCGTCGCGCAGATCGGTGTATTGGTCGCTGTCTGTCGGGAAGATCCCGCAGAACACCATCGGCTTGACCTCTTTGAACCCGGCAAGGGCTTGCTCCGCGGGATTGTTCCCCAACGTAATCGTGTCGCCGACCTTCGCGTCCTGCAGCGACTTGATGCTTGCGGCGAGGTAGCCGACCTCTCCGGGCCCTAGGTGATCGAGCTCCTGCTGAAACGGCGCGTACACCCCGAGCTCGGTGACTTCGTACTCCGCACCCGTCGCCATGAGGCGGATCTTGTCGCCTTTGCGGACCGTGCCGTCCTTCACGCGGATCATGCAGACGGCGCCGCGGTAGCTGTCGTACCAACTGTCGAAGATCAGCGCTCGCAGGTAGCCATTGTCGTCGGTCGCGGGGGGCGGGATGCGCTTGACCACCGCTTCGAGAATCTCGGGCACGCCTTCGCCGGTCTTGGCGCTGCACGCCAGTACCTCCGAACAATCGAGTCCGATGACGTCCTCGACCTCCTTCAGCACCCGATCCACGTCCGAGCTGGGCAAGTCGACCTTGTTGAACACTGGGATGATCTCGAGGTCGTTCTCCACAGCGAGATAGACGTTCGCCAGGGTCTGCGCCTCGACGCCTTGCGTGGCATCGACGACCAAGAGTGCGCCGTCACATGCCGCGAGCGAGCGCGACACCTCGTAGCTGAAGTCCACGTGGCCCGGGGTATCGATGAGGTTCAATTGATACGTTTCCCCGTTGGCAGCCGTGTAGGGAAGCCGGACGCCCTGGGCCTTGATCGTGATCCCGCGCTCCCGCTCGAGGTCCATCCGGTCGAGCAGCTGTGCCTTCTGTTCCCGCGCGGAGACCGCCCCCGTCACCTCGAGGAACCGATCGGCAAGCGTGCTCTTGCCGTGGTCGATGTGCGCGATGATACAGAAGTTCCGGATGTGCTGGAGATCTTGCGCCAAAGTGCGACCTGTCTAGCCTCGCACCAGGCCTACAGCAACACGCCGTCGTTAACCCTTTTTTGTGGGCGTGGCGTCCAGCGTCATCTGGCCCGGAAGCTCGTCCTGATGACGGTCCAAAACGAGATCGATGCCCTCGCGGATGTACACTGCCACCGGCACTTTCGTGCGCTCGTGCAAGAGCTTGAGTCGCTCATTTTGCTCGGGTGTGATGTAGACCGTCGTCGAGATCTTTTTGCGCGCCATTCGGACCTCAGCAGTGGCATGAAACTACATGGCACCATATATATTGTCAATCCGATCGGCCATAGACTTGCGCCGACCCGTGGATCGACCTTATTCTTATGAGGATCCGGTTCTCGGGGGACCTAAAAGTGACCGCAAACATGAGCAATTTCGCGCATGCAGTGGTTGGGCTTGCCGTCTTGGCATGCCTGCCGGCGCAGGGTTGCAGCCAGAGCCCCTCCAGCACGTTGCCGGGAGGCTCGATGGCTGAGGCGGCCGAGTGCAAAGGGAATCAGGTCACCGCAACCGATGTTAACGGGGATGGACGTGTCGACATTGAACACGTCGGGCGTGGAGGCCGTCGCTACTGCACGAAAGCAGACATGAATTTTGATGGGAAAGTCGATGTGGAACGCTTTTATGACGGCGATGGGGAGCATGTCGTGCAGGAGCGGCACGACTTCGACTTCGATGGGCGTCTCGACCAACTGGCCTTCTATGAAGACGGCCAGCTGGTCCGCAAAGAACTCGACACCAACTTTGATAACACGATTGATACCTGGCTGTGGTGCAGTAATGGCTGGGTCGTTCGGTCCGAGCGGGATCGGGTGCGCGACGGCAAGGTCGACGTCTGGGAGGTCTACGCGCAGGGCCTCATCACCGAGGCACGGTACGACGACAACAACGACGGTCGCGTCGAGAAGTGGGATTCGTTTCGGGGCGGCAAGCTCGTTCTGACGCAGTACGACGACAACGGGGATGGTGAACCGGATCGCAGCCACGACATGCCGCTGCAGAGTATGGGCCCCGCCGACGACGTGCTTCGATGTGAGAGGGGTCAACCATGAAGTACCTGCTGCTTTTTCTATTGAGCCTCGCCGTGGTGGGCTGCGGCACGAAGGACCCGAAGCCAGTGACGAGTCCGGGTTCTGGGCGGTCCGAATCGACGAGCGGCAGCGAAGTTGCTGACGGCGGGCGCTGCGTCCCCGACGGTGCGGGCTACGAGGTCACCGAGTACGACACCTCCGGCGACGACACGCCGGACGTGCGAAAGCTCTTCCAGACCATGGGCGAGGGGAGCCTTGCGCGCTTGGTTTTGGTGTGCCGCGAGGCTGACCTAAATGGCGATGGCCGCAAGGACATCGTGCGGATCTACACCGAAGAGGGCAGGCCGCTGCGCGAGGAAGCCGACCGTGACTTTGATGGCCGCATCGACGAAGTCACCCACTTCACCAACGGGCGGGTCAGCCTCCAGGAAATCGACACCAGCGGAAACGGGATGATCGACACCAAGATCTTCTACGAAAACGGCCAGCCCGAGCGCGCCGAGCGCGACATGGCCAACCGCAGCACCGCCTCCGAGTGGAAACCGGACCGCTGGGAATACTACGCCGAAGGCCGCACAGTCCGTATCGGGACCGACATCAACGCGGACGGCAAAGTCGACCGCTGGGACCGCGACGAAGAACGCCTCCGCAAGTCAGCCCTAGCCACCCAACAATCCCTCGGCGCAAGCCAGTAGGGACGAGGGGGACAGGCCCTTTTCACCTTTTCCAGCAAGAGCTGACCAGCTAGCTTCCGCCGGTGGAGCGTCTTCAAAAAGTTCTCGCCCGTGCTGGTGTTGCTTCGCGGCGTGCGTCGGAGGAGCTGATCACGGCTGGGCGGGTGCGCGTTAATGGGCGCATCGTCACCGAGCTCGGGACGAAGGTGGATCCGCACAAGGACCGGGTCGAGGTTGACGGGCGACGGCTCGTCGCGGAGAAGCCGGTGTACTACATCATGCACAAGCCGCGTGAGATGGTGACGACGCTCGATGACCCGCAGGGAAGGGCGACCATCGCGGACCTGTTGCACCAAATCCCCGAGCGGGTCGTTCCGGTGGGACGTCTCGACTACCACACGAGCGGTGCACTTTTGGCCACCAACGACGGGGATATGATCGACGCTCTGCTGCGGCCGGTGGCCGGGGTGCCCAAGATCTACGCCGTGAAGTTCCAGGGCCACCTCGACGTCGAGGAGCTCGATGCACTACGAAACGGCGTGAGGCTCGACGATGGTTATCGTACCAACAAGGCGGAGGCGTTCGTGTTACGGCAGGAGCAGAACCACACCTGGGTTCAGCTCACCCTCACCGAGGGAAAGAACAGGCAAATCCATCGAATGGGCGACGCCATTCACCGTCGGGTGATGCGGCTCGCGCGGCAGTCGTTCGCAGGTATCAGCATCGATGATCTCAGGCCCGGCGAGTATCGCGAGCTCAAACGCGACGAGCTTCAGCAGCTCAAGAAGAAGTTTCTCAATCCGTATCGCCGTGCCCGCGAAGCCTCCAAAGGAGAGTGAACGCGCTTGGCACGACAAAGAGGGTGAGCACCGTCGAGAGCAACAGGCCGCCGAGCACGATGGCGCCGACGCCGCGGTAGAGCTCGGAGCCCGAGCCCGAAAAGACCACCATCGGCAAGAGGCCTGCAAGGGAAGTCGCCGTGGTCATGAAGATCGGGCGCACGCGAGCTTCGACAGCGAGTGGCACGGCTTCGCTGAGCGTTGAGCCGGCACGAAGGCGCGTCAGCGAGCCGTCCACGACGAGGATGGCGTTGTTCACGACGACGCCGATCAGGATCAGAAACCCGAGCGCGGTCATTAAATCCAGGGGCTGCTTTCCGAGCAGCGCGTTGACCAGCCAGAGCCCGCCTGCGCCACCGGCCGCTGCGAGCGGCACGCTCATGAGCACCGCGAAAGGAGAGACGAAGTCTTCGAAGAGGGCCGCGATCAACAGGAAGCAGATGATCAGCGCGAGCAGAAGGATGTTCCCGAATTGTTTTTGGGCCACCTCGAGCTTGCCGGCCGCACCGCTCAGGCCGAACTCGACACCGGCTGGAACCGCGCCTTCTGCCTCGAGGCCCCCGATGACGTCGTTGCGTATCGTTTCGATGGCGTCTTCGAGGGCCAGGTCTTCGGGTGGCGATACGGTGAGGGTGATCGAGCGGCGTCGTTCGAGGTGACGGATCACCGACGGACCGAGGCGTTCCTCGATCTTGGCAAGCGCACCCAGAGGAACGGTGCGCCCACTAGGGGTGGCGACCGGTGCGGACAACAAGGCCGGTGCGTCGGGCAGAAGTTGGTTATCCCCGGTCACCGCGCGCAAGACGACGTCGAGCTTCGGCTGTCCCTTGGGTGTGTACTCACCGATGATCGCCCCGTCGATCAAGGCGTCGACCACGAGACCGAGCTCGGCGCCCCCCATTTGAAGCTGAGCCGCCTCTTTTCGTCTCGGGATGACGTGAAGCTCGGGCGCACCGGGGTCCAAGCTCGGGATGGGCGCCGATCGTGCGGCCGAACAACGAAGCCTGGGTCGCGAACGAGATCATGCCTGGGATCTTGGTCTGCACGCGTCGCAGCAGGTCGAGCATTCGGCCTACGTCATCTTTGTCCTCGGCAACGGCGCCCGCGAACACTCGATTGGGGCTCCCGACGAAGAAGCTGCGTTTGATGTTGGCCTCGCCCTCGGTTTCCACGCCCGTGTAGCGCGCCATCTCGCTTTGAAGCCGGTTGCCGATGGTTTCGAGCTCATCGATTGAGTAGCCGGGCGGAGGAATCAAGATCCCGAACACCAGATTACGATTGCCGGTGGGTAGGTAGTCCATTGGCGGGAGCAGCGCCCAGACGACGAGAAGCGAGCCGACGATCGCCATTGCGATCGTTGCCGACGCGCGTCGGGTCGATGCGCAAAGCCAGCGGACCTGTTCAGTCACGCGTGAGCGAAACCGCTGGCCGAAGCCAGTCAGTCCGCCGGCGTCGAGGGTCTTGCCCTGCGAAAGGAGGCGCGCGGCGAGGCTAGGGATGACCAGAATCGACACCACGAGCGATGCCGACACAGCCAACGCCATGGCCACGGCAACGTCATGCAGGAGCTCGTCGACCTCGCCTTGCTATAGGGCGATCGGAATGAAGACCGCGACCATGGTCGCCGTGGA
>JAFDAJ010000118.1 GCA_019313915.1 Deltaproteobacteria bacterium
TTCGTCATCCGAAAAAACGCCTCATCACCATTCAAGAACGGCAACAACCCGACCCCCTCCGGAACGTGCAACGTCCCAATCACCCAACCCGTAGGCGTAAACAGCCGCACCGTTGTCGCAAAAGGGGACACTCTCCGGATCAGTAGATACCCGATATCGGACTACGTGTCCCCTATGTGTTTGGCTACTGTGCGGCGGTCTATTTCTAGGGTTGTGGCGGCTTGGGTGTAGGAACCTCGTTGGGTGTAGACCCAGGTGGTGTAGGTGGAGACTACTTCGTCCAGCGTGGCGTTGGCGGCCTGCATTTGGTTGAAGAGGGGGTCGAGGGTGCCTGCTTGGCTCGGGGCCATGGGTGGGTGGTAGTGGCCGTGGATCAACAGGTTGCGGACACACTGTTCGAGCTCTCGGATGTTGCCCGGCCACGGATAGTCGTAGCCGACGCCCTGCTCGATTCCGGACATGATCTCTTCGAAGGTGGCCGAGTCCGACGAGCCCAGAGTGCGCTGAACTAGAACGCTCACGAGGTGGCCTAGCTCGTCAACGTTGCCGGCTACCTGCTCCTGCAACGAAGGAGTTTGAATGACGTCGGAGCAGAGCCGGTAGTAGAGATCCTCGCGGAAGCGTCCGGCCTCCATCTCGCGCGACAGGTCTCGATTGGTCGCAGCGACGACCTTCCCGCCAAAGCTCCTGGGCTCGGTGTCTCCCAAGCGGTGAAAGGCCCGCGATTGAAGCACCCTGAGGAGCTTCACCTGGATCTCCGGGTCGAGCTCGCCGATCTCGTCGAGGAATATCGTCTCGCTCGCAGACCTGCCTTCGAGGTGCCCCATTCGGTCCGCGCTCGCGCCGGTGAACGCGCCCTTCTTGTGCCCGAAAAGCTCGGATTCGATCAGAGTCTTGGACATCGCGGCAAGATGAAGCGGATGAAACCCGGTCCGATAGTCGCGAGCGAAGCGGCGGCGTTCATCATCGAACGCAATGAACGAAGACAGGCCGATCGCGCTCGCGACGAGCTCTTTGCCGGTTCCCGAGGGTCCCAAGATCAAGGTACTGGCTTCGTGCATGCGGCCTTGCAGATGCGCGAGGTAGCGCCATGGGTCGTGGGTGAACAACGACTCCCAAACGTTTGCCCGCAGCTTTGCGGCGGCGACTGACGTGCCTAAGATCTGGTGGAACACGAAGTGAAACGCGCGGCGTGTTTGAAAGAAGAGCGCAAACAAGTCGGCCGGTGTCGCAGCCCAGGTCGGCGGCTCGACCCACTTGAACAGCTCGTGGAAGTCGTTGTTGAACGCGTCGTAGAACGTGACGGTGTTGGCGGGTGAGTCCGACGTGATCGACTGGTAGAGCTCGGTGTCGTAACGATAGTAGAGTACGTAGAGGGCGACCCCTCGGATCAGGTCTCGCTCGCGTTTGGTGTAGGCCTTGCCTCGGGCGAGACCGGCCTGCGCCTCGGCCATCTGTCGTTCGGCTTCTTCCTGGATCGCGGGAAGCGCGGGATCCTCGAGCGGCCAATCCAGCGAGCGGCTCCACGGTAACGAGCGCGCAACGTCCTCGCCGACAATGACCGCTTCGAGCCTCGGCCGCTCCGGCCCGAAGGGATTGGTGAAGCCGAGCTTTCCAATGGCGTCGAGACGGGCGGCTGTGTCGGTGTCCAACATGTACATATATTGTACAGCTAGTGTTCATTTTATGTCATCTTGGCAGCGGCGCTGCCTATTTTCCACAATGATTTCAGGCTTCTGGAGCTTGGCACGCTCCCTGCTCTATCGGGACCCGGGAGGTTTCGATGAACCGAATGAAACGATGGACAATGAGCGTGACCAGCTGGGTCGATGGAGTGCTCGCCCAGGTTGAGAACCACGAAGCGGCGGTGAGCTCTGCGATCGGGAAGGTTCGTCAGGCCACGGCGCGGGCAAGGGTTCAACTGAAGCGCGTCGAGCGCGACCAGCAGGCGTTGCGGGACACACTCCTCGAGGAAGAGGAAGCCATCGATGCGTGGCGTCGGCGTGCCAAGGCGGCAGAGGACGAAACCGTCGCGCTCGAGTGCCTGCGCCGCCACAAAGGTGCGGAACGGCGGGCGCTCCGATTGCGGCAACGATTGGGGGAACATGAACGCAGTCACAAGGAGCTCGGCGATGGCATTCGTGCCTTGAATGGACGTCTGTCTGAGCTCGCCGAACGCAAGAACATGATACGAACGCGTCAGTCCCGAGCGGAAGCCGCTCACGGAATGGCAAGTACCACTGGACCGATCGGCGACCTCGAAGATGTGTTCGAGCGTTGGGAAGCGCGCGTCGGCGAAATCGAGATCGCATCGGATTGCGCGGAACCGATCGACCTCTTCGAAGCGGAGCTCGAGGCGGTCGAAGACACCGCGAAGCTTCGCGCCGAGCTCCAAGAGCTCCGCGCGGAAAGGCGCTAGGAGGAACGAATGGAGACACGACTGCAACAACTCTTTCAGGTTCTGCGATGGTGCGGTGCGACGATGATCATCGCCGCCGCCGGAACGTTCCTAGTGCAAAGCTGGGATCAAGTGGCGGACGTGACGCGTTACCTCGGCTTGCTGGGAACGACCGTGCTCCTGCCGGCCCTTGCCTACGTCTGCGGCATCCGATGGCAAGAAGGACGGAGCGCCCGCGTGCTCATGTTCACTCTGCTTGCGTTGGTACCGATCCATGCCGGCGTGCTCGGCGGTTTCGTGCTTTCGCAATTCGGCAGCATGAGCGGGACCGTCGCGCCGGTGGCGCAATGGATCGCACCAACTCCGTTGGCTGCGTTGTTGCTCGTCGGAGGCGCGGGAACGCTTCTAGTGCCTTTGATGTGGGCGGCGTTCCGGGTCCTCGCACGCCCTCATGCGAATGCCCTGACAGTCGCAAGCGTGGCGGCCCACGGCCACGGGCTGCTGCTGATCCCCGATCGCAGTTCTTTGGCGGCAACGCTCGTCGTGGTCCCGATCCTGGGCGTGGCAATCTGGCTGGCGGCACGCGTGAAACCGCAAACGCTCGAGGAACGGCTCGCTGTGACCTCGCTTGCAGCCCCAGCGATCGTCCTCATTGCGCGCCAAGTGTTCTTCTACGATGTCTCGCTGGTATTTTGGGGCGCCATCCTCGCTGCAGGAGCGTTTGCTCTCTTTACCCTCGGCAGACAACGCAAGGATGCGACGATCGAGCAAGGCTCTGTCGTACCCTTGCTACTTGCTGTCGGCGCTTTCATAGAGCCGGTGGGCGACTGGGCGCACCTCTCTCTCTCCAGCTGCTGGCTGCTGTACGGGTTGGTGTCGGCGGTCATGCTCCTCGCTTTCGCGTGGCGCAGCACTGCGGCCAAGGCCTTCTTCGTCCGAACTGCGGTGATCCTGAATGCAATCACAGCAACGACGACGTTACTCATGGACCCACGGCCTTGGGCCGCGCTGCAGGCGATCGCCGTGGGCCTTGGCCTATTGAGCTACGGCTTGGTGACCAATCGCCGACCCGTTCTCTATGGGGGCATCGCGTTGGCAGCCTTTGGCTTCATCATCGAGGTCGTGCACGCGATTGAGGTTTTCCATCCGAGTGGCTGGCTTGCGCTTGCAGGCTTCGGCTTTGCGCTGGTCGGTCTCACCGCATGGCTAGAGCAACGGGCCAGGGGTGCCAAAGTGTCCCGCGGAGTTGCCCAGGGGTTGCCACAATGACAGCTGACCGCATTGACCTCAGCGACATTTCTCCTGAAATTACTGCGGAAACCGACGGCTCCCGGCATGGCACGGCCCGTGCATTGGCTTAGGACATCATGGGCCGAACGGGTATCTATCTCCTTGTCATCCTATCGATCGTGGTCGGGGCCGCGGTGGTCACAGACGCCGTCGTGGTCACCGACCGCGAGCGAATGGATGAGTTCATCGAATCGGTCACTGACCGTGTTTCCGAGTCACGAATCGACAACGCCCTCAGCTACGCCGACCCATCGAAGGTCACGATGGAGCTTGTGCACGACGGGCGGAGGCACCGCTACAACGACCGCAACGCATCCGCGCTCAAGGCGGACGCACGCAAAGCTCTAGCCTCGCTCGAGGGCTCGAAGCTGCACTTGATTCAGGAAAGCATCTCGCTCAAGGGCGAACGCGCGCGAATCGCGCTGCGGCTCCGCACCGACGCGGGCCTCGCCAATACGGTGTTCGACCTCCGCCGCGAGAACGACGTCTGGTTCTTGCGCCGCGTGATCGTCAACTAGCTTTCGCCGAATCGTACGTTGCCAGCGCTTACGCCGTGGACCCGCAGCACCTTGATGCGCGCCCGGTCACCACGAATGATCTCGATGTCGGATTTGGCGACGCCGAGCGCTTTCGCGAGGAGCTTTCTGAGCGCTTCGTTGGCCGCACCGTCGACCGGCGGCGCCGTGAGCGCGACTTTGAGGGCGCCATCTTGAACGCCAACGACACGATTGCGACTCGCTCGCGGTGCGACGCGGACCTCGAACGTGATCGCCCCATCTTGCTCTCGAATGTGCAGCTCGCTCATCGCATCACCAAACCCACTTGACCCCAGAGGCGAACCCGGCGAGATTTCGGCCCAATGCACCCGGTCCTCGTCAACATCCCGACTCCCTGGGGCGCGATTCCCATCTACTCCTACGGCGTGATGTTGGGAAGCAGCCTGCTCTTTGCCTGGTACTTCATCATGTACATGGGCAAGAAGATCGAGGGCTACAACCGGGAGCTCCTGGCAAGCTGCTTCACCTGGACCGCCGTCGGCGCGATCGTCGGCGCCCGCTTGCTCTACATCTTCACCAACCTCGACTCGTACGACAGTGTGGGCTCGTGGTTCGATCTCCGCTCCGGGGGCTTGGTGGCGTACGGCGGATTCCTCGGTGGCTTCGTCTCGGCATTGACCTTCTGGCGAATCAAGAAGATCCCGTTGCTTCCCTTTGCGGACGTCGCCGTACCCACGCTCGCTTCCGGTCTGATGTTCACGCGCGTCGGGTGCTACCTCTACGGATGCGACTACGGACGACCGCTCGGGGACGCCGCGCCGGCCTGGCTGAGCTCCGCTGGCACGTTTCCGAAATGGGATGCCGAGGCGTTTCCCACGTTTGCTTGCGACCAAACGATCAATGGCGCCCCTGCGTACCAGCACCACCTCCAGGAATACCCTGACCTCATGGTCGACCGCGTGAGCTCGCTGGCTGTGCATCCAACGCAGATCTACGAGTCGGCGTTCGGGCTGGTGCTGTTCATATTCGCCGTATGGTTGCTCACCCATCGCAAGTTTCGGGGTCAGGTGTTGGTCACGGTTGCGGGGCTCTACGGCTTGTGGCGGTTCCTCATCGAGTACCTCCGCGACGACCCCGAACGCGGCTTTGCCTTTGGGTTTTCAACCTCACAGCTGATTTCGCTGGCGATCATTCCGGTGTGCATCATCGCGTACATCCACCTCAGGAAACAGGCGGAAGAGAACGGCGATATCGAGTTGCCCCCGTGGGCTCTCGAAGGGGCCGCCGAAGCAGTGAGCGCACCGGCGCCCAAGGACGATCGCCCGGCGAAGTACAGGCCCAAGAAAATCAAAAAGAAGAAGTAGCCGCGGCTACGGCTCGTCGGGTTGCTTGGCCCGAGTGAACGCTTCGAGGACACGAGGCGACGTGCGGACGGTGTCGAGCTCGAGGTTCGGCTGCAACGCGAGAGCCGCTCGAAAAGACGCTTCGGCGAGGTCGGTTCGTTCTAGCGCGACATATGCCACGGCAAGCTCTTTGTGAATCGTCACCACCTGCGTCGAAGTGAGACTCTGTGCGCCGAGGAGTCGATTCCCGAGCGACACCGCTTCGGCGAACGCTGCCTTCGCCACCTGCTCGATCAGCTCAGGCAATGAGCTCTCGACTTCGTCTTGTGCCGCCTTGGCAGCCCCGCCCCCGGAGGCGCGCGCGAACGCCTCGGACGCCTCGGCGCGACCCTCTCCAGCGAGTCTGAGATCAAACAACGGGACCAACACCACCTGCCCGCGTTCAATCCGGGCGCCTGCGTTGAACCGACGAATTCGCTTCAGCGATAGCGGGCTAGCCGGCATGTACATCTTCGCGATCTTGGCGAGAGTTTCTCCGGGGCCGACCACGTGCCGCAGCGGGTAGGGCACCAACAGCTCGGCACCCTCGTCGGGCTGGACCCGCCGGTTGCCCTTGTTGGCCTCGATCAAGGTCGCCGCGCGCGCTTCTCGCCCAAAGAAGCGGGTCGCCAACGACTTCCACGTCTCATCCTTGCCCACCCGGTAAAAGGTCACCATTGGAACGAAAATCCAGCTTCCAGGCACCAGGCCGTTCACCCCAGGCCCCTTCATGCGATTCGCCTCGCGCAGAACCGCCTCACGCGTGGGGTCCCCATAGTAGCGCTGGGCGATCGATGCGAGCGTATCTCCCTCCTGGACCGCATGCGTGTACACCGCCTGCGCTTTGGCGCCGGACGAGAGCACGACGAGCGCCATGCCCAACAGGAGGGAGATGAGGGCTTGCTTCACGGCGCAGCCTCGGAGTCACCGTTGACGGCGATCGGCTCGGAGAGTGTCGCGCGGTCGTGCACGGTGTCGCCGGCCTCGACCACCACTTCGTGCTCGACGGGTGCAAAGTATGGGTTGGTGTACTTCACGTAGTGGCGGCCCGGTTGAAGGGGAATCGCGCCCGCTGCGGGCGTCGTCAGAACATGCTGTCCGTCGACATAAACGTGCGCCCACGGGTCCGCGCTGACGGTGAGATAGCCAGCCTCTGCAGGATTGAGCACGGCCGGAGCTTCGCCAGCAGACGGTCCGGACCACCGTCCGCTCGCGGCTTGCACGCTGAACCCCGAAAGGAGGAGCGCGACGAGAGCGGCAGTTTGCCACTTGGCCATGCTCCGCAGGAACCCGGCGTCACGGCGGCCGCTCCGAAGCACACGCGGGGCAACCGCCGAGAGCACCTCATCGGTCTGGTCACGGGTCATGACACCGATCTCGTTCAGGAACATGACAAGGCGGGCGTTGTGGCTCATCGGCACGCGAGGCGCGAGAAATTCGGTGAGATCGTCGATGAGCGCTTGCGTTGTCGGGTAGCGATTCGCAGGCATTTTCTGCAAGCAGCGCGCCATGATGCGTTCCAACTTGCGCGGCGTCTCGACGCCGAGCTTCTTGGGCGACTCGTACCGATCGAGTCGGATCTTTTGCATGACGGTGCGGGCTTCATCTTCGACGAATGGCTTACGCCCGGTGAGCAGTTGATAGAGAACGATGCCCACGGAAAAGATGTCGCTACGAAAGTCGAGCTTGTCGCCGAGAATCTGCTCGGGGCTCATGTAGCTCGGCGTCCCGAGGCCGGTGCCGGTTTCCGTCAGGTCTCCGAAGCGTTCGTGGCGCGCGATGCCGAAGTCCATCAGCTTCACGTCGCCCTGCATCGATACCATGATGTTCGCGGGCTTGATGTCGCGGTGAATGATCCCGCGGAAGTGCGCGTAGTCTAGACCGCGCGCCAGCTGCAGCGTGATGATGGCGGCGATGTCCGCCGGCAATCGGGGCGAGCGTTCGAGCAGATCGTAGAGGTCAATCCCGTCGACGTACTCCATGATGATGAACATCGATCGGCCGTCTTTGACGAAGTCGATGACGTGCAAAATGTTCTCATGCTGCAGCGACGCCATGAAGTGCGCCTCACGTTCGAACCGCTCGGCGAACTGGCTGTCGATGGCAATCGAGGGTTTGAGCGCTTTGATGGCGACCCGCCGATTGAGCGGTTCCTGGATCGCTTCATAGACGACAGCCATGCCCCCGCTGCCAATTTCACCGAGAACGCGGCACGTTCCGATTCGCTCAACCATCGCGATCCATCACACTAGGTGGGGGGTTGGCGAGTGTCAACGATCGCCAAAAGTTTGGAGAAAACCGACACTTAGGGCGGAGATTCGTCTGCGGGAGCCGGAAGTACGCAAAGGCCCCGCTCGACCCAATCGGTGCCTCCGCGGCCGTCGCGAATCACGAAGTTGAAACGGACCAGCAAGCCGTCCTCGGGCACGTCCACAAGCGGTCTCCAAAAGGTCAAGACCGTTGCGGGGAGGTCAGTGATGAACGAGAAGGTGCGTTCGAACTCTCCGCCGTCGGTGAGCCAACTGACCTGCATCTCCTCGGTGCGGGTCATCTCGTCGACAATGTAGGCCTGGAGGCTGTCCTCGGTCACCGACAGCTCGATCGACGAAGCCTCGCTCCCAGCACTGGGGTGCTTCTCTCGCTCGGCATCGGAAAGCCCATCGAGATCGGCCTTGCAACCCTCTCGCGGGGCGGTCCGCGGCACGCTTTGATCGTACGGCGGGGGCCAAGACCTACCGTCGAGGAAAAGGTTCGAAATCTCCGGATGCAGATTCGGGTCATCCGGAGTTGGCTCGATCGGAATGGTCACCGACACGAACCGCCCTTCGTCATTCGGATCTTCGCAGGGGTTCAGATCGTCGGTCTCTCCGAGGATGAACCGAATGATCGCGTCAGCCGCGGGCGGCCCATCCGCGCAAATCACGCCTTGCACGAGGACACGATCCGCACCAGCGGCCTGCAACTCCGCGGCCGACGGCACCTGGAAGCGCACGACGGGAAACGCGAGGCGGTCATCGGGGGGTGTCCCCGTGCAGCCGTCACAGGGTTGAATGACGTCCCCGCAGATCGGAGGTCCGATCAGAGTTGGCAGGGGAACACAGGCCGCGAACGCCCATTGCAGCAGGTCCGGGGTCAATGACGGCACCCCTTGCTCATCTGAAGCCGGCGCGCCCTGGTCGACCACGAGAATCGAGACCTGAACGTCGTCGCCGGGATCGGGTCTGGCGCGCCCAGGCTTGCCCTCCACTTCGACCAACGCGGCAACGGCCCGAAGGTCGATCACCGCCCACGCGGGAAGGAAGCTCTCGCTGCAGGCAACCACCAGGCACAGCGCAATCAAACCCAGGCCAGGCCTGCGGCCCTTGAGTTTGTCCCACCCCAGCGCCCCCACCCCAGCGCCTATCATAGCTCCCCCCTGATTCCGAGCGAGGGAATGATCGGCAGCCCGAGGAGCGGGGTCTGCTGACTGAAGTCGTAGTTGTAGATGATGCCCTCTTGGTTCTGCTGATTGTAGGCATTCTGGATATCGACGAACACCGCCAGCTTCCAGCCGTCGAAGATCCACTTCTTCTGGACGCGCACGTTGAGCTGATGGAACAACGGATTCCGTAGAGTGTTCACGCGGCCGTCGATCGGGATGTAGACGTCGTTGAGCGCATCGTAAATCGATCCGATGACGGGGGTGGATGGGTTGCCGCTGACGACGCGGAAGGTTCCGCCGATCTCCCAGTTGCGCGGGAAGTTGTAGACGAACGCAGCGGTAAGGATGTGCGTCTGATCGAAGTCGAACAGGCGCCACGGCTCGAGCGGACCGTCTTTGCGCTCGCTCCGCGAAAGCGTGTACGACAGGTAGCCAAAGTACTGCCGCCCGGTGGCGGGACGGATGTGGATGCTGAACTCGGCGCCGTAGATACGCCCGATGCCGCCTGTCACATAGAAGGGCTCTTCGCCATTGGGGGTCGATATCGCTCGGTCCCAGAGGTACTTGTAAAAGCCTTCGATCCCGAACCGCGCGCCTGGCAGGGCGTCGTACTCCCAGCCGGCGCCTAGGTGAACCGCCTTGATCGGATCGAGCCCGGGGTTGCCAATGCCCGGGTCGGACTCCTGGAGCTCGGGAGGCTGGCTGAAGATGCCGACGCCGAGCTTGACCCGCATGTCCTCAGCCACAGTGAAGATCGTGGTCAATCGAGGGTCGACGGAAGTCGCGTTGATCTCGCTGAAATGGTCGACGCGGAGGCCGAGGATGAGTCGCGTGACCTTCCCCAACTGCATGTCCGACTCGAGATAGACGCCTGGACGGAAGAGCGTGGTGTCTACGTCGGCGAAGACCTGCTCTTGACCCGCTAGTGACCCCTGCTGACTGCCCGCACCCTCCTGGGCCTGAGGCTGCGGCCCGACGTACGTCAAATCGACGGGAGCTGTGTACACGTCCAAACCGGCAATGAGTCGCACTCGGTCCGTGATTTGATATCGCCACTCGCCTCGACCGTACGTTTGGATGAAGGTGCCCTCGAGGCGGAACTCATTGCCCAACGCGAACTTGATCTTGTTGGGACCGACATTAAACGCGAGCTCCTGTTCGACCTTCTCACCGACCCGGCGTGTCCAGTCGATCTGGTTGTTGTAGAAGCTCGTGGCGAGCTGTGTGTTGCCACGAATTGCAGGGTCGTCGCCCGCCGCTTCTTCCAAGATCAGGTCGAGACGATCGTTGGACCCATACGCCGAGATGCGAACGCGGTCCCGCTTGGTCGGCCAGAAGTTCAACTTGAACTGATAGTCGAGGTAGACGGGCGCCTGGCGTATGCCGATATCATCGGGTGCGACCGCCGGAAAGACGAGATCGAGGAGGCTTCGCCGAAGACCGCCGGAGATGCTGATCTTGTCGGTGATGGGGCCTTCGAGGGTCACGAATGTATCGATGATCGAGATCTCGGCCACGCCGTGGATGCGATCGCGAGCCGGATCCCGGGTCGTCACCTCCAAGATGCCGCCGGTCCGCCGGCCGTAGCGAACCGAGAAGTTGCCTGGATAGAAGTCGATCTTCTCGAGCATGTACGAGTTGTAGATGCTGGTGAGCCCGCCGAAGTGGTAGATCAACGGCACGGGAACGCCGTCGATGAACGACTCGCTGTCTTGAGGCGCGGAGCCGCGCACGATGAGCAGACCGATGCCGAAAGGCGGTCTCGCGACGCCGGGGAGGAGCTCCACAGCCCGTAGCGCGTCACCCCGCGTCCCCGGAATGCGGGTGAGCTCTTCCTTGTCGATCGTGCGCTTCACGACCTCGCGCGGCGGCGCTTCGATGACGGCCGTCTCGCCGAACCCTCGGTATGCGGACTTCTTCTTTGCGCCAAGGCGGTAGATGACCTGCGTGACCTGCCCCGCGACGATCTCCTCCTCGACCTCCAGATTGCCGTACTCGCCGCCCAAGATGTTGACCTCGTACTTCCCGGGCTCGAGGTCGGTCGCGACGAAGGTTCCAGCCGGCCCCGAGACGATCTCTCTGATGAGCTCGTTCCGCTCGTTGAGGATCTCGATCGTCACCATGCCGGCGGGACTGTCGTCCTCGGCGAGAAGCACCGCACCGGAAAGCCACCCGGTCGTCATCTCCTCGGGCGGTTCCTGAAGCTCGAAAACGTACCGGTAGCGAACGCGGGAGGCGATAGGCTCCCAGTCTTTGCGCGCGGGCTCGAAGACGAACTGGCGTGCGGCCGCGAGCGCGGCTGCATCGAACCCCTCTCCGGCAGATCGGGCGACACTTGCCTCGGTGACCAGGCCATCTTTGCCGACGACGATGTCGAGCTCGACGACAGCCTCGATGGGCTCCTCGCCCTCGGTCCCAGGATAGGCAGCCTCGACGAAGCGGATGAGCTTCGGTGGCGTGACCAGCGGCTTGTGTTCCGTCTCGGGCGCGACTTGAACCATGCGCTGCGCGTGGGCCGCGCTCGCGAGGATGCTCACGACCAGAAACACGCCAACCAAGCGAAGCACGGTCTCAGCATACGAAGGGGGTCCGGGTCACACAAACGGACCGGCCGCGCTCGTAGACCGGTGGCAACTCAGCGCGAGGACTGCACCTTGGATCGCGATGGAAACGAGCGGCAAGGAAAGGGCAAGCGATGCGGCAAGCCAGCGACCCTGCATTGCCGACGACAGCGAATAAACGACGCCCACGACAAACAGCGGCACCATCACGATGTGAAGCAACAGGTTCGTCCGGTTCTTGTGGAAGTGCGGGTAGCCCTGCATGGCGCGATAGTACACCAGAGGAACGCCGGGCAGTCCGGGCTCGTCGGTGGCAGTCGTGTGTCGCCATGCGGGCCGCAGATCTAACTAGAGGTGACGCGGGGTCGTCGCCGGTCTGTCACACGGCTGTCACATAGGGGTCTCAGAGTCGGGACGATCGGAGCGATTACATCGATGAAAGTACTAAGAAATCAACGGCAAGAGCCCAGAGCGCGGTGAGGGCTCGGAGGCCGCGCCAAAGACGCGCGTCAGCTCGACTCTGACCATCAAGGGCTCCGACACAATGGTGATTCTTGCCCAGAACTGGGCGCAGGCCTTCATGGACGCCAACCCCGGCAAGGTGCTCCAGGTCTCCGGAGGCGGTTCGGGGACGGGACTTGCTGCTTTGATCAATGGCACGGCCGACCTCGCGAACGCGAGCCGCCCCATCAAGGACAAAGAACGGAAGCAACTCATGAAACGCCGTGGCGCCGAGGCGCATGCGTTCCGTGTCGCGTTGGACTCCCTAGCTGTCTATGTCCCGGCCGCAAACAAGATCGAAGCGCTCACGATTCCGCAGCTCAAGAAGATCTTCCGGGGCCAAACCACAAACTGGAAAGACGTCGGTGGCGAAGACCGGCCCATCATCCTCTACAGCCGGGAAAACAACTCGGGCACGTACACCTACTTCAAGGAGCACGTGCTCGACAATGAAGACTTCGCTGCGACCGCGCAAACCCTGCCGGGTACAGCAGCCGTCATCAACGCCGTGAGCAAGGACGCAGGCGGAATCGGGTACGGCGGAATCGCGTATTCCCAGGGCGTCCGCACGGTCAAGGTAGCGCCGGCGGACGGTGATCCCATCGAGCCGACCATGGAAAACGCCACCAGCGGCAAGTACCCGCTGTCGCGCTTTCTCAACATCTACAGCGTCGGCGAACCCTCGGGAATCGCAAAGGAATACTTGGACTTCGTACTCTCGCCCAAGGGCCAGGATGTCGTCGAGGGAGTTGGCTACTACCCGCTTCCCAAGGAAGCCACCGCGGCCACCGAGTGACCGAACAGGTGCTCGACGCAGGTGACGGCCGCGCCCCCGCCGTGAACAGCCGGCGGCGGACCACGCTCCGTCCGC
This sequence comes from Deltaproteobacteria bacterium, assembly GCA_019313915.1. Taxonomy (GTDB): domain Bacteria; phylum Myxococcota_A; class Polyangia; order Polyangiales; family Houyiibacteriaceae; genus SG8-38. Next base: position 12,922 of record JAFDAJ010000118.1, read on the forward strand.
GTCGTGCCAAGTCGAAGCTGGCGAGCTCGTTTCAGACGCCGCTTTGGCACCGCGTCGCGGAGCGGACCATCGCGGTGCTCGCGCTCACAGCAATCGCGGCGATCGCGCTCATCTTCGTCTTTATCGCTCGCGAGGCCGTGCCGATGTTCTGGGAGGTGGAGTTCGCTGAGGAGGTCGAGCTTAGGGACCTCTTCCTCGCGAAGGAGTGGAAAGGTTACGACGAGCCGGTCTTCATTTGGCAGCCAGTCGGCGAGCCTGCCAAGTTCAACGTCGTTCCGCTCTTCGTGGGGTCGCTCAAGGTTACGTTTCTCGCGATGTTGATGAGTGTCCCACTTGGAATCGGCTGCGCCATGTTCATCGCGCTGTATGCGCCCAGAGCGGTCCGCGAGATTGTGAAGCCCGCGATCGAGCTCTTGGCCGGTATCCCATCCGTCGTGCTTGGCTTCTTTGCACTGATGGTGCTGGCGTCGTGGGCCCAGGCGGCTTTTGGCTTTCACTTCAGATTGAACGCAGTGGTGGCCGCGATCGGCTTGGCCCTCACAATCGTTCCGGTGATCTTCACCATTGCCGAGGACGCCATTCAAAGTGTCCCGCAAACCCTGACGGAGGCCGCTTTGGCACTCGGTGCGCGGAAATATCAGGTTGCCCTGCGAGTCGTCCTGCCCGCCGCGTTGCCGGGAATTGCGGCCGGGGTCGTCTTGGGCTTTGGCCGCGCAATCGGTGAGACGATGATCGTGCTGATGGCGTCGGGGAACGCCGCCATCATGGAGGTGTTCGACTTCACCACCAGCGTGCGAACCGTGACCGCGACCATCGCCGCCGAGCTCGGAGAGGTCGCACAAGGCGACCCGCACTGGCGCGTGCTCTTCTTGCTCGGTGTGATGCTTTTCGGAGTGACATTCGTCCTCAACATCGTCGGCGACCTGGCCATCCGGCGGCTCCAGAAGAAACTGACGGCGGAGTCGTGAGACACACCAAGAAAGACTGGCTGCTCGCTGGCCTAACCGGACTCTCGCTTGCGGTGATCCTGTTGCTCCTCGCAGTGCTGCTCGGACAGATCATCTGGCATGGCGCTCCCGTCATCTCTGCGGAGTTCCTCACCGAGAAGCCCGGTGCCGACATGATCAGCGGCGGGATTTGGCCGGCGATCTACGGCACCGTCTTCATGACGCTCCTGATGACCCTCGCCGGCGTCCCGGTGGGCATTGCGACCGCGATCTTCTTGAACGAGTACGCATCTCCGCGTTCGCGGATCGCCAAGGTGGTTCGCCTTGCCGTGAACAACCTGGCCGGCGTTCCTTCGATCGTGTTCGGGCTGTTTGGACTGGGTTTTTTCATCATTTTCGTTGGTGGAAGTATCGACTCGCTCCTCTACGACGACCCGACCCCGGTTTGGGGCAAACCCTCGATCCTCTGGGCATCATTGACCCTTGCCGTGCTGACCCTACCCGTGGTGATCGTCACCACCGAGGAGGCTCTGCGCACCGTCCCTCGCGAGCTTCGCGACGCCTCACTGGCCCTCGGGGCAACGCGCTTCCAGACCGTCTACAAGATCGTCCTTCCCAACGCGAAGGGCGGAATCCTGACGGGCGTGATCCTGGCTGTCAGCCGTGGCGCAGGCGAGGTCGCTCCGATCATCTTCTGTGGTGCGGCGAACTTCCTCCCGTACCTGCCGACCGATCTGCGCGACATGTTCATGCACCTCGGCTATCACGTCTACGCGTTGGCGACGCAGTCGCCGAACGTGGACGCCGCACAGCCAACGCTCTTTGGCACCGTGCTCGTCTTGCTCGTGCTCACGTTCTCGCTCAACCTGCTGGCGGTGATCATTCGCGCACGTTCCCGCGCGGCACTTCGACCATGAGCAAATCTGAACCATCGGTTGCCCAGGCTCCCAACGGCGTGAAGATGGAGACGCGAAACGTCAACATCTCCTACGGCAGCAACCAAGCCATTCGGGACGTCGACCTCGACATCGCCGATCGCAGCGTGACGGCGCTCATCGGCCCATCGGGCTGCGGCAAGAGCACCTATTTGCGCGCCCTCAACCGAATGAATGACACAATCGACAGCTGCCGCTTCGAGGGGCACATTCTCCTGGACGGGGAGGACATCTATGGCCGCGGCGTCGACCCTGTGGAGGTCCGTCGTAGAGTCGGCATGGTCTTCCAGAAGTCGAACCCGTTCCCGAAGTCGATCTTCGACAACGTGGCCTTTGGGCTTCGAATCGGGGGCGAGAAGGACAAAGACGTCATCGCGGAGCGGGTCGAAGAATCTCTCAAGGGGGCGGCGCTTTGGGACGAGGTGAAGGACCGCCTTCAGACCTCGGCGCTCGGGCTCTCGGGCGGGCAGCAGCAGCGCCTATGCATCGCGCGATGCCTCGCGGTGTGGCCCGAGGTGATCTTGATGGACGAGCCCGCATCGGCGCTAGACCCCATCGCGACCGCCAAGATCGAAGAGCTGATCCGCGAGCTGCGGGAGCAATACACCATCGTGATCGTCACCCACTCGATGCAGCAGGCCGCAAGAGTCAGCGATTCCACTGCGTTTTTCTACATGGGAGAGCTCATCGAGCACGGGAAGACCGACATGATGTTCACGCGCCCAGCGAAAAAACGTACTGAAGAGTACATTTCCGGTAGGTTTGGTTGATGGCGCGCTCGAGCCGACCGATGCGGACCCATACCCATCAGGAATTCGAAGCGGAGTTGCGCAACCTGAAGGACCGGCTTCTGGCGATGGGCGGCCGATGCGAGCAGATGATCGCGATGGCGGTTCGCGCGTTCGAGGATCGCGACGAAGCCCTGGCCCAGGAGGTCATGGAAGCCGACCACGGCATGGATGAAGACGAGGTCGCCATCGATGAGTTGGCGGTGCGGATCCTGGCACTCCGTCAGCCGGTTGGCCGCGATCTTCGCTTCGCAGTGGCGGCGGTGAAGGCCTCGACCGACCTCGAGCGGATCGGGGACGAGGCAGTGAATATCGCGGAGCGAGCGATCGAGATGGAGCCCGCCGGTCGCCTCAGCCGGCCCGGGTCCAAGCTCCCGGAAATGGCACAACGCGCCGGGGCAATGCTGCGGGATGCGCTGAACGCGTTCGTCGAGGAAGATGCAAATAAGGCGCGCGATGTTTTCGAGCAGGACGACGCGGTCGATGACCTCTACGGCGAGGTCATGGGGCTGTGCCTCGACGACATGAAGGACCCTTCACGCATTGCCGACGGCATGCGGATTTGCAACTGCGCGAAGTACATCGAGCGCATCGCGGACCATGCTACCAACATTGCCGAGATGGTGATCTTCATGGTCGAAGGCCGCGACGTCCGCCACGGCAACCTGTAGCTAGCCGGCTACCGGTACCCATCCGGCGGGAATGCTTCGTTCGGAGACGGACACGCGAATACGGTGCCGGTGACCACGATGGTCATCCCATCCTCGAGATCGGGGTGCGCAGGCTCCAAGCGGGCATGCGTCGCGCCTCGTTCCGCTGCTCGTTCGAGCGCGTCCACCCTGGCGCTGTCCGCATTGCCGCCAACACCCTCAACGACGCCGAGCTTCTTGCAGCGCGGCTCAGCGTTGACCACCACGATATCGCGAGCCGATTCCGTAGGGGTAGCCGGCTTACACGCCGCAGCGACACCACAGAAGAGAACGGCGGCTAGACGGAGCACGTTAGAGCGAGGCCTGAAGCTGCAGGCGGAAGGTCGTTGCGCCGTCGTCGAACCGGTCTTCCCAGATCTGGGATACATCCGCCTGAATCTTGAAAGGGTGCCGCGCAAAGTAGTAGCTCAGTGAGAAGGTCGTCGCGTAGCTGTCGTCCAGGCTCGTAGCTGACCTCTTCGAGTTGGCTTGGATGAGCGCTCCGCGAGCAGCGAACTCGAACCCGGTGTTGGGCACGAGGTAACCTGCTTGCAGCATCCAACCAAGGCCATTGCGCGGGTCGGTCGGGACGACGGGGTTGCCGTCGGGGTCCATCGTGATGTCACCGATCTTGCGTGTACCCGTTCGGAAGGCGAGCTCCGTGGTCGCCGAGAAGCCGCGTGCCTTGAATATCGCGTCCACGTACACGAAGTGATAGTCAGCCGTACCGCCGTCGGCAAAGGGGGCGCCGATCATTCCACGGTCGCGGTTCGCGTTGTCGAAGAAGGAGTACGTCGCACCGATGGCAAGCCGTGGTTTGGTCCGAGCGAAATCCACCTCACTGTAGTCGCGGAAGATGCCCATCGGGAGGTACTCGACACGCGCTAGATACACCATCGCGAAGTCGGTGAAGTCGGGGTTATTGAGGCCGTTGCCGGTCGAGATACCAAGCACGTAGCGCATCTTGTTCTTGCCCAGGAAATCCCGGGACCTAATATCGATGCCCATGTCTCGATCGAGCGAGAACTCCGAGTTGATGCGGGACCGGTCGACCATCTGCAGGTTGCCTGACGAGATCACGCGCTGACGGTTCGACGAGATCTTGTACTGCCCGACGCGAACTTGAATGTCCCTGTTCTTGGTGAAGTCCAGGTAGTAGTCGAGGACGACGTTGTCCTTGCGCAGGGGGTCGATCTCCAGCTTGAACTGGTTGTGTTTGCCAAAGGCATGCCCCTGAAAGACAAAGCGCGCGCGACGGAGCCGGAAGTCGTTGCGGTCTTCGGCGGGCTCGTCCGCCTCTTTGGGGCCGGGGTCGCCGTGGATGTATGTGTAGAGCATCTGCACACGAACCCGGATTCGCAGCTGGAAGTCGTCATCGGCGCTGTTGATCTCGACGCCCTTGCCAGGCCTGAATTTGATGTCCCCACGGTCGACGATGTGATCCCCCATCATTTCGTCTTCACCTTCGGGATGCAGTGTCTCGCCAGGGACTCTTTCCTCGGCCTCCGCTTCCTGGTCGGTCTCCGATGCAGGATCGTACTCGCGCATGGTCGCCTCGGGCGGAGGAATCACGATCACGGTGGTCCCTTCCGGCGTCTCGGCCTCTTCGATGGCGTCCTGAACGGCCTTCCGTTGCTTTTCGGGAAGGTCCCCGATTACCTCTTCGGAAGACTTGGGTTCCTTTGCAGCCTCGCCCTCTTCGGCAAAGGCGGGGGCGGCAACGCTCATCGCGATGAACACGAGGAGCGCATGACGAATGAAGCTGGCAGGTGTCATCTGCCTGCTTGTTACGAGCTGAATGTGTCAGGTTGGTGACACGTAGGTGTCGCTCTTGGGGCTATCGGCACGCGGCACGAGGAGCCGGAACCGGGTCCAACCACCCTCGCTATCGACGGTGATCCCGCCCCCCATCTTGGCGACCAGATGCTTCACGATCGAGAGCCCCAAGCCCGTGCCGCCAAGCTCGCGTGAGCGTCCGGCGTCGACCCGGTAGAAGCGCTCGAACACCCGGGGCAAGTGCTTGGCCGAGATTCCTGGCCCGGAATTCGCTATCTCGATCAGGACATCGCGCTCTTTGGCCGCGACGTCGACCCGCACTTCCCCGCCTTCCGGAGTATACTTGATCGCGTTGTCGACGAGATTGACGAGCACCTGTTCGAGCGCGCGTTCCTCCGACATCACGCGGGGCGCGTCGTCCAACCCCGAGCAAACGACGGTCAACCCCTTGGCTTTGGACTGAGCTGCCAAGCCGCGAACCACTTGGTCCACTAGAGCCCCCGCACAAAGCGGCGTGAGCTCGAGCTCGAGCTCCTCGCCCTCGAAACGGCTCAGGTCCGCCAGGTCGTCCACCAGCGATTGCAGGCGGCGGGCATGCCGAACGATGACCTCGAGGAAACCCTGAGCGGACTTGGGATCGTGGATCGCGCCTTCGCGAAGCGTCTCGGCGAATCCACGAATGGCGGTCAGAGGAGTGCGAAGCTCGTGCCCCGCGTTGGCCACGAAATCCCGCCGGACCTGATCCGCGGCCCGCTCGGCGGTCACGTCGTGAAAGACGGTGACGACACCCTGTCGACTGCGAAGCGGAGACACCGACGCGCGAAGAACGTGGCGAGGCCTACCGCCTACACCGTCGATCTCGATCTCCAGCGCACTGGAGAAGCCTTCCTGCGCCTCTTCGATCGCGCGGTGGAAATCCGGGTGGCGGATCGCCTCGGTCGCGGTCTTCCCCTCGGCATCGAAGCCCACCAGATCGGACAGCACTTCGTTCGTGAGTGTGATGTACCCGCGAGAATCCGTCACCATGACCGCCTCGGCCATGGCGTCGAGAATCGTTCGAAGTCGATCTTTGCGGCTGCGCTTCTTCTTGTCGCCGGTCGAAAGGCGCTCTGCCAACGAGTCGAGCGAGCGTCCGAGGTCCCCGATCGGTCCCAGGCTGAGGAGCCGCGCCCGACTTTCGAAGTTCCGTTCGGCGAGCGCTTCGATCACTTGCTGAAGACGCTGGGTATCGAGTGCGTCCCGGCGCGACGCGAACCAACCGATCAAGCATCCGAGCCCGACCCCTCCGACCACAACGGCCCAGGCCGGCACCGCAGGGGCCACCGTGCGCGAAAACGCATACAAAGTAGCC
>JAFDAJ010000320.1 GCA_019313915.1 Deltaproteobacteria bacterium
GCGAGTTGACCTGCGCGGAGTTCGAAGCGTGGTTGGAGGAGATTCCTCCGGACGGGTACCCGTGTAAGGCCGCCGATGATGGCGTGTGGAACGCCTGCTTCCCCTAGGGGAAAGCTGCACCACCCGGGCCGCGTGCGCGATCTGCGCACCCAAGCCTGCCGTCGCGCGAACCCCCCAAAACACGGCAAAAACAACCGGCCACGCGGCCTCACCAAACTTGATACTCCGCGCCGGATGATAGAAAAGCATAAACTATGCGACTTGGCATCAGTTATTAACTGACTTATAGTCGTGAAGTAATTGATGTCATGCTCTACCGAACCCCAACGCTGACGGATGACGACCGGGCAGTTCTGGAGCTGATCCGGCGCAGTTGGATGCAGCTGCGGTTCAACCTCCAGAATCATCCACGACGTTGGACCGGGCTGCTCGCGCGCACGTTGAGGGCGCGTGCCATCCAGGGTTCAAATAGCATCGAGGGTTTCGTGGTCTCGAGGGAGGACGCTTTAGCGGTCGTCGACGGAGATGAACCCGAGGAGGCGGATGAGGAATCCGCGCGTGCAGTGTCGCACTACCGAGACGCGATGAACTACGTGCTGAGACTCGCGGACGCGCCAGACTTTACATACACGAAAGACCTCCTGCGGTCCCTGCACTTCATGATGACCCGTGATGACCCGTCGGCGAACCCGGGTACATGGCGACCGGGCGCCATCTACGTGCGCAACGATCAGACCGGCGAGCTCGTGTACGAAGGGCCGCCCGCGGACCTTGTGCCGAGTCTCGTGCAAGAGCTTGCGGACCAGTTGACCAGCGACGACGACGATGCGCCCACCCGAATGATTCGTGCGGCGATGGCACACCTGAACTTGGTGATGATTCATCCATTCTCGGACGGGAACGGGCGCATGTCGCGATGTCTACAGACGCTCGTACTCGCTCGCGGAGGTGTCCTCGATCCGACCTTCTCGAGCATTGAGGAGTACCTGGGAAGAAACACGCAGGCCTACTACGACGTCCTCGCCAGAGTCGGAAATGGCACATGGAGTCCTGGTGAAGACACGCATCAATGGGTCCGCTTCTGCCTGACTGCTCATTACCGGCAAGCCAAGAGCGCGGAGCGACGCCTCGCGGCCATCACGGAAATCGGTAGCGAAGTCGAGATCGAGCTGAAGCGCCAAAAGCTACCCGATCGCGCAGCCGTCGCGTTGGTCAACACCGCACTCGGGGAGCGCCTGCGGAACTCCGCGTACCGCCATCACGCCGACGTTTCAGCGTTGACGGCCAGTCGTGACCTAAAGTTACTGTCCGATTCCGGCCTACTCATCGCCCAAGGAGCAAAGCGAGGCCGCTCCTACCTCGCCGGCCCATGGCTCCAAGCCTGCGCGGCCCGCCACCGTCAAAACGCACCCATCGAGGATCCGTACAAGCTCTTCAAAGGCTAAGCTCTGCTGTGAGATAGCAGACCGCACGGCTCATGATCCTACACAACTCGAAAGCCCGTTTGATTTCGATCGGTTAGAAGCAGGTGTTGCGAGGGGCGGGGCGCTGTGATCTACCGAAGCGTATGGGAGAACAAGAACCGTCGGTGCGCGGCGAATACGAGGGGGCCGAGCTGGGCGATCGACGGCTCAACGCTCGATTGCAAACCATAGCCGAAGCGCTCGAGGCCAAGCCAGATGCGGGGTTTCCCAATGCCATGACCGAGGCGGAGTTGGAAGCTTTCTACAGATTTCTGAGCAACGACCGCGTCGATGCCGACCGCGTTTTGGCGCCGCATGTCGAGGCGACGGTAGGCCGATGTGCGGGTCGGGACACCGTGCTTTGTGTGCAAGACACCACCGTGTTTAAATTTGGGACTCCACGGGAGGGACTCGGCGAGTACGCGGGCCAGACGCTGTTCGGGCACATCGTGATGGCGGTGGGGCTCGATGGCGTCGCGCTTGGCGTGGTGGGACTGAGCCCTTGGGCACGGGGCAACGACACGGTGAGGCAGCGTCGGCTGCGCGGTGAGAAGATTCCACACGGCGCAGACGGCTGGCCCAACGAACAAGACCGATGGATGTCGACCGTCGCACAGACCGAGGAGGTCTTTGAAGACGGTCCTTCGCTCATCCATGTCATGGATAGTGAGGCCGACGACTACACCATCTTGCGCAAGCTTGTGAGCGGACCACATCGATTCATCATTCGCGCCGGCGGCAACCGTCGATTGCAGGTGCAGGACGACGGACCGAACAAACTCAGGGAGTTCGTGTCGTCTAGTCCGATCGTGTGCACGCGCGAGGTGCATCTATCGAAGCGAGCAAAGACACGATTTCGGGTCAACACCAAACAGAAACTTCCGCGCCAATCACGGCAAGCCACCTTGTCGATCGGAGCAGGTGCAGTGCAGCTTCGAGCTCCGCAATACTACCGAAAGAAGGTCGCACACCCGTTGGCGCTCAACGTGGTGTGGGTGCGCGAGGTCGATGTGGGGGACGGTATCGAGCCGGGCGAGTGGACCTTGATGACGACCGAGCCGATCGACACGGAGGAACAAATCTTGGCCGTGGTCGACAGCTACCGGCATCGATGGAAAATCGAAGAGCTGTTCAAGGCGCTCAAGACGAAGCTATCGGACGCTCGTGAACGCGCTTGCGCTACTGCTGCCGATTGCATGGAACCTGCTGCGGCTCAGGACCATCGCGCAGCAAGGAGGCGACGAACCGGCCGAGACTGTGCTGTCGTCGGTCGAGCTCGACGTGTTGCGCCATGCCGCCGAGAAGCCGCTACCCAAACATCCCACCGTACGCCAAGCCATGCTGGCCATCGCCAGGCTCGGCGGTCACCTCAAACGCAACGGCGAACCCGGATGGATGGTGCTTGGCCGTGGCTATCTCAAGCTCCTCGATCTCTGCCAAGGCTTTCTCATCGCCAAAAGATGTGATTAATCATGAGCCGTGCGGCCTGTTGTTTTGTCCTTTACGAACTAGGCTTTGCCGCGACAGTTTCGATCAGACTGACGCGTTCCTCCTCAAGATTGCGATGCAGATTATAGGCCTTGGTCCGGA
>JAFDAJ010000321.1 GCA_019313915.1 Deltaproteobacteria bacterium
GCGAGTCCTCTTCACCCTCTACCTTGGCCGCTGGCTCCTGCTTGATCTCGGTGAGCGACGGTTCTCCGCCAAGCTGCTCGTTGTCCTCCCGGTCGCCCTCGGGCTTCACGAGGCGAGGGTGCTTATCCTCGGGTTCCTGCTCCGGTTCGGTGCCGGCGTCATTCTCGGATGGACGACCCGCATCGGGCTCTTCAGCAAGCGCGGAAGATGCGCCCCCGACCATGAGAACCACGAGGATCCATCGTGCATGGGAGCGCATCAACCGTAGGATGCCAGCCGGTCAGGGCCCCGACTAGTTTTCCGAGCCGGCGGCAGGGTGGAGATGAAGGGCCCGTGTCCTATTGCTTGTAATCGAAGGTTGACGCCGCGTTCTCTTTGGCGGCGTTGATGTCGAACTCCAGAGCCACCGGCTCGTTATCGAGCCATAGCTCGACCAAATCGCCGTAGTTGTCCGAGCTGGTGTGGCTCGATTGGCCACCGGGCAATTGGATGGTGCACTCGACCGGGGCGAGGCCTTCGCACTGGAAGCGGGTCGATGGCCCCGAGGAGTGACGGCCCTCCCTGTTCGGGTTCGCGACGTCGACGGTGAAGAGGCCACCGTCATTAGCGAAGAAGTCCTCGCTTCCGTCGCCAGGAGGGTTGTTGAACTCGTCGAACACGCCAGAGGCGAGCGCGGCGAGCGAGGTCGTCAGAACGAAGCCGTGCCTGCGGCCCCACGGCCACACGCCCTGATCCCCTCCAGGGTGGGTTGCGTAGTCAGCCAATAGGCCCTTGGCCGCCGTATCCAAGGCGGCGCCGATGATATCGTACTTCGTTTCGGTGACGCCCTCCGTTGTCACGTCATCCCAGTAGTCATCACCGGCCTTGAGTCGGGAGGTGTCCATGATGGAGAAGTACGTGACAAAGCTCGGGTAGGACGAGGTCGATTCATCGCGGGCGAGCGCGTCATCGATCTCCCGGAGTGCCTCGTGCCAGGCGGTACATCTAGACGATTCTTCGACTTCCTCCATACTAACTAGCGGTGACATCGTCGGGTTGGTGCCGTCGAGACCCGTGGGGCAGGTGAAAGTCCAACCCCTCAGCGCGTCCACGATCAGCTGGGCGTCGGCAGTCACGGTGGTCATCCCGTTGTCCGCGATCTCGAGGATCTTGGGGATCATGTCCCGGCCGATCTTCGAATGTACATCGCTGATCAGGGCTTCCATGCTGTCCCTCGTGTGCTCGTCTGTCGCATCGATGAGCTCCACGATGCGCGCCGTGCGATATCCAGCGGCAACGCCGCTCTGGATCGGAGCGTGGCCGTTGTTGGTGGGGTTACCGTCGAAGTTCGCGCCGGTCAGGTCGCTGTTGGCGGTCGCGATATACCCATTTGCACGATTGTAGGCCTGGGGAAGCTCCGCGTACTCGAAGTACTCGTCCCACTCGTAGCAGGTGTCCGGCGTTTCACAGGCGCCATCGAGGGGAAGCCAGGGAAACGGCTCGTTCGGGTCATCCATGTCGAGATCGATCGCCCAGGTGCGCTTGGGCAGTCTGTTGTACGGGAACCAGCCGAAGCTTCCTTGGTTGTCGATCACCACCCAGTTTTGGCCGACGGTGGTGATGTTCTCGAGCGCGTCCCGCGCCTCTAGGACCGTCGTGGCCGTCGCCATCCCTGGGGCGAAGTTTGCATCGGTCGTCAGGTCATTTCCGGTCCAACGCAGGGTGACCGCCACGCCGTTGTCGGCATCGATCTCTCGCACGGCGCCGTGATGGGGGACGAACAACAGCTCGCGCACTTCGGACGACCCGTCATTGAAGTTGAGCGTGAAGTCCTTGCGGATGAACTCGACGACTTCTCCCTTATGCATGACGCCGATCGGCTCACCGGCATCGTCCTTGACGAGGGTCTCGATGTACACATCGGTGAAATCCATGCCCGTGTTCGTGGCACCCCAGGCGATGTCCTCGTTCTGGCCGATGATGACCCAAGGCAGTCCCGGGAAGGTGACGCCAGCGGTGTGCATGCCGCCCGCCCCGTTGGTCTTCGCGTCGAGGTGAGCCAGGTACCAGACCGAGGGCTGAGAGAGCGAGAGGTGGGGGTCGTTCGACAGGAAGGTGTTGCCGCTCTCGGTCTTGGAAGCGCCGAGGACCCAGTTGTTGGAGCCGATGTCGGCACCGACGGACTCGACTCCGACCCAGATGCGTCGCAGCTCCTCGGTGGCGGCAAGTGCCGCGTCCAGCCGCGCCAGCGCGGGCGCGGCTCTATGGAATAGGGGATTGCGTTTCGTCTTGGTTTTCGCGGTCGCCGATGCCTCGGGAGCCGGCGGATAGGTGCCCTCTTCGAGCACTGGCGACTTCTGAATCGGCTCGAGGCTCCACAGATCCAGGAATCGGTCGTTGTCGTCGATCGCCGCTCGCGCCGTCGCGGCCTGAGTGTGACGCCTCTCGCCGAGCGTTAGCTGCCCTACCAGGGTGAGGACGGTTGCGATGCTGTCCTCCGGTGTCCAAGGGGGAGCGTCCTCTGGTGCGTACGAGAACAAGAGGCCGCCGAACTCGGCAGGCCATGTCGCCCCATTCCTGCCGTTGCGAACATCGTCCAGCCACTGGTTCACCCCGGCCGCGTACGCTTC
>JAFDAJ010000119.1 GCA_019313915.1 Deltaproteobacteria bacterium
GGCGGCGGCGGCGGCACAGGCGGCGACGGCGGCACAGGCGGCGGTGGCGCAGGTGGCGACGGCGGCACCGGCGGCGGCGGCGGCACAGGGCCGGCGTTCTGCGCGGAGTGGTGCGACGATCAGAGCGCGGCCGCGATAGCGCGATGCGAGGATGCTTTTCACGTTTGCATCGACAATCCCCCGAGCGGCCCTAACCCAGAAGAGAAGTGCACTGTAATCGCCATCCTTGAGTGCCATGACTGATGGCAAGCTGATCGATGAAGGCCGCAACGCCGTTGTGGTTGGGTAGCTGATCGCTCTCATCGAGCTCGACCCACCAACAGTGGGAAGCAGCTCTAGCTAGAATCCGGCAGCGTCGCCATCGACGTGATTCCCGCGGACGATTGCGTCGATGCGGACGGCGAACCACAAATCGCATTCGCTCGCTCATGACATCGGTCGCTTTCCAGGGCATCGGCTCCTCCCGAGTGCCCTAGGTGTTACCCATGTCTCCGGTTTGTTCTGTTACCCATGTACCCGGTCCGTACCGCCTCTGATCGGCTCGGGGATCGAGGCCCGAGATTCGAGTCTTGAGTCTCGAGCCTCGGATCCTGAGGCCCGAGACCCAAGGCCCAGGGCCCGAGTCGCCTGCACTGGCGCCGACACCGACACTGCCGCTAGATCCGCTTCCGGTACATCACCCGTATCTCCCGAAACCCAAGCGCATCATGCGCCCGCCTCGCACCCTCATTCCCCGACCAAGTAGCCGACTCAATCATCTCGCACCCCACCGCGGCAAACCGCTCCTCGATCTCCCGAAGCAACAGCGCGCCCACCCCGGACCCGCGCGACTCCGGCGCAACGTACCAGTCCTCCACGACCCCCCTGCGCGACAATACCCGCTTCGACTCCACGGTGACTCGACCGGTGATGTAGCCGACCGCCACGCCCTGGGATTCTGCCACCAGGACGTGGCTGTCTCGGTCTCGCATGAGGGCGTGCAGGTCGTCGCGCAGGATGCGCTCGTAGTCCTGGTAGTCGATCAGCGGGAGGTCTTCCTTGCTTACGACCTCGTCGCGATGGCCTTGGTAGAGAGCTCGATGGAAGCGCATCAGCACGTCGCGGTCGGATTCGTCCGCTTCGCGCACCCGGATCGTCGAGACCATGTGCCGGACCCTAGGCGGTTCGGCTCGGCAGGGGTAGGGGCTATCGCACGCGGATCGAGTGGCGGATGCGACCGAATGTTTTTCGGCCGATGCCTGGCACCCGAATGATGTCTTCGATTCGGCGGAACCGGCGCTTCTCGCGCTCGGCAATGATTGCCTGGGCGCGGCTTGGCCCGATGCCCGGGAGCTGGACGAGCTCCGCTGGCCCGGCCTCGTTGATGTTGATGCGGGCGTCCTGCTCCGCGCTCGGCGGCCCTTGGTTAGGGGGGCCAACGCCCCCGTCGGCCGCCCACGCCGGCCCTGCGTGCAGGGCGCAAACCGCGACCGCCAAAGCGACAAGCCGTTTCATCAGGCTGCCTGCTCGCCGGAGGTGGTTTCACGCGCCTCCCTCGGCTGATAGTCCCTGATTTGCAGCTCCCCGTTAACCGGCATCGCGTCGAGCCGTACGCTGAGACTTCCGTCGCGGTTGACGAATGCGGCGCCAACGCGCACCCAAAATTTTCGACCGTCCTTGTTACGCTCCACGACGGTGTACGCGATCTTCACCTTGTTCTCTTCGAGCATATGTCCTCCTGGTTGCATACCGTTTCCGCTCCAATGCACAGGCAGTGCCAGCAGTGCGCCTAGTGATCCTCGGTAGCTACGAGGCTCGAGTTGGCGAACCTGGCGGTGAGCGACGGCGGCCGCCACGCGATGGGTGGCGCACTTTCGTTTGTTGGCTGCGGGACTTCCTGTCAGTATCCCGCCGACCAGGTTGAGAAGGAGTCAGATGAAGATTTCACTTTCTGAGGGCACTTGGGACAAGTCGACCGCGGACATCGTCGCGATCGCCATTCCATCGGGGAAGACAAAGCTCAGTCGAGCGTTGGGCCGGATCGAGGCCGTCACCGGCAAGGGCAGCATCAAGCCTCTTGCGTCGGACGAACGCTTCACAGGCAAGGCCTTGCAGACCTTGAAGGTCGCGTCCCGCGGCAAGGCGAAGTCCCGCTGGCTGCTCCTCGTTGGCATCGGTGACGTCAACGACGCTCCGCAGATCGCATGGAGAGTGGGGCACGCGCTCGCAACCGCTGCGCGCGCCCAAAAGAGCGCGGCGGTCGAGCTCCCCGAAGTCACGCCGGAGTCGGTCCGCGCCGCGTCCCAAGGGCTCGTCGGCGGGGCCTATCGATACACCGAGTACAAGAGCGACAAGACCGCAGGCGAAACGCTCGCCTCCGCCGTGATCCTCGGCGTCCCCAAGGGCGTGCGCGGTCTCACCGCCGCGGTTCGTGCGGGCAAGGCAGTTGCCGAGAGCGCCAATTTCGCGCGTGATCTAGTCAACCGCCCACCCAACGACTTGAATCCGGTGAGTCTGGCCCGCGCTGCCTCCGCCGAGTCCAAGAAGCTCGGGCTGTCTTGCCGCGTGTGGAACAAGGCGCGCATCGAAAAAGAGGGGATGAGCTTGCTGCTCGCGGTGAACAAGGGCAGCGCCATCGAACCCCGGGTCATTCACGTGGTCTACAAGCCTGCGCGCGCGAAGAAGAAGGTCGTCTTCGTCGGGAAGGGCCTCACGTTCGACTCCGGCGGTCTGTGCATCAAGCCAGCAGGCTCGATGGTGGACATGAAGTGCGACATGGCTGGGGCCGCCTCGACGCTCGGGATCGTGTTCGCGGCCGCGCGCCTCAAGCTCCCGGTCGAGGTTCATGCCGTCGTTGGCTCCACGGAGAACATGACTGGCGCAAAGGCATATCGGCCCGGCGACGTGTACAAGTCGTTGGAAGGCAAGACGGTCGAGGTCATCAACACCGACGCCGAGGGCCGATTGGTGCTTGCCGACGTGCTGACGTGGGCGGTGCGCAAGCTCAAGCCCGACTACATGATCGACCACGCGACCCTCACCGGTGCTTGTCTGGTCGCGCTCGGTCCCTGGCGCGCCGCGCTCTACACCGACGACGATGACCTTGCTTCGAAGTATCTCGAAGCCGGAGAAGGGGAGGGAGAGGCGTTCTGGCGCTTGCCGCTCGACTCGGATCTACGCTCCACCCTCAAGAGCTCGATCGCCGATCTCAAACACATTGGCGGGCGCTATGGCGGCTCGATCACCGCTGCGCTCTTCCTGAAGGAGTTCGTCGGCGACACCACGTGGATGCATCTCGATATCGCAGGCCCTGCGTTTGTCGATCGCGCGCACGGGCGGCTCCCCAAGGGTGGAACCGGGTTTGGTGTCGCGACCGGGGTGAGGTTCCTGGAAGGCCTTTAGAGCCTGTACGGGAAGGTCACCTTGAATGACGACTGCTTGAATCGCGGGACGCGAGCGCGTTTGACCGCGGATTCGATGCAGGAACCAACCGCGGTGCCCTTGAAGGGGCCCGAGGTGACCTTGGCGCTGCTAGCGCGACCGGTCTTGCCGCTGAACACGACCTTGACCGAGGCCGTTCCGCCGCTGTCCTTCTTGCAGGACTTCACGGCGCCGCTCACGCCCTGAAGGGCGGTCTTCACGTCGTTACGTGCCGGTGCGTCGGGCAGGTTCGAGCTACTCGAGCTCGATGACTTCGTAGTCCGCTTCGGTTTCGAGGGAGACGAGCCGCCGACCACTTCGTCCATGAGCGCATTGAGATTGTTGCTGCTGCGCTTCTTGGGTGCGGGTGCCGGCTTTGCGGCGGTCGTGCTCTTGGATGTTCGCCGGCGTCGTTGCGAGCTCGACGAGCTGCGCTTCTTCGGGGCTGTTGCCCCGATCTCGGGAGCGGCCTCCGCAGGCTCCTCGATCGTTGCCGCCTCGACCGGCTCTGCCACCGCGAGCGCCTGCTCGGGCGGATCGGCGGGGGCCTGTGCTGCAGTCGCCACCTCGTTGGAGCCGGGGATGGGCTGGCTAGGCTCCTGGTCGGCGGGAGCCGTGATCTCGAGGGCGTCGTCGTCAGAGCCTCCGAGCGCCATACCGACGCCGACGCCTGCACCGACGATCGCGATGACCGCGATTGCAGCTCCGCCGATCCACAGCCAGCGGTTTGCTTCCGAGGTTTCGAGTGGCATCGGGCCAAGCAGCGGTGTGCCGAGCGAGCCGCCGCCGCCGGTTCCGATCGACAAGAGATCATCGACCGCCTGTGAGGGTGCGGTCTTGGTGCCGGGCGTAGTGGATTTCGCCAGTGCGCGAATGTCGATGAGCCCCGAACCCTGGCCGGCTGCCGGAGCGGCTTGCGCCACCGGGGAAGCGGTCGGCTGGCTTGCTGCTGTCGTTGCAGCCTCAGAAGTGGAGCCACCGCGCGACGCGAGCTGCTGTAGGTTGGTCAGCGAGAAGAGCACGGAGTTCTCGTTGCGTTGACCGGTCATTCGTTGAGGTGTCGCCGCGCCCGCAGCGCCGCCACCGAAGCCGCCTGCCGAAGCGCCGGAGTCCTGAGAAGCGGCTGCCAACGGCGAATCTTGGGCCCCCGTCGGCGTTGGGCTGTCTTCGAAGCCCGCAAACATGTTACTGCTCGTGTCGATTTCACTCGTGGGCTCGCGACCGTTGCTGTCGCTGAAGAGATCGCCGCCCGTGCCGAATGACGAGGTGTCGTCCGCCGCGCCCTTTGCTTGCGCGGTGGCGCCCCCGAACAACTGCGCCAGCTCGGGCACGTCCCCGGCTGCCTTCCAGTCGTCGAAGCCTTCCATCCATACGTACGAATCGAGACCGACGCTGCCCTTCGCAAACAACTGGCTCAGCTCGATAGGGCGGAGCGGCCCTTGCTGCTCACCATCGACCACGATGTACCAGATGGGCTCGCCTCCTGGGTCCTGTGGCGACGCGGCTCCGCCGAATGGATGCGCACCGGTCTGATCGCCGCGCACCTCCAGGACCGAGGAGCATTTCTTGCACCGGATCTTGAAGATTTTTCCAGCGACCTTTTCATCGGCGATGGAGTATTTGGCACCGCAGCTATCGCAAACGATCTTCATCTGTAGCCCCCGTCTCCCCCCGGCCCACGCCTAAGCGACATGCGCCGGATCGAAGATTCCCCTTTAGGACCGCGATCATAGCGGTCCTGTCCTATGCCGAGCAAGAAGTCCACGAAGGTGGTCCCCGCGTGCTTGGACCCTCATCTGTGCGACTCCTTGGGTGTTTTCAGTTCACGACGACCAGTTGGGTCCCGTCGTTACCGCAGAACAGGTGGGTCGCAGCGTGACGAATCCCACATTCGGGGCAGATCTTACTGGCATCGAGCCTCACTGTGGGGTGCGTCGCGCTCGCCGCGCCGTAGAGGCCATAGGGCACCAATTCGTCAGCATCTTCGGGGCAAAACCGTGCATCGAAGGGGTAGCCGCGCCGGCAGGTGGGGCAGATCATCCCCTGGGTGAACGGCCCCGACGAGCAGCCTTCCAGTAGTTCCGCTCCATCACGTACGCAGAAGCGATCCCGGGTTGGGTACTCCGAGAGGCACACCGGGCAACTCCTGAGCGGCGTAGGCTCGGGCTCCACGGCGCTTCCCGGCCGCGGGGGAGGCTGGATGTCCCGGTGCGCATCCGGGTGCCGGTTAGGAGGCGAATTGCGCGCCACAGCTCGCTGGCGCCTCTGGGCTGTCTTGAGCGCGGCGAGAGCGAGTGCGAGTACGGGCAAGAGGGCAAGTGACCAAGCCATCCCCGAATTGTGCCGGATCGCCCACGCGGTACGCCAAAAAAAGCCCGGGAGGCTGGGCCACCCGGGCTTCTTCTACTGTACTAACGAACCGTGGTGGGCTTAGAGCTTCTTCACGGCGTCGGTCAGGGCCGGCACCACGTCGAAGAGATCGGCGACTAGGAAATAGTCGGCGACCTGAGCGATTGGTGCTTCCTTGTCTTTGTTGATCGCGACGATCGTCTTGCTGCCCTTCATGCCAGCCAAATGCTGAATGGCGCCCGAGATGCCGATCGCGATGTAGAGCTTGGGCGCGACGACCTTACCCGTCTGACCAACCTGCAGCTCTGCTGGTACGTACCCCGCGTCACACGCGGCACGCGACGCGCCCATGGCGGCGCCGAGTGCGTCGACCAACGGTTCGATGATGTTCGCGAAGTTCTCCGCGCTCTTGAGTGCACGGCCACCCGAAACGACGACGTCGGCATCGGTGAGCTCCGGGCGCTCGCTCTTCACGACCTCGACTCCGAGGAACTCGACCTTGTCGGCCGCCGGGTCGCTCTGTATGGCGATGTCCTCGGTGGGGCTCGCGCCACCGGAAGCCTCAGCCGCGTCGAACTCTGACTGACGCACGGTGACGACCTGCTTGTCGGTCGTGATTTCGAGCGTACCGGACACGTTCCCCGCGTACATCGGGCGCGTGTAGGACAGCTTGCCGCCGTCGATGTTCACGGAAGAGATGTCGGACGCGACACCCGCATTGAGCTTCTCAGCCACGCGCGGAAGCAAGTCCTTTCCGTACGCGCTCGCACAAGCGACGAGGATGTCGTAGCCCTTGCCGGCTTCGGCGACGGTCGCCGCATACTTCTCACAGATATAGCCTCCAGCGATCTCCGCCTTGAGCACCTTGCCCGCGCCGTAGCCGGAGAGCTCGTCTGCCGACGCGCCTGCGCCTTCTCCGATGGAGAGGATGTCGAATGAACCGCCCGTTCCTTCCGCGATCTGCTTCGCAGCGGTGACGGCACAAAGAGTGGTTTTGCGTGCCTTGCCCTCAAGCAACTCCGCAACAACGAGAACATTAGCCATGTTTGATGCTTCCTTTCCGTTTCTCGAGAGTTAGATGACCTTGGCGGTGTTGTGGAGCTTGTCGACGAGGTCGGCGGCGTCCTCTACGAACGTCGTTTCGCCCGAACGTGCAGGCGGAAGCTCGAACTTCGTGTAGTTGAGCGACTTGGTGGCGTCGACACCGAGGTCGCCGATCGACATCTGGTCGATGGGCTTCTTCTTGGCCTGCATGATGCCCTTGAGCGATGCATAGCGGCCGCCGACCTCCAGCTTCGCGTACTGGTGGTCGTCAGGAGTTACACCGTTCTTGACCGACTCCGGATGAAGGATGCGGTCCGAGGTGGTCAGGACTGCCGGGCCCGTGACTTTCACCGTGGCGACGCCCGTGTCGAGCTCACGCTTGACGTCGAGAGTCTTGCCATCGTCGGCGGTCACGATCTTCATCGCGGAGTTGATGATCGGCCAACCGAGCCTCTCGGCGAGCTTGGTGCCTGCGACGTTGGAATCGCCGTCGGCTGCCTGCTTGCCCATCACGACGAGATCCGGGCTCTCCTTGTCGACGATGGCCTTGAGAATCGCGGACACGACGCCAGCGTCGAGGCTCCCCTCGTCGGCTTCAACCAGGATGCCGCGCTCGGCTCCCTTCGCGAGACCCTCGCGAATGATGCGCTGGGTGTGCTCATCGTTGGGGCCGATCGAAACCAGCACGACCTCACCGACACGCGCGTTCCTCTCGGCGGCGTTTTCGGTTAGTCGCAGTGCGGCTTCGAGGCTCCAGTCATCGAATGGATTCATCTTCCATTCGAGGCCTTCTGATGTGACAGAGGTGCCGTCGGCGCTCACCTTGAGCTTGCTTGCGTTGTCCGGGTCCGCAACGCGCTTGATGGATACGAGGATCTTCACACTTCCTCCTCAAATTGAAGAGCCATTCAGGCTGACAAATGCTGGAAAACGCAGGCGATCTAGGCGAATTTTGCGACCCTGTCAAGGAGCGCGACCGGGCCCTGGCCCCGAGAGCCTTCCCACGGCGTTCCCTTTCCATGGTTGTGCTAGAAGCGCCCGATGGGCGAGCAAGCCACCGCGACCCGCTATGCGCTGGTGACCGGCGGAAGCAGCGGCATCGGGTTCGAGACGGCACGGGGCCTGACCGCTTACTTCGACGTGGTTGGGATCGTGGGCCGAGACCCAGCGCGTCTTGCGCAGGCAGCTGAGGACCTCAGCTCGGGGGGCGCGCGCATCGAGACGTTTCAGGCAGACTTCGCGTCGTTGGCGGAGGTGCGCCGGCTTGCCGAGGACATCAAGGCCCGATTCGATTCACTGAGCGTCCTCGTGAACAACGCGGGCGTCTGGCACACTCACCGCACGCTCAGCAAGGATGGGTACGAGGCTACGCTTGCGGTCAATCACCTCGCTCATTTCCTGCTCACCAATGAGCTCGAGGACTTGCTGGTCGCCTCTGCGCCCGCCCGCGTCGTGAACGTTTCGTCTTCGATGCATGGGCGCCCCAAATCGATCCACTGGGACGACCTGATGTTCGAGAAACACTGGGCGGGGTTCTGGGTGTACGGCCACTCCAAACTGGCCAACGTTCTGTTCTCCAACGAGCTCGCGCGCCGCTGGAAGGATCTCGGAGTCACGTCGAACGCCCTGAACCCTGGCAATGTGCGTAGCCGTATCACGCGGAACAACTGGTTTCTCAATGCGCTCCACCGTTCGCCGGTCGCCCGCGTGGTCATCATGTCGGAAGCAGACGGCGCCCGGACGTCCATCCACGTTGCAACCTCCCCGGAGCTCGAGGGCGTGACCGGGGGTTACTTCGACAAGGCGCGATTGGCCAAACCCAACAAGGCGACCGGAAACGAGGAAGCGGCCCGCCACCTTTGGGTAGTGAGCCAACAGCTCGTCGACGAAGCGGCCAAACCGTGGACCGGAGGCGCAAGGCACGTACCCGCAACACTCCCGAATGGATTTGCGCAAGGTTCGCGCCTTGGGCTGCCGCCCGGCCCGTTGTCGATGCGCCCGCTCCCTTTCATCGCTCTAT
>JAFDAJ010000322.1 GCA_019313915.1 Deltaproteobacteria bacterium
GTCCGAGAAACGGCCCCTCCGATGGCGGTGATCCTCGCGGCCGGCGAGGGGAGCCGCTTGCGGAGTGCTCGTTCGGCCGTGCCAAAACCGCTTGTCCGCCTGCGTGGTCTGTCGCTCGCCGAGAGATCGATAGCCCAACTGCTCACGGCTGGCGTGGAGCGATTTGTCGTCGTTCTTGGGTGTGACGCAGCGCTTGTCCAGCATGAATTCGAGCGCGTTGCAAAACGACGTCGCTGTCATATCTCTTTTGTCGAGGCTGCGAACTGGGAACAAGGCAACGGTGTTTCCACGATCGCTGTCGCTCCATTGGTCGGCGACAGCCCGTTTCTTCTGACCATGGTCGATTGCCTGCTACCCCTGGAGATGATCCGGAACGTGCTGGCCGATCCACCGGCACAGGACCAAGTCGCACTCGCCGTCGATCATGATATCGAAAACGTGTTCGACCTTCCCGATCTCACCAAAGTGGAGGTGTCCGGAGGGCGCGTCGCAGCGTTCGGGAAAGACCTCACAACTTGGAACGCGGGTGACACGGGGCTCTATTACAGTTCGTCAGGGCTATTCGAGGGGCTTGCGAGAGCGCACAAGCAGGGCAAGTTCTCGTTGACGGACGGGATCCAAGCATGCGCAGCCCAAGGAGGGGTTCGTGCGATCGATGTGACCGGTGAGCTTTGGCTCGCTGTGGACACCCCGGAAGCTTTTCAGGAGGCGACGCGTCGCATCGACGCGGCCATGGAGAAAGGGGGAGAGGATGGCTTTGTCTCCCAGCACATGAACCGCCCGCTGTCCCGTCGCCTTTCGGTGGCTCTGTCGAGAACGCCCCTGACACCCAATCACATCACACTGCTGTCCTTCTTCATGGGGCTTCTTGGCGCCGTCGGTCTAGCCACCACAGACCCGTGGTTTTGGATCGCCGGAGGGATCCTCATACAGATCGCCTCTATCGTCGATGGGTGCGACGGTGAGATCGCGCGGCTCAAGTTGGTTCAAAGCCCGCAAGGCGCCTGGCTAGATACGGTGTTGGATCGGTATGCTGACCTGGCGATCGGGCTTGCCGTGACGTTCGCCGCTTCACAACTGCACGACGCGGTCTGGGTTTGGCCCGCTGGCTTCGCTGCAACGGCCAGCTTCCTCATGGCAAGCTATGTCACCAAGGAATTCCAGATTCGGTTTCATCGCCCGTATCCAGATAATCTCGTCAACAAGCTCAAGCGCCGCGATCTTCGAATCCTCGTCATCGCAGTTGGTGCCGTCGTGGGGCATCCGTTTGTGGCGCTGTTGGCGATCGGATCATTGACTCACCTTGCGGTGGTTCAAGTCCTCGTGTCGGGCTGGGATACCACGCTCCGTCCCTCGCAAGCACTGACACCGCGCACGCAGCGAGAGCTACCGCTCGAAACTGTTTCGCTGGACGCGTCCGAACGTGCACGCCTCTGAAGCTGCCAATCACTGGCTCGAACGCCGTGGCTGCTGCAAGCCGAACGCTCGCGGCGCGCTCAGCTATCGCTGAATGTGATCAGCTGGGTCCGAACGATATCCTCGTTGATGCCCGAACGGATGTACTCCTTCAGGCAGTTGGCGACGGTCACCATGAGGTCCTCGACGCCCGCGTCCTCAATCAGCTTCGAAAGGAGCGCTCTCGCATCCCGACTGTGCTCTTCAGGGGAGCACCCACGAGAGATCGTCGGAGCACCTCTGCACGCGAGTAGCTGGTTTGCTGCGCCAGGGCCGAGCTTTCACCTTTCTTGCCTGGTTCGGCTTCACTTGGCCGCCTCCTTTTCCGCCTCGCGCTCATCCTTCGCCACCACCGCCAAGATCAAGCCCGAAAGCTCCATCGCTCGCCTGAGCGCGAATTCGGACGGTCCATGCAGCACCTGATGGCTGACAACCATCAACTCCGAACGCAGCACGAGGTCGCCAAGATCGCGCAACGAGGCGATCGGGATCTCCCCACCTTCTGCGACGCGCTGCACGAGCGCCCTGGCGCACGCACGCACTTCACACATCGTCACCACGTCCCTTGCTTCTGGGACATCCTGTCCCGAATGCGTCTTTTCACTACCTCTCAGGACGTCTGCTGACGCAGCTTTCCCCAATAAATTCGAGGGAAGTGAGGGGTCTTGCCTACGTTTAGGTTCCGTGATTGCGCGCAGATGCCCTCAAGCTGGCGGATGCGTGCTGGCCCAATCAGTCGAGCATGGGAACTTTTTTCGTTTGTTCCTTGCCCTGGTTGCGTTTCACGTTCTTCTGCAGCTGGGTCAGCGGGTTGTAGTCGTCCGGCACCTCGATCAAGCTGACTTCCTTGGCGTAATCCTTGTAGGCCGCCTTCATCTCGGCAA
The DNA here is from genome assembly GCA_019313915.1 of Deltaproteobacteria bacterium. Taxonomy (GTDB): domain Bacteria; phylum Myxococcota_A; class Polyangia; order Polyangiales; family Houyiibacteriaceae; genus SG8-38. The sequence continues at coordinate 2,340 of JAFDAJ010000322.1, forward strand.
AGAGCTTCGGCTCCGACTTCGCGAGGTCGTCGAGCTCCAACGGATCGCCGGTGTAGCGGTAGAGCCTCCACTTCTTGTCACCAAACGGCGGGTTGTTGCGCATTAGCTTGTAGTCACCGCGAAACACCGCAGCGCTGCCGGCCAGCTCATAGGCAACGGCGTCGTTTGGCTCGTGAGCTTGCTTCGTCTTGCCCTGCAGGAGGCTCACCATGCTCTTTCCCGTGATCTCTTGAACCTTACGCCCATCGTGTGAACCTTGGTGCGCGGGCACGCGGGCGAGCTCGAGGAGCGTCGGCGTGATGTCGCTGACGTACGTAAAAGCATCCGTGGTCACGCCGCGCTGCAGGCGGGCAGGATAGTGCATGATGAGCGGTACGCGCATGCCACCCTCCGAGGCAGACCCCTTGAAAAGGTTCAGCGGCGTGTCCGAGACACCGGCCCAGCCCGGGCCGTAGTTCGCGTAACTGCCCTTGAGGCCCATCGCCTCGTACGACATGTCGAAGTTCTTCGCGTACCACTCGGGGAAGGCCTTATCCTGCTCGTTGTTGTCGGCGCCGTTGTCCGACACGATCAGGATCATCGTGTTGTCGGCCTCGTCGATCTCCTCGAGATAGGCGATGAAGCGGCCCACATTGGCGTCCACGGCCTCCAACATGCCGGCGTACACCGCCATCTGCTTGGCCCGGACTCGGCGTTCCTCGTCAGAGAGCGATCTCCAGGATTGTGCGCCGGCGATGGGACGAAGCTTCAGCCCGGATGGCATGAGGCCTTTCTCGACCTGACGCGAATAGCGACGGTTGCGAATCTCGTCCCACCCAACATCGTACACACCCATGTACTTGTCGATGTACTTCTTCGGCGCATGAAGCGGGTAGTGCTGCGCCTGGAGCGACACGTAGGCGAAGAAGGGTTTCCCGTCGCCGTGGTCCTTGCCGATGTACTCCTTGATCCTGTCGACGTAGTAGTCCGTCGAGTAGAAGTCGTCCGGCAGGTTGGTTTCTTCGAAGCCCTCGTAGAAGTGAACGAAGTCGTACATGGGCAGATACGTCTTCTGCTCCCAGTTGTCAGCGCCACTTTCCATGAGCGCGATCGACCGCTCGAAACCGCGGGCCGCGGGAAGGCTGTCCTTGGCTTTACCAAGGTGCCACTTGCCCGCCATGTAGGTGTGGTAGCCGGCGTCCTTCAAGAGCGTCGCCACGGTGACCACCCGGTTGCTCATGTACCCCTCGTACCCGGGCTGATCGAACTGGTTGTCGGCCATGATCTCGATCATGTTGCCCATGCCGGTCAAGTGGTTGTCCACGCCTGTGAGCATCATGCTTCGAGTCGGTGAGCACGTGGCGGGGGTGTGGTAGTTCGAAAACTGCACGCCGTTGGCGGCCAGGCGGTCGATATTTGGAGTGTTGATCTCCGAGCCGTAGGCTCCGAAATCCGAGTACCCGGTATCGTCCAGCAGGAAGATGACGATGTTAGGAGGTCCGTCGGGCTTTGCGGCTGTCTGCCCTTCGGGTTCGGGCGGCGTGTCCGCCTCCGTGGGTACCCGCTCTTTCTTCGAGCACCCCGAAGCTGCGATGATAAATAGAGCGACAAGTATGAGCGTGCGGTGCATGTCTTTCTCTCTTCCCTGCTAGAAGTGACGGCCTACTCGCCGTGGAGATCCACGGGACCCACCTCATACGGATTCAAATCTTCTTCCGGCGCTGGGCTCTTGGTGCCGGGCATGATCTCGAAACCCATCTCGAAATGGACGAGCGTCGAAGCAAGCTGCTCCAGGACCCCCTTGTCGCCCTGAATCTTCGCCGTCCCGTCCTCGATCTGGGCCATGAGCGTCTTCTTGCCCATCATGGTGGCTTCGAAGTCCGCGCGGTCGATGGTGACGGTGAGGTCCGCGCCCTCTGCCTGGTAGCCCTCGATGTTGGTTAGCGTGGCGTTGGATAGCTCGACCACGAACTTCTCACCGTTGTCCGGCGTCACCAGGTTGATCGTGAACTCCATGCCCTCGGCCTTCCGGCTGTCCATCATGATCCCGACGAAGTCTAGGTAGAGCTCGGTCGACATTGCGCGAATGATGTCCGGGCCCGAGGACTTCGGCGAGGCGCCCTCGGGGATGCCCGACCGCAGCTCGTAGGCACCGTTGAGGAAGCTTCTCCTGGGCGTGGCGGTACTGGCCCTGGTCGTGTAGCTCCTTGCCCTTGGCCATGATCTTCGCCGCGCCGCCCATCATCTCCACATAGAGAGGCGCAGAATCCGCGGGGGAGAGCGGGATCAGGGTTGCCGGGTTCGCGTCCCAATAGCCGAGGTAGCGGTTGATCACCGCGCGGCTGTTGTGTTCAGGAGAGCCGTGATAGCCGCGGTTGTACCACTGCTCGCCAATCGACTTCGGTGTCTCGTAGACGTTGTGGACCTGGTTGATCGTGACGCCCTGGTTCGCCAGGTGGAGCACCTGGTTGTTGATGTTGCCGGGTTCGCCAGGTGGAGCACCTGGTTGTTGATGTTGCCGTAGAGGTCCCGCTGTCCACGCAGCACCTCCTGCACCCGGTCGTTGCCCCAGCGCGGCCAGTGGTGCGAGGCGATCATCACGTCGGCCTGCTTTCCGTAGAGGTAGAGCGCCTCGTTGATGTACTTCGACCAGGCGAGCGCGTCGCGCACCATCGCGCCGCGCAGGGTGTAGATGTTGTGGAAGGTCCCCGTGACGTTCTCCCCGGTCCAGAGCACCTTCTTCTCCGGGAACCAGGTATGCATCTCGGACGGCGCCTCGGTGAAGGGCGCGTTATGGAACTCCATCTTCACGCCGTCGACCGTGTGCACCTCGATGGCCTTCTCGATGACGCGAGTCGGCGCGATCAGGCCGAGATTGCCAGCGGCGACGGTCATGGCCAGTCCCTGGCCCGCGTGCCCGTAGGGACTGGCAGGCAGGAGAACGCCGTACTGGTAGAACATCCGGCGACTCATGGCGTTGCCGGCGTAGATGTTCTCGGAGACCGAGTACTGCATGAAGTCGCGAGGGGCGATGATCTGCACCTTGCCCGCCCGCACGTCTGCCTCGTCCACGATGCCGCGCACACCGCCGAAGTGGTCGCCGTGGGAGTGCGAGTAGACCACCGCGACCACGGGCAGCTCACCCAGCTGCTCGTCGACGAACTCCTTCGCCGCCCGGGCGGTCTCCGCCGCCGTCAGGGGGTCGAAGACGATCCAGCCGGTCTTGCCCCTGACGAAGGTGATATTGGCTAAGTCGAAGCCTCGCACCTGGTAGAAGCCCGGAATCACCTCGTAGAGCCCGTAGTTCATGTTGAGCTTCGCCTGGCGCAGGAGTGAGGGGTGGACGCTGTCGAAGTCCTCGCTCTCCAACACCCACTGCCAGCGATCCATGTCCCAGGCTGCGTGGCCGGCGTCCGCCATGATCTTCATGTACGTGGGCGCTGCGATGAAGCCCTTCTTCTGCTCCTCGAAGTCCCGCTTGTCGGCGAAGGGCAGGGAGGCCCGCGCCTTTTCGATCACCGCGAGCGTGTGCTTCGAGGGCGCCTTGCCCTTGGGGTGGTAGTGTCCGTCGGGCTTCGCGGACGTCTGCCCTTCTGTATCGGGCGGCGTGTCCGCCTCCGTGGGTGCCTGCTCTTTCTGCGCGCAGCCCGAAGCTGCGATGATGAATAGAGCGACGAGTATGAGCGTACGGTGCATGTCTTCCTCTGGTTCCCAACGGGAGTAACGACCCTTTTAGGGCTCGTACCCCGGCTAGGCGCTGCAGTCCATCCGACTACTCGCATGCTTGTCTGTCCCGGCCCATCCGGCCATGTTAGAAAGTGCGAAGAGTTCCATGAACGACGAGCCTTCGAACCTACCGCCGGATCGGCTGTTGCAACCAACCACCGCGAAGTGGTTCGCGGTGGTGTTTGGAGGGTCCGTCCTTTATGCGATTGCCCGGTATCACCTCACCGGGGACGTTGCATGGCGTCACTTCCCACTCTTCATCCTCAACAAAGCCACGTCGCTGGCGGCCGTCGTGTTTGTGGCCTCTTCGTATCTCGTCGGCAAGATCATCCACTGGCATGACCACGACAAGCGCCTGAGGCTGGTGGTCATCAAATTCTGCGGCCTGATGGGGTTCTCTCTGGCTGGGATCCACGCCCTACTTTCCCTCTGCATCCTCACGCCAGCCTATTTCGCAAAGTACTTCGACGCCGTCGGTCGACTCAATCTGCAGGGCGAGTTGGGGATGGCCGTCGGAGTTGTCGCGCTTTTCTTTCTGAGCTCTCCAGCGATCACGACGCTGCCGATGATGCCCAAAGCGCTCGGCGGGAAACGCTGGAAGCGAACCCAGCGCATGGGCTACTTGGCCCTGATCCTCGTCGTCGTTCACCTGGTGGTCCTCGGTCTGAAGGGTTGGTTGGCGCCGAAGGGCTGGCCCGCCGGACTCCCTCCGGTCAGCTTGGTGGCCGTCGTGGCGGCGTTGGTTCCCATTATTGTCAAGCGCAACCTGATCTACGAGCGGCGAAAGCGGGAGGAGCAGGGGTAGTGAGCCTCGTGAGGACCTTGGCTCTTGCGCTCGTTCTTGGGTTGCCGCTGACCGGGTCCGCGTTTGCCCAGGAAGGCGAGGTCGACAGCGATTTGGAGTTGGCGGCAAAGGCTGAGAATCCCGTATCCGACATCGTGAGGTTGCCGATCGTCAACAGCACGTTCTTTGGCATCGGTCCTCGTGATCAAGTTGGCAACGCGCTCCTGTTCGCACCTATCGTTCCGTTCCTGTTCGGGGGAGACTGGAGCATCGTCACGCGCACGATCATTCCCGTCATCACGCGGCCGGATCTCGCCGCCGGAAGCGGTCGAACGACTGGGCTAGGGGACATCACCTTGGAGGCGCTTGGACACAAGCTGTTTAGGTCCCGCAGAGGCCAGATGTTCGACCTCGCCCTAGGCCCGATCGCGGGCTTTCCAAGCGCGTCTCGCGAGGTGCTTCGATCCGGCAAGTGGAAGCTCGGACCCAAGCTCATTGCTGCTCGTCCGAAACCTCTGGTCCGTCGGGGGCGACCCGAACCGACCCGACGTGAACGCGCTCCTCCTTCAGTACCTCCTCTTCTACAACTTCCCGAAGGGATGGTACCTCGCCATGGAGCCGATCATCACGGCGGACTGGACGCAGAGCGGCACCAACCGGTGGACGGTGCCCTTCGGAATTGGGGTCGGAAAGTTCTTCCGAATTGGCCGCGTGCCGATCACCACGAGAGCCCAAGCGTTCTACAACGCCGTGAGGCCCGATTTCAGCGCCGCATGGGAGCTCCGTATTTCGCTGGTGTTAATCAGGCCCAATCCATTGAGGTTCGGGAAATAGGACCTTCGCTACAAGA
>JAFDAJ010000323.1 GCA_019313915.1 Deltaproteobacteria bacterium
ATCATCGCTGCACTCTTGGTGTCGATGGTCGCGCTACCGGCGCTGGCCCATCTCGTTCTTCGACGTCCTGCAAGAGGAAGAGCGGCCGGGGCATCGGCAGCCGAGCCCAAGCGCTCACGGCTCGCAAGTGCGTCGCTCATCGTTGTCGTAGTGGCCGTTGCGCTGCTGCTCACGCGAAGCTGGCTTCCCCTCGGACCCGGGCATCATTTTGTCGTCAATTTCCTCTTCGTAGCCGTCACGATCGGCGCACTGCTATTGGCCTTCTTTGCCTTTCAACACGTTTATGTCCCGGTCCTGCGGTGGTCACTGAAGCACAAGGCCCTTACGCTGGCGCTCCCGGTGGCGGTACTGGTCGGCGGCGTCGCAGCCTGGTCGAGCCTCGGACGCGAGTTCATGCCGCCATTCGATGAGGGGTCGTTTCTCTACATGCCAACCACGATGCCCCATGCATCGTTCGGCCAAGCACTCGACATGCTGCACACCATGGACGCCGCGATTCAGGAGATCCCCGAAGTCGATCGGACGGTTGGCAAGATGGGACGTGCCGAAAGCCCTCTAGACCCGGCGCCCATCTCGATGTTCGAAACCGTGGTGACGTACAAGCCGGAGTTCGGCATCGACGCCGATGGTAAGCGCGTGCGCAATTGGCGGGACCACATTCGCTCGCCAGACGACATTTGGGACGAGATTGTCAAAGCGGCGGAGGCACCCGGGTTGACCAGCGCTCCGATGCTGATGCCGATCAACACACGCATCATCATGCTGCAAAGTGGCATGCGAGCACCGATGGGCATCAAAGTCTACGGACCCGACCTCGAGACGATCGAGTCGTTCGGGATGAAGCTCGAAGCACTCCTTTGCGAAGCCCCTGGAATCCGTCCGGAAACCGTCTTCGCAGACCGCGTGGTTGGCAAACCATACGTCGAGATCGACATCGATCGAGAGGCGATCGGACGCTACGGGCTAACGATCGGCCGCGTGCAAGACGTCATTCAGGTTGCGCTCGGCGGTCGCACGCTCACGCGGACGGTAGAAGGCAGGGAGCGATACCCGGTGCGGGTTCGCTACATGCGGGAAGAACGAGACAGCATCGAAGCGCTTGGCCGCGTGGTGGTATCCGCCCCTGGTGGAGAACAGATCCCCCTAGAGCAGCTCGTCGAGATCCGATACGTGAAGGGGCCGCAAGTCATCAAGTCCGAAGACACCTTTCTCACGAGCTACGTCCTGTTCGACAAGTTGCCGGAGCACTCCGAGGTGGACGTCGTAAACGGCGCGCGAGCGTTTCTCTCGGCGAAGATCGAGAGCGGCGACCTCGACGTGCCTGCAGGGGTCAGCTACCGCTTCGCGGGCAGCTACGAGAACCAGGTTCGGAGCGAGCAGCGCTTGATCTTGCTCATCCCAGTGGCGCTCACTCTCGTGTTCCTGCTGCTCTACCTTCAGTTTCGCCGCGTCCTGACAACGCTGATCATCTACTCGGGCGTCGTGCTCTGTGTCGCGGGCGGCTTCATTCTCATTTGGCTCTATGGACAGCCGTGGTTCCTGGACTTCGAATTCCTGGGAACCGACATGCAGCACCTCTTCCACGTCGGAACGATCAACCTTTCGGTCGCCGTGTGGGTCGGTGTCATCGCCCTGCTGGGGATCGCAACCGACACTGGCGTCGTGATGGCCACCTATCTCGCGCAACGCTTCCGCGCTGACCCAGCACATACGGTCGAAGAGGTACATGACCGGGCAGTTGAGGCCGGACAGAGACGCGTCCGTCCCTGCCTGATGACCACGGCGACGACAGCCTTAGCCCTACTCCCGGTGATCACCTCTCAAGGTCGCGGCGCCGATGTGATGGTGCCGATGGCTCTCCCGTCGGTCGGGGGGATGGGAGCGATCCTATTGACGCTATTTGTGGTGCCGGTGCTGTACGCCTGGGTGCAGGAACGCGGGCTCAGGCAGAGTCAGTGACCGTGTCAGTGTAGAAGCAGCACGTAGAGCATGGCTCCACCTGCGACCAACAGGGCTCCAATCGTAATCACTACCGGCCCTCTGATCGCCACTGGAAACATTCCTCGTTCCAGATTCTTGGCGACCCAGAGGTATCGGCTCACAGCGTAAATCAGGCAAAGGCCCCCAAAACCGATGAAGCCGACACCTGCGGCAACGGCGACGACCTCACCCCCAGCCCCGAGCCGTTCGAGCAGAACGCCAAGCCCAACGAGGCCCAGTGCCGTCCGCACCCAGGCGAGAAACGTCCGCTCGTTCGCCAGATGATCGCGCGCGGTGCTATCGTGGTTCTCGACGATGTCCCGGACCATCGATCGAGCACATAGCACGTCTGGAGCGGCGTTTTCGACTCTCTAGCTACCCCCGAAAGGTCATCGTCCGAGTCAGGACTGGTGCGGTAGTGAGTAAAAACCTGGGCCGCTCCGTCGCATCGTTCGAGGAAGAAGTGACTGCCATACGTGAGAAAGCGAATAGTTCGTGTTGACGAGGGCGGTGTTCCTTGTGAATCTCGGCGGACTCTCACGCGAGGGGAAAGGTTTTTGGAGATGAATCGGCGTTTTGTACCAGTTTTGCTACTTCTGCTTGCCGCGTTTGCG
>JAFDAJ010000324.1 GCA_019313915.1 Deltaproteobacteria bacterium
TCAGCGTACATGAACGCTCTTTTCGACATGGCCTTCGATCGGGCAAAAAGTGGGTACGACTGGGAAAAGATGCCGCCGGAGCTCGAGGAAGCCCCCGTTAATTGCCGCTGACTTCGGTGGAATCCTCCCCTTGCTTGCCCAATCGTCAGCTCTAGGCTCTCGCTATGCGAACAATCCTCTTCTCTCTCGTCCTCACCTTCCTCCTCGTAGGCTGCAAGGACGCCAACCCCGCCGCCGCGAGCGAAGCTGCTCCCCCAGAGATCTCCGTCGAAGATGCCAGCAAGGCTCTTCAATCAGGCGCCGTCGCGGTCGATGCCAACTCGGCGAGCACACGCGAGAAACACGGCACAGTCCCGAATGCCATCATCCTGACCTCGTCATCCAAATACGAGCTTTCGCAGCTTCCGGAAGACAAGAGCAAGGACCTCATCTTCTACTGCTCCAGCACGTACTGCACGGCGTCCGACTCAGCCGCCGAGCGAGCCTCCACCAACGGATATGAAAACGTTCACATCATGCGCGAGGGGATCAAGGGCTGGAAGGGCGCCGGTAAGGCGACGGTGGATTACCCTGAGAGCTAGGCGGCCCCGATAGCGACAGTGGCAGTGGCAGCGACAGTGCCAGCGACAGGTGACTTGGGCCTCGGGCCCCGGGTCTCGGGTCGTGGGCCCCAGGCCTCAGATCCCACGCCTCAGATCTCAAGCCTCCGACTCCGGTCGGTGTCAGCGGTTCATCAGCGCGAGTAATATCCGATCGGGCGCATCGTCGAACCTCCCATTGGACATGACGACAATCGTATCCCCCGGCCCCGCCTGCGCGGCCGCCGCCTCGACCACTTCGTCGACACTCCCGCACGCTCGCGCTTGCCCACCGCGCTCGACAATCGCCTCCGCGATCGCATGCGTATCCAACTTCTCTTCCGACGCAATCTCGCTCCGCCCCACCGGCGCCAAGATGCACACGTCTGCTGATGCGAATGCATCCGGGTACGCATCCTGATGCAACCGCCGGGACGCTGTGGCGCTCCTCGGTTCGAACACGGCGATCAGTCTTCCCGCCAATCGCTCGCGGAAACCAGCGAGTGTCTCCTTCACTGCTGTCGGGTGGTGCGCGAAATCATCGTAGACGTGTACGCCGTTCGTAACCCCGACCAACTCTTGGCGGCGCTTGGTTCCTCGGAACCCGGGGAGGGCGGCGATCAGTCTGTCGAGAGGCGCGCCTGCCGCTTCGCTAGCCATCGCCAGCGCAGCGACGGTGTTGCGCGCGTTGTGCCGGCCGATGAGTGGCAGTGTGGCGCGCCCGCACAGCGAGCCGCCACCGAACAAATCCATCGTGCCTCCGGGGGCGGGCATCCCGAGCCACATCGGCTGGATGTCCCCACAATCGTCTCCGTCCAGCGCATAGAACCGCACCCTGCAGGGCGCTTCCGATGCGACGTCGCGCACCAACGGGTCGCCCGCCCATGCGAACAGCCACCCGTCTGCTGGAAGCAGCTCTACGAACTTCCTAAAGGCGCCGACGTAGGTCCTCGCGTCTGGAAAAATGTCGACGTGGTCGTACTCGATCGAAGTCAGAATTGCCGCGGCGGGCCGGTAACTCCAAAACTTCGGCACCTTTTCGAAGAACGCGCTGTCGTACTCATCCCCTTCGATCACGAACGGCGAACGTTCGGCACCGAGGCGCGAGCTTCGGTCGAAGTTGAGGGGAATGCCGCCGATGAAGAATCCGGCATCCGTTCCGACCTGACGCAACAGGTACGCGAGCAACGTTGATGTCGTCGTTTTGCCGTGCGTTCCGGCAACCACCAACGGCTGGCGTCGCGATAGGACGTGCTCGGCAAGTGCGCCCGGCATCGACACGGTTCGAAGCCCGCGCGTCATCGCCTCCTGCGCTTCGGGATTGTCGCGGCGGCACACATTCCCGACGACGACCAAATCGGGGTTCGAGTGTAGATTCGAGCCTCGCCAGCCTTCCAGGCACTCGATGCCAAGCTCTTGGAGGTACGGTCCCACAGGTGGGTCGAACGCGGTGTCGCTCCCGCTCACGCGATGCCCCGCCTCGGCGAGCAGCGCCGCGAGCGCGCTCATTCCCGTCCCCGCAACCCCGATCAGGTGAACGTGCATCTGCACTCCCGAGCAATGAAATCGCTGAACAAAGGTGGGGTAGGTGTTGACAGAGTCACTGGTGAGCCCATTATGAAAGTAAGGTGGCCGAAAAGACGAAAAAGCTCTCCGATCGAGTACGCGAGGTTCTCGATGCCTGGGTCGACGCGGTTGAAGGCTTGCTCAACCCGCCTCCTGTGCTCGTCCCTGTGCGCGTTAGGCAGCCTCGTTTACCGATGAAGCGTCGCCGGTAGCGAGCGCGGGCTCACTCCGCTGCCGCAACCTGTGCGACGGCTTTGAGTGTGACGGGCACGCCGCTAAATGCAGCATTGCCACTGAGCACGTCGATGAGTTGGTCGTCGGTGCGATCGTTCACGCTCACCCCGGGGTGACTCGTGGCCACACCCAGCTGCACGCCGTCGCGCCCGTGTCCGAAGCCGTGGGGGAGGCTCACCACACCGGCCATCATGTCGCCCGTGACCTCCGCGCTCCGGGTTGATCATGACGGTGCACCGCGGCTTGCCTTTCATGAGGCGCTGGCTGTTGTGCATCCAGGAGTTGTTGCTTCGAAGGTGCCGCCGCCCGATCAGCAAGAGCTGCCCATCGGTCGCGGCCGACCTCACTCCGAGGAAACGAGCCCGGAGGCGGTCGAGGTCTTCGACGAAAATGTCGGGCGCCAAATCGACCGGCCCGTGCTCCTTGGGAAGCCGCTCCGGAAGCGTCGACTGCAAGGGGCCGAGGTCGGCGCCATGCGGGGTCTTTCTGAGCTTGCCGAGCGAAAGTCCGGTCCCAAGCGGGTTGAATCCCTTGCCGTAGGGGCCGAGCCGTAGCCCGAGGTCGAGCATGCGTTCCGGACCGGCTTTGTGCATGGCCAGCGCGGTCAGGTATTGCTTGCTCAGCTTCCCGTGCCGACGCGCGGCAAGTCGGCGGCTCAGCTCGGTGAGGATCTGCCAGTCGTCGAGCTCGCCGTCTTTGAGTGCAAACGCGGGCGGCGAGTACTTGGCGACGTTGCGCACGGCGGTCAGGTAGAGCGCGAGGTCGTAGTGGCTTCGTTGAATTGGAGACACCGGTGGCAGGATGATGTCTGCGTGGCGGCTCGTCTCGTTGATGAAGAAGTCGATCGACACCGGAAGTCGATCGACACCGAGAAATCGAGCGAGGCATATCCGCGGTCGAGCTGACCGCCGTTGGGGGTCGACAACACCGGGTTCCCCGCGATCGTGATCATGGCGTGAATCTGACCTTCGCCTTCGGTGAGCATTTCCTCCGCCATGACCGAGGCTGGAAGCTCGCCGCCGAACTCGGGAAACCTGCGAACCCGGCTTTGCCAGCGGCCATACGAGCCTCGGCCGATGCCGAATCCGCCACCTGCTGCGAGCACGTCGAGCGCCGGCGACGAGAACATCGACCCGCCTGGCTCGTCGAGGTTCCCGGTCACCGCATTGAGCACGTTGATCAGCCACATGCACAGGCCGCCGAACTCCTGCGTGCAGGCCCCCACGCGCCCGTACAGCACACCCTTCGGCGCAGCTCGAAGCTCGCGCGCGAGCCGCTTGACCGTTTCGGCGGGTACCCCGGTGATCGCCTCGCTTTGTTCGGGCGGATAGGCCTTTGCGATCTCCAGAACGCGATCGGCGTTCTTCACGCTGTCCGAGATACGACCCAAGTCGATTCCTGCGGCGCACACCTCGTGCAGCAGGCCCAACAAGAAGAGCGCATCGGTCCCGGGCTGAATGAACACGTGCTCGTCCGCGATCCGAGCGGTCTCGCATCGCCTCGGGTCGACGACGACCACCTTCCCGCCGCGCTTGCCGATCGCCTCGAGGCGCTCCTTGATGCCGGGCGCGGCCATGATGCTGCCATTGGATGCGAGTGGGTTTGCGCCGATCAGCATCATGAAGTCGGTTCGGTCGACATCGGGCACGGGAAAGAGAAGCTGTTGCCCAAACATGAAGTACGAGGCCAGCATGAGCGGTAGCTGGTCGCAGGAGGTGGCCGAGAAGCGGTTCTTCGACCCCAGAGTCCGAAGGAAGGGAGGCCCGAACACCAGGGTGCCGAAGTTGTGAGCGTTCGGGTTGCCCAAGTAGACCCCGACCGCGTCCCGGCCGTGCTCTTCCTGAATCTTCAGGATGCGATCCACCACCTCGGTGAACGCTTCGTCCCAGGAGATCGGCTCCCAGCGATCACCTACGCGACGCACCGGCTGCCTCAACCGGTCGGGGTCGTCGTATAGGTCTTTGAGCGCAGTCGCTTTCGGGCACACGTGCCCTCTGCTGAAGACGTCGCGCTTGTCTCCGCGTATCGACACGACTTCATCGCCGTCGATCTCGACCTCGATTCCACACATCGCTTCGCAGAGGTTACAGGTTCGGTAGTGGGTGGTGGTCTGGCCGCTCATCCACGGAGCA
>JAFDAJ010000325.1:0-3479 GCA_019313915.1 Deltaproteobacteria bacterium
TTTCGTCCTGTTGCGGATCGAGGATGGGGTAGGAATCCTCACCCTCAACCGCCCGGACAAACTGAACGCCGTCAGCTGGGAGCGAGCCGAGGAGCTGGCTCGCACACTCGTGGACCTCCGTGAAAACGACGAGGTGCGCGTCATCGTGCTGACGGGTGCGGGACGGGCGTTTTGCGCTGGCGGTGACGTGGACTTCATCAGCGGAGACGGTGACCGGCCCATGCCGGGGACTTCGGATGCCTCGCGTCCGATCCCGAGGTACCAGCGCAAGACACCCGGTGGGCCGTTCGTCGATGTCGTGCGTCAGATCGTCGCCGTGGACAAGCCGGTGATCGCCGCCATCCACGGGGCCGCCGTTGGGGCGGGGCTCGGGTATGCCATGGCTTGCGACCGCCGCTTTGGAGACACCACCACGAAGATGTCCGCCATCTTCACCAACGTGGGCGTGTCTCCGGATTGTGGTGTGTCTTATTTCCTGCCCCGTCTCGTGGGTTTCTCGAATGCCATGATGTTAGTGGAAACCGCGAAGATTCTGAATGCCGAGGAAGCCAAGGAGATTGGCCTCTTGGACGAGCTCGTGCCGGAAGGCACCGACCTCGAAGCCGCCATGGCATACGCGAAAACGCTGGCCTCCCGCGCAAGTGTCGCCGTCGACATGGCGCGGCGTTTGATACACATGTCCCAAGTGTGCACGCTCGAGGAAATGCTCGACTACGAGGCCATCGCGGGAGTCTCCGTCGCCGGCTCCCTAGACGCCAAGGAAGGCGCCACGGCCTTCCTGGAAAAACGCAAGCCGGTTTACAAAGGGGTGTAGTCCTGCGCTTGCTGCGTGGCTCCGGCAACCTTGGCGGTAGGGTCTCAGGTCCGGGCTTTGACGGCGTCCCAAAGCGTTCCGAGTTGGAACCAAGTGGTGGGGGTTCTCACAGATTGGGAGGGATTTCGGAGGTTTGGTGGCGTAAAGCCTAGACAACTCCAGTATCTGCATCTCAACCCGGTGAAGATCGCAACCATCGACGGTTTTGGCCGAGAGCGCGTCATGAATTTCTCGTGTTACAATGCTAGTGCAGTGTCTGAAGCGGCAAGGAAGCTCCGACCATGAGTTGGCCAGTCGAAAAGATCCTCGAAGAAGCCATGAAGTTGGATCCCAAGGATCGCGCTCTGGTGGTCGCCGAGCTTTCACGGGCGGAGACGAGCGCAACGCCGGAAGAGGTTGAAGCCGCGTGGCGCGACGAGATCGCCCGCCGCGCGCAGGGCATCCAGAATGGTACTGCGGACACGGTCGACGGGCGTGAGCTGTCTCAACGCGTCCGCGCCGAATACAAGCCTTGATTCAGTCTTTCCGGCTGCTTCGCCAAGCCGAACGTGAGCTCGACCTAGCGCGCAAATGGTACGACGAGCAACGCTACGGCCTCGGCTTGATCTTTTTCGATGCCTTTGAAGCGGCCGTCGAACAAGCGCAACGTTTTCCTGATGCCGGGATCGCGGTGCTTGATTCCCGGCCGGAACACCTCATGCGACGATTCCCTCTCGAGGGCTTTCCGTTCTACGTCGTGACGACCGTTACGGACAGGGCACTGATAGTCGTCGCAGTAGCTCACGCTAGACGAAAGCCGGGCTACTGGCTCGAACGAATCAAGTAGATACCGCAAGCCCAAGAGAAAGCCCGGCCGAAGCCGGGCCTTGATGGCGTCCCAAAGCATTCCGAGTTGGAACCAAGTGGCGGGGTTCCTCACAGATTGGGAGGGGCTGCGGAGGTTGGCAGCGTGACACTCACTTCTTCAACTGGAACTCGTAGTCCGTCCCGTGTTCCTCATTGAAGTCGGCGTAGATCTTCTTCGCGACCGCATCCACCTCGTCCGGGAATCCATCGAGCACCCACTCGGGGGTCTGGTAGCGATCCTTGCCTGCCGAGATCTGCTTCTCCTGCAACGGAGGCAACGGGTAGGACTCGGGGTTGGGGACCGCGATCCGTGTACGCACACCATCCTTGGTGACGTTCCACACCATGAAGTCCCGCGCATAGTCCACCGGGCCGTCGTAGACCTGCTCGACCGTCCGAATGGTCGCCGGGAGTGTGTCGAAGTCGTTTTGGAAGTGGTATGCGACGGCGTGCTTGGGTCGTGTCATCGCCATCACCTTGCCGAAGAACGCGGGGTTGGCGTGGATCGTCGTCATGGCATTCAAAGCCTCCTGCCCGGAGAACTTCCACTTCGCCATCGCCGTATCGGGCATGAAGATCGACTCGTGGATGGAGAGGTCCACGCCTTGGGTGTGCTCGATCCACCATTTGTTCGGGAGCGTATCCCCGGAGAACGCCAGCTTCAGGCCGTTCCATTCCAGAATGAAGCTTGCGGACTGCTCGAAGTGAACAGCGGGGATACTCCTGATGACTACACCGTTGTCCTCGTAGATGACGCCGTTGATTTTCGACCAATCGTACTCCGTGACTTCGAGGCTCATCGACCGCGTGTCAATCGTGCCGACCAGGGTGCCGGTCATCCATGCCCACATGTCGAGCATGCTGTCCATTGCTGCTTTGGTACCCCACTCAGGACGCGTGCCTCCTCCTCCGGGCCCCCAAACTCGTAGGTGCCTCCTCCTCCGGGCCCCCAAACTCGTAGGGGTACGGACCGGTTGTTCTGAGGGCCATAGATGAAGAACGCTGGGAGATCCCCCATGTGATCTGCATGCAGGTGCGTGAGGAACACCTTGTCGAGATAGTCCAGCGGAATGCCGAGGGCGTAGAGCCGCTCCATCGAACCCGTCCCCATGTCGAAGATGAATTTGTCGCCGTTGCCCAGCTCAATCAGGAAACAGGCGGCGGCCTGCTTGAGCCGTGGCATGGGCATCCCTGAGCCGCAGGCGATGACGCGCATCTCGTCGGGCTCCAGGTCTTCGGTGCCGGGGTAGTAGACCTCATGCGTCGGAGAGGCTTTGGTGGGCGACCATTCTTTCGGAGCCGCGTGTGATACTTCCGCAAGTCCAGGCGGCTTTCCATTGCGTCCGTCCGAGTGTCCCCACAGATAGATCATCGTCCCAATCAGGACGACGAGCGCTCCGATTCCCAAAGTCTTCAGTGCGCTCATTGGTTTCTCCTCGCAGGCGCGATAGCCCGGCAACCCAGCGCATGGCAAGCAGAGAGGTGTACTCAATAGAAAAAGCCCGGCCGAAGCCGAGCTTTGATGGCGTCCCGTGTCGAAAGAGGGGCGCGCGCTCCGTGGTAAGCTCGGCGACCTCAGCATGAAGTTCGACGAACTCTCCACGCTTCTGACGCCCGAGAAGCTGCCTTACCTCAGCGGGGTCGAGCGACTGGCCGACGGTACTCTTCACGTCGCAGTACTCACTCGAATGCCGGAGGTCTCGCCGCGAATGATCGCTTGGTGGTTTGGGGAATACATGCAGGCCACCGAGCACTACAAACGATGGCATCCTCGGGACCACATCTGGATGTCCTGGGAAGACAAGCGACCGGGAACTCA
>JAFDAJ010000325.1:3499-4718 GCA_019313915.1 Deltaproteobacteria bacterium
GGGAACTCACGTGGGCGCGAAACACCTTGTGCACGAGTACATCGGTGGCCGCCTCAACAAGCTTTGCATCACGTTCGTCCCTCCTGAGGATTTCTTCGCGGATGGGCTAACGCGGATGCCCAAGGCGGTGGCGGTTTGTGGTCGTCCCGGTCTCCTCGAACGACCTATCGACCTCGGGCGCATGGTCCACTTGGCTCTGCCGCGACGCTGGGGGTGCGAGCTCCACAGTCGATTCTGGCTGGGACACATTGCGTCGAGAAACGGCTCGCGATTGACAGAAGCGATTGGAAATGCTCCTTGGGTTCGCCACATGCTCGCTCGTATGTCCTTCGGTCGCGCTCTTGCCGTGCATTGCCACGAGGAAATGAGCACGCTCGCGGGTTTCCTGCCCGACTTGTATGCGTCGGAATCGTGAGGCCACCCGGAACGCCTCTCGTTGATCTGGCTGCTGTTCCTCTGGTTCCTTCACCAAACCGAAGGCAAGGTTCGGGTTGGCAGCCTGACCGGGTAGGCTGGTCGCCCCTAAAGAGAAAGCCCGGCCGAAGCCGGGCTTTTATGGCGTCCCTAATCACTCCGAGTTGGAACCAAATCATGGAGTGGTTGAGGGAGGTGCAGCGGATTAGGGAGATTGCGGGTGGGGTGGCTGCGTGAGCCCAATCACGGACCTTCCCGTTCGCGCTGGGTATCCCGTTGTCTCACTCCCAAGCGGGATGGGAACCATGGGGAAGGGCGTCACAAAGGCCAACAGAATGTCCTTTCTTCCTAGGCACCATGCGAGGCCCCAACCGTAGTTGACCCGGATTGTGGGCTCGTCCAAGCTCGGCCACGGTCGGTGCCGATTAGGAGAACGATTCGATGAAGCTGAAGATACTGCTCGCCTTTCTTGCTGGAATCGCCACAACCATCGGAGTCCTGGCCGCCCTGTACCGCAGCGCGGATTCTGACATCGCCGAGGCAAAGGCCGAGGTAGACGTCTACTACCCCGGAACCGAGAACCTCGCGCCGGACGAGATGCGAGTCGTCGCCTTGGGGACGGGAATGGCCAGTCCCAGGCCCAAACAGTCAGCTGCATGCTGGCTCGTCGAGCTGGGCAACGGCGACAAGTTCCTCTTCGACGTCGGCGCAGGCTGCCACGACCGAATCGTCGCGCAGAAGATTCCGTACGACTACCTCGACAAGGTCTTCCTCGGCCACTTGCATGTGGATCATTTCGGCGACT
>JAFDAJ010000326.1 GCA_019313915.1 Deltaproteobacteria bacterium
ACGACGCCCTCGAGCCAAGCGACATCGAGCGCGGTTGGGTCCTGCCATGCCAGGCGCGACCCTCGAGCCAAGAGCCCATCGAGATCGACTTCGACGCCGAGTACTAGTGCGGTCTAGGGGCGCTGCCGGTCGGGCCAGTCCCAGAAAGACTTCTTGCCAATCGTCCAGTCGGGGCCGTTGCCCCAGTCGTTGCGCGTGCGCTTGTTGCGGTGGTCCGGGTCGTGCTTCTTGAGCGCGGAACCGTACTCTTGCCACTGCTGGGCGCTGAGCTTCTCGGCCCAGTAGTCCTCTTCGGACGACCATTGGTTGTTGCCAGCGTACTGCAGGACCGTGATGCCGGGGAAGTCCATGACGCCCTGCCCGCTTGGATTGTCGCGCCGGTTGGTCATGTGGAACACGACGCGGCCACTCGGGGCGGCCATGTGCCAATTGTAGACTCCGTAGATCTCGCCGTACTGCTCCATGAGCGGAACGATCCACTGACGAACCGTCTCGCGGCCATGCATGGTGCCGAGGACGCGCTCGAGGTAGACGACATCTTCGGTGAAGAGGTCCGCCCAGGCGTTCCAGTCTTCGCGGATCATCCCGGTGTACCAGAAGTGCCGGAAGGCCTGCTCGACCTCTTCGAGCTCGAAGTGAGCCACTATTCCGCGGCCTCTTGGTCGTCGGGCCACGAGTAGAACTGCGTACACCAACGCCGGAAGATACCGATCGGGCCGTCCCCATCGCAGAGCAGGGGCTTCTCGTACTGGATCTTGTTTTCCCAAATCGGGATGTCCTGCTCGAGCTGCCGCGCCACCTCAGCGACGAAGGCCTTGCCTACACCACGGGCCATCTCGGCGCCCGCTGTCTGTTTCACGCTGAAGTTGAAGCGAAGGTGAACGTGGTCGGCGTCGATGGGCGTGGTCGATGCCACGTTCAGCGTCTCGACGATCCCTTTGAAGTGAACGACCGCAAGCCCGAACCCATAGTTGAGGCTTTCAATCGAGCCATCCACGGTGCCACGCGGCGTCTCCATGCCGGCGTCCGAGAACACCCGTAGGATCGGACCGTCTACCGACGCCTCGGACTGCGGCATGTTGGTCGTGCCGTGCAGGTAGTGGAAGTGCGCCGTATCGACGGCGTTCTCCGCCATCTCCTGGTTGCGGGTGCGGATCGTCCACTCACGACTGACGAACTCGGTCCACTCGTCGTTGCGAACACCGTCTTGCGTGCCCCACTCCGGAATCTCGTCGGGGATCTCGAAGGTCGGTGGCTCGCCTTCGGCGTGATGCCAGCACATCACCATGTTGGCGACCTCTTTGACGTGCCACTTTGGCAACCTGGCCTTGCGAGGAACGTGCTCGGCGTACGGGACGGCCGTGCACTTGCCGTCCGTTCCGAACTGCCACGCGTGGAACGGACATTCGATCGAGTTGCCCTTGACCTTGCCTCCGTGTCCGAGGTGGGCGCCGAGGTGCGGACAGAAGGCATCGAGCACCGAAAGCTCGCCGTCTTCGGAGCGCCAGATGACCAGATCTTTATCAAAGTACTTCAGCGGCTTGACGTCACCGGGCTTGATCTCGTCCGAGGCGGCGATCTGGAACCAACCGTTGGGGATTGGCGGCGTGAAATAACGGTCATCCATCCGCCAAAAATAGAACACGTTTCACTAATTTCAAGTCGAACTGTCTGAGGGGTGCTACTTTCGTGGCCGGAGGCAAGCGATGGCGAGCATTGGCGTGGGCGCGAGCGCCCCAGACTTCACCAAGACCACGCAGAGCGGCGACACGATCTCGCTGTCGCAGTTCCGCGGCGAGAAGACCGTCGTCCTCTATTTCTATCCGAAGGACGAGACGCCAGGGTGCACCGCCGAGGCGTGCACGTTCCGCGACAGCTTCGAGGACTTCGTCGAAGCAGGTGCCGTGGTCATCGGAGTCAGCCAGGACAGCGAGAAGAGCCACAAGAGCTTCGCCGAGCACCATCGGCTGCCGTTTCTACTGGTGAGTGATCGCGACAAAGCGCTTCAAAAGGCGTACGGCGTGCCGAAGACCATGGGCCTACTCCCTGGACGGGTCACGTACGTCATCGATCGAGACGGCACCGTGCAGCACGTGTTCAACTCGCAGCTCAACGCAAAGAAGCACGTCCGCGAAGCACTCGAGGTCGTCAGGCAGCTCGCCGCCTGAAACGGCGCGCGACTGCGAACAAGAGCAAACCCAACAGCCCGGACGCGAAGCCGGTCGATCCGGTCGATGCACTGCAACCGGAGCTGTCTGCGGCGGTCACGCCGGCCCCACCAGTCTCGCCAATGGGCAGTCGAGCTAAGCCACATGGTTCGCCATCACAGGCCGTGGGGTCGCAAAGATCTTCCATGTCTGACCGGTCGTCACACAAGCCGGCCACTATAGAAGCGATGTTGTGGACCACCTCGCCTGCCTGGGAGTCGTCGTAGACCGAAACGCGCACGCAGGTTTCGTCATCCGAGGGGACGTAGTCGGGCGTGCGTCCTCCGATGAGAATGCCCGCAAGACGATTCTCCGAGTCGAACGTCGCGCTCCCCGAATGGCCCTGGAAGGCATCTACATTGGCGACGAAGAA
>JAFDAJ010000327.1 GCA_019313915.1 Deltaproteobacteria bacterium
TTGGTTGCGGGGGCCAGATTTGAACTGACGACCTTCGGGTTATGAGCCCGACGAGCTACCATGCTGCTCCACCCCGCGGCCTCTTTATAGTCATGGACTTTGACTTGTCAAAACGAGCCTATGCACTAAATTTTGCTGATGATTTCGGGCGTTTTCTGGCTGCGGGCGTGGCTGATGTTTGGGCTATCACTGGCGGCCTTGGGCTGTGAAGGCCAGGCACCGGCGAAGAGTGGTCCCAATGGGCCTCCTCCTGCCCGCGTCTGGGTCGGCGAGGTGCGCTCGGGGAGCATCGAGGCGCAGTGGTCGTTTCTCGGTGATGTGAGTGCGCTGCAACATGCGCGGCTTGCGGCGGGAGCCTCGGGCGAAGTGCGGCGCGTGCTGGTTCGCGTAGGAGACTACGTGAAGCGGGGCGACTTGTTGGTCGAGGTGGATCCTTCCCTCGCGGCGGCGCGCGTTCGTGCGGCCTCGGCCTCCAAGCAAGCTGGCTCGGCGCAGCTCGAGCGTGCGCAACGTGATGCGGAGCGGTTGAGTGTCGCGGGCCCGGACATCGCAGCGCAGGCCGAGATCGAACAGGCCAACTCGGAGCGGAAGCGCGCGGGCGCGGAACGCGGGCGCCTCAAGGCGGCGGAAGCCGAAGCACGTGCAGAGCTCGGGCGACATAGGGTGATAGCGCCCTTCGATGGTGTGGTCGCAACCCGGCACGTCGACCCGGGCGACTGGGTAGACCCGGGTGTCGAAGTGATCGAGCTCATCGACGACCGTGACGTCGAGGTCCTTGCGTCGGTGCCGCCGGATGTCGCGCGATTTCTTTCCGTCGGGGACAAAGCCACCTTCGGGCACAGCAGCGAAACGACGGCGGCGACGATTCGCGGGATCGTGCCTGCCCTCGACGCCGAATCGCGTACCATTCGTTTGCGCTTGGTTCCAGACGAGCCGACACCCTGGTTGTTGCCCGGGGCAGCGGTCGATGTGGTGCTGACGATCGAGCGCAGCGAAGAAGGCGCGCTCGTCGTACCGCGCGACGCATTGGTGTATGGCATCGCTAACCTCCAAGTCGTGAAGTCGGTCGACGGTAAGGCGGAGCCCATGCCAGTGGAAATCCTGGCGCGCGGGCGGGACGAGGTGCTGATCCGGGCCGAAGGGCTCGCAGCGGGGGATTCGGTGGTAACGCGCGGCAACGAGCGCGTGTTCCCAGGGCAACCTCTCATCGTGTTGGAAGACTGAGCAACTCATGTCCGACCACTCGCAGCCGCACGAAGAGCAGCCGTCCGGGCTTTCTTGGCTCGCCATTCAACGGCCGATCTCGGTCATCGTCGGCATCGTGCTCGTCGTATTGTTCGGCGCGCTCTCGGTCATGGACCTTCCGATTCAGCTCACCCCTGACATCGCAACGCCCACGATCAGCGTGAGCACGGTCTGGCCGGGCGCTGCGCCGGTGGAAATCGAAACCGAGATCCTCGAACCACAAGAAGAGGTGCTCAAGAACGTGCAAGGGCTCACCCGCATGGAGTCGAGCGCAAGCATGAACAGCGGGAGCATCACGCTCGAGTTCGAGGTGGACACGGTCATCGAGGAAGCGCTCGTCCGCGTGACCAATAAGCTCAGCCAAGTGGCGAGCTATCCCGATTCGGTGCGAGAGCCCATCGTCGAAACGGCCAACAGCGCCGGTCCGCCCCTGGCTGTCGTCGCCATTCGCGATCCGAAAAAGGGAAGCGTGGCGGCGTATCGCACCTGGGTAGAGGACGAGATCCTTCCCGAGATCGACCGCATCCCGGGCGTGGCGGGCATCTTCTTTTTTGGCGGTCAGGACACCGAGGTCCACGTGCTGTTCGACCCGCAGGCTCTCGGAGCGCGCGGGCTTTCCGTGCAGGGCGTCGCCGACCGAGTGCGAAGCGAACTCCGAGATCTGTCCGGGGGCGACGTGACCCTTGGAAAGCGGCGCTACTTGGTGCGCACCGCCATCGCGCCGAAGACGCCGGCCGCGCTCGAGGAGGTCGTGCTGGGAGCAAGCAGTGATGGCACCCCGATCCTCCTCGGCGACGTGGCCACCGTGAAGTTGGCACTGCGAAAGCCGAACGGCGTCGCGATCGTGCAAGACCGGCCAGCCATGGTGATGCTGCTTTCCCGCGAGGCGGGCACGAACGTGCTCGAGGTGACCCGCGAGGTGCACGAGGTCATCGACCGCCTGCAGCGCGAGAAGTTCAGCCGCGAAGGCCTGCAAATCGAAATCCTCGCCGACCAGGTGGAGTACATCGAAGGCGCGCTCGACCTGGTGCAACGGAACCTGCTGCTCGGCGCAATGTTGGCCATGCTGGTTCTCTTCCTGTTCCTGCGCACGTTTGGTGCGTCGGCGGTGGTCAGCATCGCCATCCCCGTCTGCGCATTTGCGACTGCGTTAGGAATGCAGGCCCTCGGCCGCACCATCAACGTCGTGTCGCTTGCCGGGATCACATTTGCCATTGGCATGGTCGTCGACAACTCGATCGTCGCACTCGAAAGCATCGACACTTGGCGAACGCGCGTCCCGGACATGAAGCTTGCCGCGTATCGCGGTATCCGAGAGGTGTGGGGCGCGCTC
>JAFDAJ010000328.1 GCA_019313915.1 Deltaproteobacteria bacterium
GCGAGCATCATCTTGTGCGTCTCGCGGCCAATGCCCGACTGCTTGTAGCCTCCGAACGCGGCGTGGGCAGGATACAAATGGTAACAGTTCGTCCACACTCGCCCGGCCTGAATGGCGCGACCGGCACGATAGGCGGTGTTGGTATCACGAGACCAAACCCCAGCTCCCAATCCATAGAGCGTGTCGTTCGCAATCTCGATTGCGTCGTCATAGCCATCGAAGGAAGTCACCGACACGACCGGCCCGAAGATCTCTTCCTGGAATACGCGCATCTTGTTGTGACCGGCCAGGATGGTGGGCTCGACGTAGTAGCCCCCTTCCGCTTCGCCGCCGATCTCGGCGCGCTTGCCGCCGGTCAGGACTTCGGCGCCTTCCTGTTTGCCAATGTCGATGTAGGCCATGATTTTCTCGAGCTGGTCGGTCGAGACTTGGGCTCCAATCATCGTCTCGATATCGAGCGGATTGCCCGCCTTGATCCGGTTCACTCGCTCGACGGCCTCCTCGAGGAATGTCCCGTAGATCTCCTTGGCAACGAGCGCACGCGAGGGACAGGTGCAGACCTCGCCCTGGTTGAGGGCGAACATCGCGAAACCCTCCATCACCTTCTGGCGGAACGCGTCGTCCTTATCCAAGACGTCCTTGAAGAAGACGTTCGGGGACTTGCCGCCTAGCTCGAGGCTCACCGGCACGATGTTCTCCGAGGCATATTGCATGATCAATCGCCCGGTCGTGGTTTCCCCCGTGAAGGCCACCTTGGAAACCCGTGGGCTCGCAGCTAGCGGTTTGCCGGCTTCGACCCCGAACCCGTTGACGACGTTGAGGGCGCCCGCGGGTAGAAGATCTCCGACGAGCTTCATCAGCTCGAGGATGCCTACGGGCGTCTGCTCCGCCGGCTTGAGAACGACTGCGTTGCCCGCGGCGAGGGCGGGCGCGATCTTCCACACCGCCATCAGGATGGGGAAGTTCCAGGGGATGATCTGACCCACTACGCCGAGGGGCTCTGGGAAGTGATAGGCCACCGTGTCGTGATCGAGCTCCGCGGCCGAACCCTCCTGGGCTCGAATGCAGCCGGCAAAGTAGCGGAAGTGGTCAATGGCCAGTGGGAGGTCGGCCGCCAAACTTTCGCGGACCGGCTTCCCGTTGTCCCAGGTCTCGATGACCGCAAGCTTCTCGAGATTCTCCTCCATGCGGTCGGCGATTTTGTTGAGGATGTTGGCTCTCTCGGCCGGTGCGGTGCGTCCCCATGCAGGCGCAGCTTTGTGCGCAGCGTCGAGCGCGAGCTCGATGTCATCGGCTCCGGAGCGAGGCACCTCGCAGAACGTCTGGCCGTTTACCGGACTGGGATTCTCGAAGTACTTCCCGCTTCGCGGTTCTTTCCACTCTCCGCCGATGAAGTTCTGATAGCGGCTATCGAGTTTCGGTGCGTCGTGTTTCATGGCTGGCCTCGCTGCTCGTAAGGTGGGAGGCCGTGAGGATACACCAAAACGCAGACGCCGAGTGCCCTCTGTCGTTCTTCCCGGCGTCGGTGGGGTACTACGGCGCAGCGGCCTCGGCTACCGCGGTGACCAAGCTCTTCGGGAACAGGCGGCCGGTGAAATTGTCGCGGACCTTCTTGTACGCGGCGTCCCATTCGGGTTTCGCGTCGCCTGCTTCGACGACCTGAATGCCCTTTTTTAGGATGACTTGGTAGGCTTTCTCGTCGTCTTTGCGAACGCTCCTGTTGAGCAGCTCGTGGGCGCGGGCCGCCGTGCTTTCAAAGATCTCCTGAAAGTCCGGCGGAAGCTCGTCGAACTTGTCCTTTCGCATCAGCGTGCCACCAGCGATGATCGCGGAGTTCCACCCGGTCATGTACTTCACCCGCGTGTGCCACTGAAGGGCGATCGCGGTGAGGGCTGAGGCCGAAATCGTGTCGATCATACGGGTCTGGAGCGCCGGATACACCTCGGGCACACCAAGCCGAACCGCGTTGGCCCCGATGACGTCGTAGAGCTCGACGAAGACCAACTCATCTTTCCAAACCCATGGACGCAAAGACTTGAGGTCAGCGGGCGCCCGAAAGGGCTTCGCGGAGAACAGCCGGTTCTTGCCCGCGTCGCCCCAGCCGACCAGCTTGAAGCCTTCCTTGTCGAACATGGCCTCGAACTGGGGCGCCATCTTTGCTCGAACCCGGTCGAGCTCTTCGTACGTGTCGAGAAAACCCGGCAACACCAACACGATCATGGACCGGACCACCATGCTCATTCCCGTCATCGTGACGACGGCGCCGTCGAGCTGACCGACGCGCATCTTGCGGATGAAGTCGCGCTCGTCACCCTGAGAGCCACCCGGATAGAAGCGCGCCTGGAGCTTGCCGTCCGTCTTTTTTTTCAGCGTCGTGTTCCACGCGTTGAGGACCTTCATCCAAGACGACCCAGTCGGCGCGAGGGACGCAATCCGCAACGTGTACGACTCCTCGGCCTTGGTGCTCGTCGTGGTGCCAGGCAGGGCAAACGCAGCAACGAGCAACAAAACGATGGGGGCAAAACCAATCCGTCGGTGAATCATCGCAAGGCGAGTATAGCCGCAATGCGTACGA
>JAFDAJ010000329.1 GCA_019313915.1 Deltaproteobacteria bacterium
GGAGGCTATCGCGAGCAGAACGAGCTCAAAGTCAGAGCGAAGGTCGTCATCGTCGCAGCCAATGCCATTTCGTCAGCGCAACTCCTCCTGCGTTCCGGGGTGGGGAACTCCCACGTGGGGAAGAACCTCATCCTGCAGCCTCAGCTCGCCATCATCGCCCTTTTCGACGAGCGGATTGCGGCCTTCGATGGTGTCCCACAGTCGTACGCGGTCACCGAGTTCGAAGAGGAAGATAACGCCGAGTTCGGGCTTTGGGGCTTTCGCGTCGAAGGCATCATGGGCACACCCGGCATCGTGTCGACCATGTTGCCCTTTTCAGGGGTCCCGGGAATGGAGAACATGGCCCAAGCCAGGTTGAAGTTGCACGCGACGGCCGGCTGACAATTCACTACGAGCAGCGAAAAAACCATCAGGATCGGCTTCGTCATGCGGCTGAAATCGCTGCGAAGGTGTATCTCGAAGCCGGCGCGCGCGAGGTTCTGGTCCCGACGGCGTCGCCATTGGTCATTCGTTCTGCGCGCGAGGCCAAACAGGCCCAAGACCTGACATTCGCGCCCGCGACTGCCCCGATGATCAGCGCGCATCAGCAAGGCACGGTGCGGTTCGCGGCATCGGAGCGCGATGGCGGCGCCGACTTGAACGGCCAGGTCTACGGCACGCGCGATGTGTATGTGTTCGACTCGTCAGGTTACCCGACGAGCGCCGCGAGTCACACCATGACGCCGATCATTGCGTCGTCACGCATGCTAACGACGAAGCTGTTGACGCGGATTTAGACCGCGCTTCGCGGTTTGCAGCGCGTTACTCTTCCTCGAGCTGCATGGACTGCGTTGGGCACATCATGCAGGCGTCGCGGACTTTGTCTTCGAGATTGGGGGGGATGTCGTAGGTTTGGATCAGTAGGCTTCCGTCTTCGACGAACGAGAAGAGTTCGGGGGCTTCTTCGACACACACGCCGTAGTGGTTGCAGGTCGATGGGTTGTACATGATCTTCATGCGTCGGCTCCCAGCTCAAGGCTTGCTCAGCAGTTCTCGTTCCTCGTGCGCCATGTCGTCTCGAATCGCGCGTGACAGCTCGCGCACGCCAATCACCAACTTCGACCCGACCGCCGTCTCGTCCAACTCGCGGATGACGCTGTCGAAGATCTCTCGCTGCGCTTGGTGCTCTCGGCGCATGCCTTCCGCCAATTCGTCGACCTTGCCTTCTTCGGCCAACGACGGAAGCTGGTACTCCTCGTAGTGCAAATGTGCGAGTAGCACTTCGCCAAGGGCCAGGAGCTCGTCGCGCAGCGCGATCACCGACTTCGCATCGTCGTCGCCGACGCGCTCGGTCAATGCTTCGACGCGCGCGAGCAGCGCAGAGATCTGCGCGTGCTCGCTTCGAATGCGTGCCCTGATTTCATCCGGCGTTGCCGGGCTTGGTGTCTCGGAACGGCTGTTCATCTATGCTGCGGCAAGCCGCTTGCGTCGCTCTGCCAGAGTGAGCGGCTTGCTCACCTCCTTGACGCCATCATACTCGTCTTGAGCCTGCTTGTGGTACCACTCGGGATAGAAGTGCTTGCACCACTTGCGGAATTCGGCGACTGGCCCGTCACCGTCGCACAGCATGGGCTGCTCGAAGAAGGTCTTGTTCTCCCAAATGGGGGCGTCTTCCTCGAGCTGGCGCGCAACTTCGTTGGTGAAGGCCTTGCCGACACCGGCGGTGATATCGGCCCCACCGAGCTTCTTCACGGCGAATGAGAAGCGCACGTCACAGTATTCGTCGTCGATCGGCGTGACTGACGCCATGTTGGTCGTCTCGACGATGCCCCGGAAGCGGCTCAACGAGAAGCCAAAGCCGTGGACGTCGACTTCGAGCTCGCCCGTCACATCGCCCCTGGGTGTTTCCATGGCGGTGTCCGTGACCATGTGAATGTGCGGGTACACGAGGTCCATGGTGTGCGGTTGAGGCACGATGTTCATTCCGTGGACGTAGCGGAAGTGCGCCTTGTCGACGACGTTCTCGCACATGTCCTGGTTGTGCGTGCGCATCTTCCAGCGCTGCTTCCAGTAAGGTGTCCAGGCCTCGTTGTTCCACTCCGGGATCTCCGGGATCTCCCACTCGGGCTCCTTCCCGTCGATATCGTGCCAGACCATGATCAGGCCGTTGACCTCATGAACGGGCCACGCCGTAATGTTGGCCTTTCGAGGAAGGTGCTTGGCATAGGGCACCTCGGTGCACTTGCCCTCGCCGTTGAACTTCCAGGCGTGAAACGGGCAAACGATTCCGTCGCCTTCGACCTTGCCGCCATGGCCCAGATGCGCGCCCATGTGGGGGCAGAACGCATCGAGCACGCTGACTTCACCATCTTCGGTGCGGAACATGACGAGCTCGACCCCGAAGTACTTGAGCGGCATGACGTCGCCTGGCTGAAGCTCGTCCGCATAGGCTACCTGGAACCATCCCCGGGGGTAGCGAGGAATCGGAAATCGCGGTTTCTTGCTCATGACTGTTCTCCCATTTCTGTTTGTCGCTGTGGCGGCCTCCGATACGGAGATTGATGGCCCCAATCGCTGATTCGGTTGTACGTGGTTGGCTTCCACGTGGAGTCGTCTACGGTCCGTCCGCCCCAGCCGACTTCGCATTCGAAGCCCGAGGGCGTGACACAATAGAAAGTCACCATCTGGTCGTTCGGATGACGGCCGAGGGCCTGTGGGACGCGCACGTTGTTCGCGAACGCGCGATCGAGCGCGGCGCCCACGTCGTCGAGGCGAACGCGCGATCGAGCGCGGCGCCCACGTCGTCGAGCGAGCCCATCTGCAGCATGAAGTGATGCAAGTGTTTGGGGAGCCCCGACCCGAGCGCCACGGTATGGTGTCGCGGATTGACGTGCAGGAACGTGATGTCGACTTTGAAGTCGCCCGGCAGCGTGCACCGGATGTGATCGCTGAGAGCGAAGCTCAAGACTTGCTCGAAGTAGGATCGCGTTGCGGCGATGTTGTTGGCGCGTAGTGCAAGATGGCCGACGCCCTGGTCCCCTGTGACAAACCCGCTCGCCACCGTCTCGCGACGGAAGGGCGTCTC
>JAFDAJ010000330.1:0-1961 GCA_019313915.1 Deltaproteobacteria bacterium
ACATCCACGGGCAAGGGTACACGTATCAAGGTTTCATCATTCCGGAGGTGGTGCGGCAGCTTCGTGTCACCGAAGGCGTGTACGATCCGGTGCAGGGCGACTTCGCAATTGCGGGCACGATCGACTACGAGCTCGGCGTTGATCAGCGAGGTGTTTACGCAAAAACCGACCTCGGTTCGTTCCGCACGTTTCGACAAGTCGCGATCTTCGCGCCAGAGGGCAGTGACCCCGACACGTTTGGCGCCTTTCAACTTCGTCGAACCGATGGCTTCGGCGAGAATCGCGATGGCATCGACGGCTCGGCGATGTTCCAGTACGGCTTTGGCCGTGAGAAGTGGCACCTTCAGGTTCACGGGGGCTTTGCCGGCGCGCGCTACAACCTCGCTGGCGTACTGCGTTTGGATGACATCGAGGCAGGCGACGTCGGTTGGCTCGATGCGTACCCGTTCGACACCGCGCGCGCGCAAAGCGGCTCGAACCTCAGCACCATGCTCGGCTTCTCCGGGGAGCACCGCGGCGAGAACAAGCGCAACTCGAGCTTCGGTTTGTGGCTTCAGTTCCACGACTTCCGGTTGAAGGAAAACTTCTCGGGATTTCTCGAAACCGACGCCGTCGGGGACACGCCGGGCGACCTCATCGAACAGCTCGACCGGCGCTTCGTGGTCGGCGGTAACGCGCGCCACCGAACCCATCAATTCACGCCCGCCAATTGGGCGAAGGGAACCGTGGAGCTTGGTCTTTCGGGTCGCGTCGACCTGATCGACCAGAAGCTCGATCTCGTGGAGGCGCCACAAAACCGCGTCTACGAAGAGCGCATCGACGCCGACATCGCCGAAACCGACATTGGCATGTGGCTCGATCTAGACTGGGACTTCACGAAGTACCTCAACGTTACGGGCGGCATCCGCGCGGACATGTTGTTTTACAACATCACGGACTCGCAGGAGAGCGTGTCTCCGGATGGCGTTGTACCCTACCGGCGCACCGCGGCCGGTGTCGCCGTTGGCCCGCGCACCGCAGTCACGGTCAAGCCCATCGAGGAGCTCGACGTCGTTCTCGCATACGGGCAAGGCTTCCGCTCACCCCAAGCCCGAGTGCTCATCGAAAACGAAAGCGTGCCCTTTACAAAGGTGAATTCGGCCGACATCGGCTTGCGCTCGCGAGTTGGGAAGAACGACGAGCTCAAGCTCGCGCTGACTGGCTTCTTTACCAAGATGAACAACGACCTGATCTTCGAAGCTCATGAAGCGCGCTTCGAGCCGATCGGACCAACGACCCGCGTCGGGGCAGTATTCTACGCGCAGGCACGCCCCCTGCCCTGGCTCTACGGCGCGTTCTCGCTGACGTACGTGAAGGCCACTCTCGACGAAACTCCTCCGCCAGAGCCCGGCGAGCCGCCCTCCGGCCTCCAAGCCGGAGACCCGATCCCATTTGTCCCGCCGTGGCTTCTCCGCCTCGACGTCGGGGCTTCCGAGGACTTGGTCGACCTCGGCAAGCACCCTCTGCACGGCAAGCTCGGCTTCGGCTACACCTTCCTCGGCGAGCGCCCCCTGCGTTTCTCGGAGAGCTCTCCCCGCGTAAACCTGCTCGAGCTCAACGCGGGCCTGTCATGGTGGTTCCTCGAGCTCGGTTTCCAGGTCTTCAACCTGCTCAACACGCAATACGCCGCCCAGGAGTTCGTGTTCGAGTCCAACTGGGACCCAAGCACGCCTCCCACCGGCCAACCGGCCAGGCACATCGCTGCAGGCGCACCAAGGACCTTCCTGTTCCAGATCGGGTTCAGGCTCTAACTGCCGCGCCCTGACGCGCAGATTCTGCGCCGGCGACGCTGGCGCTGTCGCCATCGGTGCTCTAGCCTCCGCCCCGATGAAACAAGGGGATGACTTTCCGATCGCGATTATCGGCGCCGGCTTTGCGGGGATCGGCGCAGCGATTCAGCTGATCAAAGCTGGGATCCACTC
>JAFDAJ010000330.1:1966-4521 GCA_019313915.1 Deltaproteobacteria bacterium
TTCACGATCTTCGAGCGCGCCGATGAAATCGGCGGAACCTGGCGGGACAACACCTATCCGGGCGCGGCTTGCGACGTCCAATCGCACGTCTACTCGCTGTCGTTTGAGCAGAACCATGACTGGAATCGCCGTTATGCGACGTCGTGGGAAATCCAGGAGTACCTGCTCAGCGTCGTCGACAAACACAAGCTGCGCGAACACATGCGGCTCAACACCGAAATCCTCGAAGCACGCTTCGACGAGGAGACTGGTACGTGGACGCTCACCACCGATGGTGGCGACACCTTTACGGCGCGTGTGGTGATTGCCGGGGCCGGCGGACTCGTCGATCCTTCCTATCCAAACATCAAGGGGATGGAGACCTTTGCTGGCGACATGTTTCACACGGCACGCTGGAACCACGACGTGGACCTCAGTGACAAACGCGTTGCCGTGCTCGGCACCGGTGCAAGCGCCGTGCAAGTCGTTCCCTCCATCGCGCCGACGGTCGCGAAGATGAGCGTGTTCCAACGCACTGCGGCCTGGGTCGTCCCGAAGTTCGACAAAGTGTATTCGGGGCGCTGGAAGCGACTGATGAGGCACGTTCCATTTCTTCTTCGCGCAAGCCGCTTCCTCAAGTACTGGGTCAGCGAGCTCCTCGGGCCACTCGTCTTTCTCGACTCGAAGATTTTGTCTGCGGTCGGGACGCGGCTTTCGATGTGGAACCTGCGGAGACAAGTTGCCAACCCGGAGCTTCGAAAGAAGCTGACGCCGAGCTTCCAGTTCGGGTGCAAGCGAGTCTTGGTATCTGACGACTACTGGGCAGCTTTCGAACGCGAGAACGTCGAGCTCGTGACCGAATCAATCGAAGCAATCAGACCAGAGGGCATCGAAACCGTGGATGGCGAGTTGCACGTCTTCGACGCAATCGTGCTTGCAACCGGCTTCTTGCTGGGTCTCGCCGCCGCGCCATTCCGCGTGATCGGCCGCCACGGCCGCACGCTCGACGACGCGTGGGAGCGCGGCGCCGTCGCGTACAAGGGCATGACCGTCGCCGGCTTCCCGAACTGGTTCATCATGATGGGGCCCAACACCGGCCCCGGTCACACGTCGGTCCTCGTTTACACAGAGGCGCAGATCTCCCACGCGATTCAGGCGATCAAGAAGATCATGGCTGAGGACCTCAAGTACATGGACGTCCGTCAGGACGTGCAGGACCGGTACAACGAGGGCATCCAAAAGCGGATGAAGCACATGGTCTGGTCGAACTGCAACAGCTGGTACCTCGACAGCGACGGCAGTAACCACTCGCTCTACCCGGGCTTCGCCGCCGAATACATCCTCCGCGCGCGCAAGCTGCACCCAGGAGACTACGAGCTCGTCGCCTTTTAGCGCGCGCGGCGCTCGTACATCAGGTCGCGCCGAGTGTCCTTGTGCAGCTAGAAACCTCGGGCCTCAGATCTCAAATCTCGAACCTCAGGTCTCGAACCTTAGATCCGGCTTGCACAAGCAACCCTCGATCCGAGACTAGAGGTCCGGGGTTCGAGATCTGAAGGCCCGAGGCCCGGGGCCCGAGGCCCGAGGCCCGAGGTGTAGGGCTCCCGGCCAATAGGCCCAGCTCAGCATCATGCGGTCCGGGACTCGTCCGAACGGGGCGTTAAACTAGCCCTTTCAAAAAGGGGTCTGTCCCCTTTTTTAGGTGAGGCCGATGCCGGTTTGGAGGAGGTGGGTGGCGGCCAGGGCTAGTTGGCGGGCTTCTTCGGAGGAGAGGGTTCGGAGGCGGGGGTGGCGGTCGACGATCATTCGGGCGAGACCGTGGGTGAGGGCTTCGCTGGTGAGGGCGATGAGCTCGGGGTCGGCCTCTGGGATCAGGCCGGCGTTCTGGCCTTCAATGATGAGCGCGATCAAGTTTAACCTTCGCTCATCTTTGACCTCGCCCAGAAAGCCTGCCGAAACCGACTCGGTGCCGTGGATGAGGTCGAAGAGCGCGGGGTGCTCGGCCGCAAAGCGTACGTAGGCGACGCTCATCGCACGGAATTGCGTTAGCGCATCGCTACACGCTGCGGTGGACTCGTCGAGCTTCCGTTCGAGCTCGGCGGCTGCTTTTTCGGCAACGGCGTCGAGCAATACCCGCTTATCGGCGAAGTGACGGAACGGCGCAGCAGATGAAACCCCCGCCTCACGCGCTAGTGCTCGCATGCTAATCGCCTCGACCCCGTCGGAGTCGACCAATCTGAACGCCGTCTCGAGCAGGACTTCGCGGAGGTTCCCGTGATGATACGAGTTCTGTTTCCCACTCACACGCCTAGCATAACAGAAGATGTTATCGATGCTTACTTTGATAGCAGCGGTGATGTAAGCAGCGCTAACTTGCGAGGAGTGGCTTCCGAACAGGAGGAAAGCACCAAGTTATCATTGCTTACATAGCACTCGCCGTCAATGTTAGCGCCGCTAACATTGGAAAGGGGCTCACTGGCAGACATTCTTGGAGAAGTCGCAGCTGTAACCGTACGGGCAGTCTCGGCTTTCGACGCAAGGCAGCTGCTCACAGATGCCCCTGTCCTCATTGCAGAAAA
>JAFDAJ010000331.1 GCA_019313915.1 Deltaproteobacteria bacterium
GAACGTGACTGAGCCGTCCTGCTCCACGATGGCTTTGAATGCGTGGCCCTTGAAGTGATAGGTCCCGTCTTGGCGCGGCCGCAGCTTCGGCGGTTCGCGACGCGAGAGGTAATGTTTGCTGCCGACGCCTTCGAAGTGGTTGGGGGCTTCGGTCTCAGCGGCGCTTGGCGTGGTTGGTTGGAAGATAATGAACGCACGCGCTGCGCTCGCAGGGTCGAGGTTGGGCACGAACTCGGCTTTCGATGGCGCCAGGGGTGGCGCGCCGGTCGCGGCCGGGGTGGGGCGATCGGGTGAAACAGGCGGGCGCGGCCGCTTCGATCGTTTTGCCAGTGCTGGCTTCGTCGGATCCGGAGGCGGTGTAGTGACCGGCGGGACCGGAGCTTCGCGTGGCGGTGGGGCGGTGACGGTGAACGTGACGTCGATCGCATTCAACCGCGCAATAGCGGGTTTGCTGGGAACGGTGCTGAGCGTCGATAGCACGACGACGTGAGCCACAAGCGAAGCGACGAGGAGCACAATCCATCGTCCTGCTTGCTCTCGTCCGCGGGGTGACACTAGGCGCCTCTCAACGGGGGTGTGCAGAAGTCCGGACTATCCGGGCGGTCGAGCCTCCGTCGGTTACTGAGGCCGACGGTATCATCGCGGGGCGGTCGGGCAACCAGGAGACGCATGCGGCGCAGGAAGTCCGACGTCTCGACTAACTAATGTACCAGCGGCTACTCCTGCTTCTCGTTGAGCCCGTACTGTTTGTTGATCTCGTCGTACGTGGGCTGAATCACCTTCTTCATGTCGAGTCTGCCGCTCGAGATGGCGTCCGAATAGGGAATCCTCGCCGCCGGATCGGGGAGCTGCGGCTTGTCAGTGGCGGGCGGAGGCCAGACGTCTTCATCAACGATCGCCATTCGCACCGTGCGGATGCGATCGCTGATCGGCCCCGTGGTGTCGAAGTCCTTGAAGAAGTGATACGCGACCGCCATCCGTGGCTTGATGATCGACATCACTTTGCCAAACGCTTCAGGCGCGGTGTGGATCTGGGTGCCCACTGCGAGAGCGCCTTGTGGTGTGAACTTGAACTTCTCGATCATGTCGGGCACGGCAACGAAACACTCGTGAATCGCCAGGTCGGCTCCCGTGGCGTACTTCGCGTACCACTTGTTCGGATAGGTATCCCCGCCAAACACGAACTTGAAACCGTTCCACTCGACGATGAAGCTCACGGGACCGTCCAGGGAGTGGATGGCCGGAATGGAACGAATCGTGACGCCGTTCTCCTGATAGACGATTGCGTTCACTCCCATGTAGTCGAACTCAGTGACGTCGAAATGGTATCCGCGTGGATCGGTGAGCCCCTGGCGGCCATCGAGGTCCCAGGTGAGCGCTTTGCGCAAGTGCTCCAGCGCGTACTTCGTGCCTCTCTCCGGTGTCTCCCCGCTGGGTCCCCAAACGCGCAGTGGCCTCTGGCGACCGGCCAGCGCGCCGCCGACGAACAAGGCGTCGAGATCACCAAAGTGATCGGTATGCAGATGGCTCAGGAAGACCTTGTCGAGGTAGTTGTAGGGGATTTGAAGCGCTGCGATGCGCTCCGCCGACCCGGTACCGACGTCGAAGACGAACTTGTCCCCGTTCCCTAGCTCGAGGAGCCAGCATGACGCGGCTTGCTTCGGACGCGCGGTTGGCATGCCCGTGCCGCACGCGATCAATCGCATCTCGTCGGGTCCGAGGTCCTCGGTGTTCGGTGCGTAGAAGTCGCGCGCGCGTGCTTTGACTGGCGAGTACTTGCCGGTCGTGCCGGTGTCTGCCTGCGCTTGATCTGGTTCCGGTGCGGCTTGGTCGTTATTCGCTGCCGGCTCTTGCTGTTCGGGCTTCGGAGGTGTGCAACCGAGGATGTAGAGGCTGAACCCCACGAAGGTGGCGACAGTCAGAAATGCTGAACTTGGTCGTTCGATAGTTGCCATCGGACTGGTTCCTTACGGGTGGTTGAGGGATCGCAGCGGATCTCACACGCGCAGAACCCCGGTGTCAACTCCCGGAACCTTCGGGCACCTTGAGCAAACGCGTCTTCTGGATGAACACGTAGATCGCGAAGCCCAGATACGCGACCATGACAATCATGAAGGTGCGGTTGTCGAAGTGCGTTCGACGGAGGTTGGCCTGCATGACGAGCTCGATGGCCACCGCCAGCAGGGCCGCAGTGGCCACGCCCATCCCTCCAAGCAGGTCCGCCACGCGTTGGATCGCAATCTCGCGCCGTTCGTCATTGGCAGTGGCGGTTGGGAAGGTTGACGAGGCCCGGTGGGAGCCGGCGCATCAGCATCGGGGATGCGAAGACCGCGGCCAGAGCGCCGCCGCCGACGAGCGCCACAACCAGGAAAAAGCCTTCTTTGGACATGTACGAGTCGGCGCGCCCGCTGAGGCCAAAGTGAGAGGCCATGGTGTCGGGCAGTTGCGACCACAGCGACCAGACGCGCAGACCCACCGCGAGCGCGATGCCCAAGGTCACCACCAGCGGCCAATTGGTTCCGCTCTGACGCTGTGTCCGCATACGTGAGCAGTGTTCCATCCCCAGGCGTCGCACTCAAGATCGACGTTGGCCCGCGTTCTCCTGGGGTTGTCACTGCACGGGCCTGTGATAGGAATTCTCGGTTGTATGTCCGAAGAAGCTTTTGATTTCATCGTCGTAGGGGCTGGCTCTGCTGGCTGCTGTCTTGCAAACCGTCTTTCGGCGGACCCCGCCAACCGAGTGTTGCTGCTCGAAGCCGGCGGCAAGGACAATAACCCGCTGATCAAGATGCCCATCGGGTTCACCCAACTGATGTACGACAAGAAGACGACCAATCTCTACACGACCGAGCCCGAACCCCACATGAACGACCGCGAGATCAGCGTGGTGCGCGGGCGTGTGCTTGGCGGGTGCAGCTCGATCAACGGCATGGTCTACATGCGTGGCCAGCGGCAGGACTACGACGACTGGGGCGCGCTGCCGGGCTGCGAGGGGTGGGCGTATGCCAACATCCTTCCGTACTTCAAGAAGTCGGAGAACTACGAGCCGGGGCCTGCCAGCGAGTATCACGCGAAGGGCGGCGAGCTCAATGTCACGAACGTCCAGATGAAGTACGACATTAGCGATGCGTACATCGACGCGGCGGTGAGCGTCGGTATCCCGCGCAACGACGACGTCAACGGCGAGAACCAAGAGGGTATAGGCTACGCTCAGGTGAACATGAAGGGCGGGCAACGCTGGAGCTCGGCCGATGCGTTTCTGAGTGCCGATGTCAAGAAGCGCCCGAATCTCACCATCGCGATCAAGGCGGTCGCCCAGCGTATCTTGCTCGACGGGAAGAAGGCTGTTGGCATCGAGTACGTGGACGCCAAGGGCAACACACACCAGGCCACGGCGAGTCGCGAGGTCGTTGTTTCGACAGGCACCTACAACTCGCCGCCGCTGCTCGAGCTCTCAGGTATTGGTGACCCGGAGGTGCTCGACGAGCTCGACGTCGAGGTGAAGCATGAGCTTCGAGGCGTTGGGGCGAACCTGCAGGACCATCTCCAGCTTTGGGTTCAGCAGGGCGTGAAGACCAAGGACTGCCTTTCCGAGGATGGGAAGTTCCCCAGGGTCGTGTGGTGCGTGCTCAAGTACTTGTTCGCCAAGAAGGGGCCGCTCACGATGCCTGCGTGCAACGTGGGTGGCTTCATCCCGAATGAGGGCGCCGAGCGTCCGATTTTTCAGATCCACTTCACGCCCGGTGCAGGTGGCATGGACAGCGACGGCAAGATGGTGGCGTCGCCGGACCCTGGGATCAACTCGACCGTCTGTACAATTCGTCCGACGTCACGTGGCAGCGTGCACGCACGCAGCACCGACCCCAAGGCGTTCCCGAAGATCATTCACAACTACCTGTCGACCGAGCACGATCGGGACTTGGCCGTCGAGGGCTTCAAGCTGCAACGAAAGATCTATCAGTCAGAGTCCTTCAAGCCGCACGCCACGTACGAGATCCTGCCCGGCGACCAGGTGCAGACCGACGAACAGATCCTCGACTTCTGGAGGACCGAGGGCATGAGCGTCTATCACCCGGTCGGCTCTTCGAAGATGGGCCCCGCAGAAGACCCAACCGCAGTCGTAGACAACGAGCTCAGAGTCCACGGCATCGAAAGCCTCCGCATCGCAGACGCATCGATCTTCCCGCTACTCCCCTCCGGGAACCCCCACGCCCCCACCGTAGCCGTAGCCGAAAGAGCCGCCGACCTAATCCTCGGCAACCCAACGCTGTAAGAGGGGGCAGTCCCCTTTTTCGAGGAGGGGGTTAACGTGCTAGAGACGCGGCAAACGCGCCCGTAGCTCAGCTGGATAGAGCAGTGGCCTTCTAAGCCGATGGTCGGAGGTTCGAGTCCTCCCGGGTGCGCCGGAAAACCAGGGGTAAAGCGCTTCCTTGGGTTTCTTCGTTTCGGGTGCCGGTACTTTTTTGAAGGCTGCGCGCCCGCTGGCCCCTAAACCTTTGGCCGCCGCTCTGGCGAGCCCAGAAGGCGAAGGTGCCGGGCCCCTTTGTATCCCATGGCTTCCAGGGCCAGGCGTCCGATCGCGATCGCGTCAGAATCTTGGCAGCGTTCCGAGTCGCTAACCGCAGCCGCCGCCTTGTTCACTTCGTCTCCGATCTTGCTAGCAACGGCAACGGCGGCGGCACTGAAAG
>JAFDAJ010000332.1 GCA_019313915.1 Deltaproteobacteria bacterium
CGGATTCTGTTCCCACGCGCGTCGTACTCATAGGCCTCTCGCGCGTTGACGGTGCCATCGTCACCGAGGTCTACTTCCCTGCGAACTAGATAGCCGTTTTCATCGAGGAAGTTCGTCGTGCTCTTGTCCGTGAACCCATCGCCATCCTCGTCGTCTAGGCTTCCGTTCTGACGGGCGTCGTCGTCATACCAATGCGTGACGATGCGATTGGGCGTTCCGTTGTTGTTGTCGTCTTCTTCGACCCGCAACACCCGGCCGATGTCATCGTATGCTGTGGTCGCGATCCAATCCACGTCGCCATCCCCGTCGTTGTCCTGCTCGGTCCGCGTGAGATCGCCATTTTCGTCATACACCTGCCTTGTAGTGCGATCGGGCCCACCGTCGCCGTCCGAGCCGGATTCGAAGCGAACTCGGTGTCCATGTTCGTCGTACTCGAAACTGCGGATCGAATTGGGTTCGCCATCGCCGTTGTCGTCACGCGAAGAAAGGATACGCTGCGCGCGCTCGTCGTATTGCTGCTCGCTGCTGCTATCGATGCTGTCATCGGCGCCGTCGTCTCGCTCGTAGCGCAACACCACGAACAACTCTGCATCGAGGCCCAGTGATGCGTAAAGATCTTGCATCGCAAAAGCTCCCGAGCGAACTTGACGGTGGCTTGCAAACAAGTCCTGGCCATTGGCCTGTGAGAGCACGGTGCGAAGATCGCGGTCCCGCCGAAAACCGAAGATGTTCTGTGCGAAGTCGATGCTTACCCCTTCGAACAGCGTGGCAACCTCGCTTGTGATTCTGACTCCGTTGTCGAGATTGTCGTCTTGGTCCAACGTCTGCAGGAATGCGGCCATGTTGATCACGGAAACGAGGGGGTTGCATTTGTTGGACGCCGCTGGCGAGAGCGTGTCCTGTCCTTTGAGCGGCTCCGCGTTGGGCACCAGGTCAAACGGACTCACCTCTTCCTTGCCTTGCGTTTCTCCGAGCACGGTGTCGCCGATGAAGAAACCCACTGTTTCACCTTCTTCATAGCGAAATGTGCCATTTTCGGTTGTGATCCCAGAGTGCGTCTCGGTTTCAAACGACACGCCGGAAATGGGACCGCCAACCAGGATTCCCGTCAGGCCCGCGCCACCCGTACCACCCGCGCCGCCGTCGCCACCCTGACTTTCGCCGCAGCCGGTGAGCCCGCTGCTAAGTGCGAGCACACAAGCAAGAGCCACGCTAGAGGTGAGCCAACTCCGTCTTACATTCATTCTGTTTCTCCGCATCTTCGTGACAAACACCTCACGGGACATCTCTCATGGTTCCACGCATGACGTACAAGTGATGACCGCCAATCGCGTAGACGAAGTCTCCGCCCGTCGATACGTCTTGAACGTCCACAGCCAGGGGCAAGGAGCCCACATGCCGCATGTCCATTGGCTCGGCGACATTGGCCACCTCAACGCCGACGGCCCCCACGGCCACGTAGGCATGCTCACTACCGATCGCGATTTTGCTGGCATTGCCGGGCAGCACCAAGAATGCCTCGGCCGTGGGTGCGTTGTAGTCCGAATAGTCCACGACTTGCACCCCAGCGCCAATGCCGGTGCCGGAGAAGTCCGCCACGAACGCCTTGCCTGAGCGAATCGCAATGTCACTGGCATTTCGGGTGTCTGCCTTGTTCGTGCCGAGCACGGGCGTGGTCGGTACCGTGAGGTCTACTGCCTGAACGCCGGTGAAGTCCTGGCAAATCAGGAGCGTGTCCCCGTCCAAGGCGGTGCACCCGGCCGTGCGATTCAAGGATACCGGCGTCAGCGGCATTGGGTCGGTTGGCGTGGTGATGTCGATCACGTGCAGCTCGCTGCCACTTCCCGCGTAGGCCGTATTCTCGCCTAGCGTCAACGTGCGCAGGGTTTGCTCAGTGCCGTCGTCTCCCACCACGACTGGCATCGCTGTATTGGAGACGTCGATGACCTGCAACCCATCTCGGTCGGTCGCCGCGAATACGAGATCGTCGCGAACCTGTAACTCGTTCGGAGACGATGGCAATACCACGCCGCCTTGGCGCGCAGCGTCCAACGGATCGCTTGTATCGATCACCCACAGCTCATTTGGGCCACGAGTTCCCACGTACGCATGGCTTCCTGTCGCTACAACACTGCTAGCTAGACCTGTAAGCCGAACTTCGGCGACGGCGGCGGACGCGATCGGCGTGGCCGCGGCGGCCGTGTGGAAGCCGCCGTTGCCATCTGAGGTGACCATCAACGGGCCTTCGACTGCGATCGCCGTTTGTGTGCTCGAGACGGGCAACACCCCAAGTCGAATCGGGGTTTCCGGGTTTGAGACATCGATGACGTGGACCCCGTCGAAGCTCCGCTCGAGGTAGGCACGTCCGTTCGCGACGGTGATCGATCCGGGGAAACCGTTCGAAGGAATCGTAACGGAAGCAACCAAAGTGGGATCTTCCGGTTCGAAAATGTCCCAAACCTCCATGCCGTCGAGGGTAGTCGCAAGCAAGTAGTTGCCGACGACAGCCAGGCCGGCGTTGTTCTCGGTCTCCACTACGTTG
>JAFDAJ010000333.1 GCA_019313915.1 Deltaproteobacteria bacterium
CACCAAGCGCCAGTTCATCGCCATGTCGTTCGGCGGTTACATAGCCTCGGCACTGGCAGCCGTGCTCGCGCTCGCGTGGCTACCCCGAGACCACTTGGCTGGCCAGGTCGCTCTGGCCATCGTCGCCATCGGCATCCTCGCAACATTCGTAGCCGAGGTCCCAACCACTATCCGCGTCGCCCGCGGAGCCCCCATGCCGCGTGGATACGTGTACCGATCCGGGAGCCTGGGCGAGTAATCACCGCTTCCGCCCGCCGAGTCCTAGCGTCACGGGATTGTGTTCGAGTTCCGTTCGAAAGCCCTCGTCCTCGATTTCAACGACTCCCCACAAATGCGCGCCACATTCGAGGCGCTCGTGAGCGACGAGGCCCAAGGCTCCCTGCCATGGTTGGCGGCCCTCGAAGACCCACAGCTAGCAAGCGTCATCGACGCGATGCTCCAGCAACCCGAGCAGCCCCACACGGTCGAGTCGCTGGCATCGATCGCTCACATGAGCCGGTCGGCTTTCGCGCGCCGCTTCACAGAGTGCTTCAACCGACCTCCCATGGACTACCTGCGCGACGTCCGCCTCCGCCGCGCCGCCCAGTTTCTATCCCGAGGCGATCTATCCGTAGACGAAATCGCAACCAAAGTAGGCTTCTCGAGCC
Source organism: Deltaproteobacteria bacterium (assembly GCA_019313915.1). Taxonomy (GTDB): domain Bacteria; phylum Myxococcota_A; class Polyangia; order Polyangiales; family Houyiibacteriaceae; genus SG8-38. The sequence goes on from JAFDAJ010000333.1 coordinate 648, forward strand.
GCAGCCACTTCTCCCGCACCTTCCGAGACCACTTCGGCACCCCCCGTTAACATTCCGCGAAGACCTTGCCGCGCAGTGAGCAGGCTGACGGCCTTGTGGGGGATCGTCGGAGACGCTCCGGCGACAACCGGAGCGCCTCCAGCACCAGGCATTTTCCTGCGTAGACGGATTCGTCGATTACTTATCAGCAGATCTGTCCGCAGATCCCTAGATTGACCGCCGGGATGCAAAAGCCGCACACGACAATGGCGTTGCAAATCACCTCTTGGACATGCTTTGGCTGACCAGCGTCCGGGCCAGCGGGCTGCGTCGAGGCGTTGCCGGGGAGACCTTCAAGCTCGCCGGCCGTAAAGGCCGCATCGCAATCCGGTGCGCCGAAGAAGCCCGACAAGGTTGCCAAGACCTCCGCACACTCCGTCGTGCCGCAACCGCCTCGCCAAAACCCAAAACCGTCTATACGTAATTCTTCAGCGATCCGTTCGTGCTACAGTTCAATCCCGTTCGCGACACGATCAACGGGCCCACCCTCGTCCACCAGTAGTGACGCGACAGTACAACACTGGCAGTGCAACATCCCCGAACCGCGCAGGGATTGCACGTCAGGCTCTCAAACGAAGCACATTCGCGACGCAAGCCTCGGAAGTACGGCAAAGCCAGCGCCACTGGGTGGCATGCATGTTGCTCCATCCCAGTTGAACGGCGCAGCTGTTTTGGATGCGCGGGGCAATGAGTGGAGTACTAAAATGAGGTCCATTCGACTGGAGGTCGCAAGTCACGGGGTCGATCCAGGGGAGCGCGCTGACCCTTGCTGCCGCAAGCTCTTTCCCGCCGTTCACGATGGTCACAGGCACTTCCGAAAAGCGATAGCAATGCTGAGCGCAGCCCGAGCTTGCCTAGCATTTCCCTTTGTGTTCCAACATGAGACTGGATCGAGCCGCAGCGGCGGCGAGACGAGTTCGCGATGAAGCAAGCCAGTTCGACTTTGATTGAGCTCACGGAGGCCGTCTATGACCTGGGAATGGAAGACGGCGCGTGGATGCCGAATCTGCTGCAGGTCGCGCTTCCAATCCTAGACCACGGGCTCGGTGTGGCTGCAACTGCGTACACGCGCGACCCCAACGCTCCCGACTTCACCGTGCACCAGAAGTTCGTCGTGTCGGGTCCCCCTGACCTTTTGGCGCGAATCGATCGTGTGGTCGGTGAGTGGCCCCGCGAGGTTTACCGGGAGCTCTTGCGACCCGGCATCGTCTCGACGCTTTCCGAGGTGGCGGCGGATTACCCGGAATGCTTGGAGGCGTACGCACGGCACATAGAGGGGTGCCGTGACGTATTTGGCATGACCGCGGTCGATCCCAACGGTTTCGGAATCTTGGTGTTCGCGTTTCTTCCGGAAGTCACCAGGCTGAAGGGACGAGAGCGTGACCTGTGGAAAATGGTCGGCGCGCACGTGGCTGCTGGGCACCGTCTGCGCCGCGCCGTGGTTGCTGCGGAGAGCAGCACTGGACTGCCGCGCGATGCCGAAGCCGTAATCGACCCAACACGGCTCCAGCTCACTGACGCGGCCGGCCTTGCGCAGAACAAGGAAGCTGCCAATGCGCTTCGTGAGGCCGCGGTTCAGATCGACCGTGCGCGCGGCAAGACGCGAAAGAGCGACCCCGCCGCAGCGATCGAAATGTGGAAGGGTTTGACGGAGGGTCGATGGTCGCTCGTCGACTGGTTCGACAGTGACGATCGCCGTTTCATGCTCGCTCTGCCGAACGCGCCCCGAGTGATCGACCCGCGGGGACTTTCCGAACGCGAAAGCCTCGTGGCGACGTACGCGATACACGGTGACAGCGCGAAGCTCATCGGCTACCGGCTGGGGATCTCCAAAGCAACGGTCTCGAGTGTGCT
>JAFDAJ010000334.1 GCA_019313915.1 Deltaproteobacteria bacterium
GGCGGCGGTCCAGGAATCGGAGCTCGGTGTGGCTGCGGTCTTCGGCGGGCAGGAACGCCTCGTTCTTGTTCTTCTTGTTGAAGAGATCGCGCTTGCAGCCCATGCCGGTGATGACCGCGCCGGGGATGAGCACAATCCAAGAGACCATGGCGATCTTCTCTTTCTTCGAGAAGCTGCAGTTTGCAGCCGAGGCCTGCGTGGGAGCGAGCCACAACGCTGCTGCAAAGGTGACACTCAGGAAAACGAGTTGAATGGTCTTGCCCATCTTGGTTCCTTTCGCTCGGCGTGAGCGCCGTCGGCGGGTGTTCTCCCACCATCTGCGTTGCTTTACAAGATACCGGGCACCTGAGGTGGGCGCGCGGCCGGTTGTCTTCTTCGTGTCTTGCGTCGAATCGAACCTGTGAATGCATCACTAAGTTTAGTATCGTCGGCCGACTTCTCCCGCTTTCCCAACCGTCAGCCCAGGAGAACAACGTGTCGAGTTACGTGGGCAGGAGATCACGGCCAGGGTTTCTAGCACCAGTGGGTCGTGCGCCGGGTAGACAATATCGCTGCGGATCGCGATATCGCGCATCGCGCGCTGCATTTGTTCCAGATCGTAATAGATGCCGGGCGGGATTGCCTTTTTCACGTTCAAATCGACCTTGCGCACCATGTCGCCGACGCAACCGATGATCCCATCCAACGTTTTGATATACACGCATTGGCTGCCCGGGGTGTGACTGTTGGGGTAGAGGATGCATTCGATGCCGGGAAACAACTCGGTGTCCCCTTCGATGAGCTCCACTCGGTCCCACAGGGTGTCGACCATGGCCGACACGTCATGGCGATCGTAGAAGAGTTCGCGCGATCCGATTTCCAAGGTGCGCGGTCCCATTGGTGCGGCCGCCGCAGCGAGTTCGCTACGCTGGACGACGATGCGGGCGTTCGGTAACTGTTCACAGCCGCCGCAGTGATCGTAGTGCAGGTGGGTGAGGATGACCGCGCCGATTTCCTCTGGCTTGACGCCATGCTTCGCCAACTGAGCGGGCAGCGACATGGACTTCGGCATGCGGTGAGGGCCTAGGCGGTGGATCTTCATCGCCCGATCGGCGCTGCGCATTCCAGCGTCGATTAGGATCGGATCGGGTCCCCCCTCAATGAGAAAAGCAAAAACCGGCACGGTTACCCGGCCTTGGTCCTTGGTCATTCCCCAAAACACGTCCAACGCACAGCCCACTTCGGCTTCGCCAAGCAACAGCGGATGTACCCGATACTTTTGACTCATGGACGATCTTCTTTTTGATGCGCGTCCAACGTCTGGAGCATAGTCACTCACTCACCTCCGGAATTGCGCGGCACGCCCTATCTGTCTACTTTCAGTTTACGAACAGAAGGCGTTTGCATTTGCCATGAGCATATGGTGAACGGTTAGTGGAGTTACACGCAGAAGATTCGTAGTTGAGACCGGGATGTAATGAACGATGAGACCGTTCGTGGTGTTCACTGGAGTTTCTGGGCAATCGGCACTGCCGCACTGATCTGGAATGTTCTGGGCTGCATGAATTTCTTTTCACAGATGAATGCAGAAGCGGTCGCTGGAATGCCCGAGTCCTATCGCGCGATAGTAGAAAGCCGACCTGCATGGGCCACCGGAGCTTTTGCTGTAGCCGTTTTCGGCGGCGCGCTTGGCGGCCTTCTACTTCTGCTCAGGAAGTCGGCTGCGTACCATGTGTTCGTCGCGTCGCTACTTGGTGCGGTTGGGGCTTGGTCCTAATTGGGTCGAGCTACGCGGAGGGCGAGCTTGCCTACCACTCTCCCTGATTCGCTGTGTGTATGAGCGTTGCGGATGTCGTCGAGCTCGTACACCTTCTCGATGATGGGTTTGATCTGCCCCGCTTCGACCATCTGGGCGACTCTCCGCAACGCGTTGCCGTCGGGTGTCACCCACAGATAACGATGCTGCTGCCGACGGAAGCGATTCAGAATAGGGGCCATGAGCATGCTTCCAGGCGTTGGAATCGACGAAACGTAGACGCCATCGGGGGTGAGGACGTGTTTGGCCTTGCTGAAGCCGATATTGGCGACGGCATCGAAGACGAGGTCGTATCGCCGCTCCCCTGCAAGCGGTGACTGCACGCGATAGTCGATGACGTGATCCGCGCCCAGTCGCTGGGCGACTTCCAGGTTTCGCGTGCTGCAGACGCCCGTGACGCAGTAGCCGAGGGCCTTAGCCATCTGGACCGCGATGTGACCAAGGCCACCCGTGCAGCCGTTGACCAGCACGTGTTGACCCGGTGTGTGCGGGGCGCGATCGAAGAAGAGTTGATGAACCGTCAGCGAGACCAGGGGCAGGACTGCGGCTTGCTCAAACGACGCGTTGGCTGGCATGCGCGCGATCTCTTTCGGACGAACGAGGATCTTCTCGGCGTACGCGCCCCCTTTCAACGCTTGGACCATGCCAAAGACTTTCTCCCCGACCGCGTAGTCCTCCACGTTGCGACCGGTCCTTTCGACCTCGCCTGCGAAATCAGCGCCCAGCACCTTCGGTGGATTCAAGCCGGAGAACAACCTCAGCGACCCGCGCCGCACTTTCCAATCAACGGGATTGACGGAAGAGGCTCGCACCCGGACCAGGATCTCGTCGGGCCCGATCTTCGGGGCAGGCATGTCAACGACATCTATGACCTCGGCCGAGCCGTACCGGTGTGTTCGCGCTGCCTTCATGACCGACACTAGCACCCGCGCCGATGCTGGCTGCAACTCCATCCACAGTAGTGCTTGACGCCAGCCCACATCTTCCACCCAACCTTCCACTTTCCACGGGACACCTCGGGACGGCACGCAACGCCACGGGACTCTATGTGGTTGATGTTGTTGAATTTCCCGAATGGTGTCGT
>JAFDAJ010000335.1 GCA_019313915.1 Deltaproteobacteria bacterium
CAGCGTCGGTTTCCCTAGCCCATTCGGGAGTCCCCCCGGCTTTGCCCTTCCCTTGTCCCACATCCCAGGGCTCTGGACACCGGGCCGCTGATCTGGCAAGCTCCGGGTCGTGGAAGCCGGTGCGGTGGTCAGTGGGCGCAAGTTTTCGGAAGAGCTGCTCGAGCGGCTTGACGCCTGGGTGCGCGCCAATCCGGATGCGAGCCGGTCCGAGCTGTCCCGGAGGGTGTGTGACTGGCTGGGGTGGGAGGGGTCCGATGGTGCGCCAAAGCAGGTCAGTTGTCGCGTTGCTCTTCTGAGACTGCATCGCCGTGGGCTGATCGAGTTGCCCAAGCCGCGAGGTGAGGTGCCCCGCACCAGGGAGAGGACGCGCAGCGATGAAGGCTGCCCGGATCCGATTGGTTGTTCGCTGGCAGAGCTGGGTGGGCTGAGGGTGGCCTTGGTGACGCGATTCGAGCGCGAGCTGAACGAGGAGTGGAAGCGCCTGATGGCGCACCACTACCTGGGACCGGGCCCGCTGGTGGGCGCGCAGATGCGCTACTTGATCGGGAGTGAGCGAGGATGGGTGGGAGCGCTGGCGTTCAGTGCGGCCGCATGGCACGTCGCGGCACGAGATGAGTGGATCGGCTGGAGTCAGCGAGCCCGCAAGGCAAACCTGCATTGCGTCGTATCGAACTCGCGCTTCTTGATCCCGCCTTGGGTCACGGTGCCCAGCCTCGCATCGAGAGTCTTGTCGTTATGCGTTCGTCGACTTCGCCAGGATTGGTTCGAGCGGTACGGATACGAGCCGGTACTCTTGGAGACCTTCGTCGACAAGGAGCGCTTTCGAGGTACGTGCTATCAGGCGGCGAACTGGAAACACTTGGGCACGACGCGGGGGCGAGGGCGTCAAGACCGTGAGGTGACATGCAGCCAGTCCGTCAAGGACATCTATGCGCTGCCGCTGTGCAAGCGCTGGAGGGTCGTGCTGCGCGAAGCGCCCCCCCATGTCCCGTCGCCGCGGGTGAAAGCGCCGGCCGATTGGGCCGAAGAGGAGTTCGGCGGCGCAGAATTCGGGGATGAGCGCCTCAGCAAGCGGTTGGTCGAGCTGGCGAGGGACTTCTATGCTCGTCCACAGGCGAGCATTCCTCAGGCATGCGATTCCCGAGCGCGAACGAAGGCCGCGTATCGCTGGTTAACTCATCCCATGATCAACATTCAGGCAGTCCTTGCACCCCACACCGAAGCGACCACGCGTCGAATCTCCGAACAGTCCGTCGTGCTTGCGGTCCAAGATACGACGAGCTTCAACTACAGCTCTCACGTTGCAACCGAGGGGCTGGGGCCGATCGGCTCGACCTTTCCAGGGGGTCCAGGGCCGCAGGGAATCATGATGCACGACACCATGGCCTTCACGGTCGAGGGGTTGCCTCTGGGGCTGGTCGATGTGCAGGCCTGGGCTCGGGATCCGAAGGAGTTCGGGAAGAAGCACACGCGATACAAACGGCCGATCGAGCAAAAGGAGAGTGCGAAGTGGTTGCATAGCTTCAAGGCGGCGTCGGCCGTGCAGGCTGCTTGTTCCAACACGAAGGTGGTGAGCGTTGGCGACCGCGAAGCCGACATCTATGAGTTGTTCGCACTCGCCCTGGCTCAGCCGAAAGGGGCTCAGCTCTTGGTGCGAGCGGAGCACGACCGGCTCGTCAAGGACGGGCACGGTCGCCTCTTTACGCATATGAGTCAGCAACCGATCGCTGCCGAGCGTATCGTCGATGTCCCGCGCACGAACAAGAGCAAGGCTCGAAGCGCCACGCTGGGGATTCGTTTCGCGCCTGTGAGGCTCAGTGCGCCACGCAGAAAATCGAAGCTTGAACCGATCGATCTGTGGGCTGTGTTTGCATCCGAGATCGACGCTCCCGACGATGCCTCACCCCTGGAATGGATGCTGCTGACGACTCTCGAGGTGACGACCTCCGAAGACGCGTTCGAGAAGCTGGACTGGTACGCCAAACGTTGGGGCATCGAAGTATTTCACAAAACCGTCAAGAGCGGCTGTCGCATTGAGGAACGCCAATTGGCCACGGAGCCAAGGCTCGAGAACTGCCTTGCGATCGACCTCGTCGTTGCGTGGCGCATCCTGCTACTGACGATGCTCGGTCGGCATGATCCCGATCAGCCATGCACCGCGTTTTTCGAAGAGCACGAATGGAAGGCGGTGATTGCCTTCACGAAGGGCCCTGGAAACGTCCCCGAGACCGCCCCGTCTCTGCGCGAAGTGACCCGCATCGTGGCGGGGCTCGGAGGATTCTTGGGTCGCAAGGCGGATGGCGAACCCGGAGTCAAGAGCCTCTGGATCGGGCTTCAGCGCCTCGACACGATTTCAGCCTCCTGGCTGGCATTTGGCCCCGAGAGTCCCGCGCGAGCCCGGTCACCTACTTCAGTGTCCAGAGACCCCGGATATGGGTAAAGGGAAGTGTACTGCTGGGTGGTGTAGTTCCAGAGGTAGAAATAGTGGGTGTTGGTGTCCCGAACCCGAAACACCTCCAATGAGAGCAGGA
>JAFDAJ010000336.1 GCA_019313915.1 Deltaproteobacteria bacterium
ACAGGGGTCCGGTGAACGATGCCGAGGCCATCGTCTGTCTTCTCCAGCATGAAGACAAAACGGCCCTCGCGGTCCTCGCCGACGGCGCTGACTGGAAGAGCGTACTTCGGACCATCTTTTTCGGACGCAAACACGAAGGTCACGTCGGCCGACATCCCTGCTCGAACTTGGTCCTGGCCCTCGGTGAGTCTTACAGTCACAGGGAAAGTCGTCGCGCCACCGACGCTCGCCACGCCCACCTCGGTCACCGTTCCCGCGAACACCTTGCCTTCCAACGAGTTGAAACGCGCTTTGGCCTGTGCGCCCTTTTTGACGCTGCGGATGACGGATGCCGGGACCGATACGCTGACTTCGATCTGGTCTCCTGCAAGCAACGTGGCGACCAACTCACCGGCTTGCACGTACTCGTTCACCTCGATGTCGACCGTCGCGAGCGTACCGGTTTCTGGAGCTTTCAAATGGGTGTAGCCAAGCTGCCGCTGTCGAAGGCGGATTTGCTGGTTTGCGGCCTCGAGCCCCGCACGCCCCGACTCGTACGCGGTCCTGTCGGCATCTAGGTCCTGCCGGGAGGCGTTCTGGTTCTCGTAGAGCGCGCGCGTACGCTCGTAGGTCGCCTTCGCGTTCCGTTCCTGCGCCCGCGACTGCGCAGCCGAAGCTTGGGCGTTCTGAAGTTGGAGAGCATAGTCGGTCGGGTCCATGCGTGCGATTGTGTCGCCCTTCTTCACGGTGTCTCCGACGTTGATCGGCACCTCCAGCACTTGCCCCGAAACCTGAAAGCTGAGCCGGCTCTCTTGCCCGGCCTTCGAGACACCGGAGAATGTGCGATGCGTTGCTGCATCGCTCCCTTCGACCATCACGTAACGGACCGGACGAATGACTTCGGGTTCTTCCTGTACATCCTCGCACCCGAGGACCGCCAAGACGACGGCCATCGCAATGAGAGTAAGTTTCTTTGCCATCAGTTGTGCTCCCGTGGGTTGACTCGGGTCGGTTCGGTCGTCGTCTGGCTCGTCTGGCCTTGGCGCTTCTTCGCTGCCGCAAAGGCGTCGATTCGCTTGATGAAATCGTCGCGATATTCCTGTGTGCGCTCGAGAGAGAAGGCCCCCGCGGCGCGTTGCACTCGAAGCGCGTCGATCAAGAAGTCGTAGAGCGCGTTTGCCGCCGCCAGTGCGGCTCCAAGGGCTTGGTTCTGCGCGTCGACCAGTTGGATGATGTCGGCTGCGCCGCGCTGGTAGAGGTCGGTCACCAACTCCAGGTTTCGCGCCGAGGCCTCGGCGCCGTCGCGCGTCAGCTCGATATTGGCGTAAGAAAAGCCGGCCTGATGCAGAGCGGCCCGCACGTTTTGTTCGAGCCGCTGTGCGATCACCGCGCGGTCCGTGTGCAGGCGATCGAGCTCGCGGAAGGTTCGACGGATGCGCGCGTAGTTCGAGGTTCCGTCGAAAAGGGTGAGCGTGGCTTGCGCGCCCACGTTCCACGTGAACGTCTGGCGCCCCGGGAAGTCGAAGCCCTGAACGGGCGCAGGGGCCTCGGCGCCCGCCCCTCCCGCGTACGGAACGTGCGTAAATCCGCCGATGACCGCGATGTCCGGAATGCCGAGCTGGCGACGCTCGCCCTTGAGGAGCTCGTCCCGGGCGCTGATCGTACTGTCGATGCTACGGATCTCCGGCGAATTCAGGAGCGCCTCCTTGGCCATGAACTCGCGGAAGACTTTGAAGGACCACGGGTCTTCCAGGTACTTGGTGAGCCTTGGGTCGCTTCCCGGTGTGACTGCGCGAACGTCTTCCGGCGGAGGCACCCGGAATGGGGCCTCCAATGGGCGGTTTAGGATGCGATTGAGGTCGATCTCGGCCCGGTTGCGAGTCGCGCTCGCGCCAATGACGCTGGAGCGGCTTTCGGCGATTTGTGTCTGCCACCGAAAAACCTCTTCGCGGCCGGCTACGCCGATGGTGTTCCGCGTTTCGGCAAGCGAGAGATTCTTTCGCGTGAGCTTGAGGTTGTCGCGATTGACGCGCTCTGTGTTCTTGGCGCGGAGCACGTTGAGATAAGCCTCACCAGACTCGAGCATCGTATCGAGGCGCGCGGCGATGTAGTCGTGTTCGGTGCTCCAGTAGGTGTCCCGACGAAATCGCAGGTCGGCGTGCCCCTGAGGAGAGTAGAGCAGCTGCGAGCCGCTGATACCCCAAGTGAACTGGCGCTGTGCCTGTCCAAAAGAGTTCGAGACGGCGGGATCGTTGATGAGGAAGTTCCCACCGGCGCCGGCTTGCGGAAGCCAGGTGCCGCGCGACACCTTGATGCCTTCGTAGCTCGCGTCGATCTCGAGCCCTTGCGCCATCAAGTCGAGGTTCGCGCGCACCGCATCGTGCATCGCGCTTTGCAGCGTGATGAGAGGGCCGCGTGTTCCGGTCTGATCGTTGATCATTCGCGCTTCGGCCATGACCGCAAAGCGTGGCCAGGTCCCGATCGCTTTGGCGGTCGCCATGTTGAGGACGAGCACCGGCCGTTGCTCAAACGAGATCGGGA
>JAFDAJ010000337.1 GCA_019313915.1 Deltaproteobacteria bacterium
TTGACGCTGGCGTAACTTTGCATGCGCTTGGGGGTCCGGGTTCGACGCACTTTCGGTCAAATCACGAAAACGCTGGTAACCTGGCTTTGGGAATCGAAGGGGAGTCCAAATGTCGGAAGACAACATGTCGAGCGATTTGCCAACCAAGGTCGGAGATCCGCCCGAGATCGATGAAGAGATCGATGAGTTTGCCGAGAGTGCGTTCGACGCGCTCATGATGGACGGCGAGGCAAAGCCCTCATCCACGCAACCTGAAGCCATCGAAGCCGCGGAAGCGGTCGCGACAGAGACGGGCGAGTACGAGGATGTGGAGATGGATGACGTCATCATGGTCTCCGACGTCCCGCCCGAGGAGGTCTCCGTTGCATCCGCGCCGCCAGCGCCGACGGACGGTCCCAGTACCAGCGAAGTCCAAGTTGCGCGCCTGCGCTCCGAAATCTCCGGCCTCAAGGCAAAGATTGCCGAGTCGTCGGGGGGTGTGTCGAGCCGTCAGTTCCTCGATCTCCGCGAAGCGTTGAATACGAAGGACAAAGAGATTCTCGAGTTACGCGACCAGGTGAGCGGTCGCGACAAACAGATCATCGAGCTCAGAGATCAATCGATCGTTCTCGAACGCGCGCGCGCCGACTTCGATGAGAAGACGGCCGGCCTCGAGCACTCGTTCTCCAAGGCGCAGGAATCGATTGCGAGCCTGAGCGAGGACAAAGACAACGCCAACAAGCGTTACGAGGATGTGAAGGGCCGCTTTGAGCGCGAAAAGGCGAAGGCCCAATCCCTCGAGGCTGATCTCGGTCAAGAGCGTGAAGGGCGCGCGGCCGATGCCGAAGCGCTCCAGAGCGCGAACGACGCCGAGATGGCGAGGCTTCGGGTCGCGCAGGAAGAGGCCACGGACCTGCTCAAGGCGGAGTCTGCGGCGGCGTTGGCCAAGACGCGGGAGGACAGCGAGGCCGCGCTGCACGCCGCGACCAGTGAGAAGGAAACCGCACTGGCTTCGCTTCGTTCGGAGCTCGCCGATGCACAAGCTGCGGCGTTGGCGCAGGCCGCTGCGGAGTCCGATGCTGCCAAGCAGGCATCGCTTGCATCGCTTCGCGAGGAGCTCGACACCGCAGCTTCGACCAACATGGCCGAGGCCGAGGCCGAGTGGAAGCGCGCCACTGCCGAGCGCGAGGTTGCGCTCGAGGCCGAGAAGCAACTGGAGATCGACACGCAGGAGCAAGAGCACTCCAGGCAGCTCGCAACCCTGGGGCGCAAGCTTGCCGACACCGACACGGAGCTTGCGGGCGCCCGCGAGCGCGAGTCGCTGAACGAAGAGCGCGCGATCGAGGTCGAGACGAAGCTGACCGAGACCGAGGCGGCGTTGGCGACCACGAGCACGCAGCTTGCGGAAGCACAGGAGAAGCGCGATCGCTTCCAGGCCGAGCTCGCAGAGACCCAGGAGGCGCGCGACGGGCTGCAACAAGAGCTCGATGCAAGCCAGACCAAGGTCGAAATCCTGGAAGGGAACAAGCGGGACCTCGAATCGCGGGTCGGCTCGCTCGAGGCCGTGAAGTCACAGCTCGAGTCCAAGCTCTCGATGGCTATCGAAAAGATCGCGACCGACGAAGCGATCCTTCAGCGCGTTCGCAAGGCGATGGCGATCGGCCTGAGCCTCCTCGAGGACCAACAGAACAACACCTATGGGGACACTACCTCCGAGATGGAAGGCGTTTCCGAGGACGCAGAGTAGGCGCGGGACGAGTCGACGCTAGCCCGGGCATGCTCGGGTTGGTGTCGTGCTTCTCGACCGAACGGACGAGCACGCCAAGGTCTCGCTGCGCCAATGGGGGCGGCGGGACGTCGGCGAGCATCGTGATGAACGTGGCTGCATTGGGCGGGCGATCCTCCGGGTTCGGCGCCAAGAGCGATTCAATGGCGTTCGCGAGCGACGTCGGCGCGTCCGGTGCCGCTTCACAAAGAAGCTCGTGCTCGCCGTTACGGGCGCGGTCGAGCGTTTGGATGTCACTCCCGCCGTCGAAAGGCCTGAAGCCCGCAAGGCACTCGTAGAGCAGCACACCCAGCGAGAACAGGTCGGAGCGCGCACTGCACTGCCGGCCAATGGCGTACTCCGGCGCCATGTAGGGCACCTTGCCCTTAAGTGCGCCGCTCTGGATGCTGCCGGGGAGGTTGGTGGCTTTGGCGATCCCGAAGTCGGAGAGCTTGATCTCACCAGCGTTGCTCAGGAGCACGTTCGAGGGCGACACGTCGCGGTGGATGATCCCGGCCGCGTGTCCGTCGTCGTCTGCCGTGTGCGCGAAGTCGAGTGCCGACGCGAGCGCGTATGCCACGTACGACGTCAGCCCCGGGTCGAGCGTCTCTCCTCGCAAACGGAGATGGCGTAACGCCGCGCGAAGGTCGGCCCCCTCGATCAGTTCGAGCGTGAGGTAGTGGGCGCCGTCGGCGATGCCGAAGTCGAGCACGCGAGCGATGTGCCCGTGATGCAAGAGCGCCGATAGCCGCGCTTCGCGCAGGAACATGGCGA
>JAFDAJ010000338.1 GCA_019313915.1 Deltaproteobacteria bacterium
GGCGTCGTCGTGGCAAACCATCATGCACCGGAGGAAATCCTGCGGGGCGAAGCCGCCGACTACCGACGGCGGTGCCGGAGGCGCAGGGAGCGAAGTGGGCATGGGTGGCGCGGCTGGCGCGGGGGGTGAGCCAGAGTGCTGGCGCATCGCTCTTTTCTCAAACCCAGATGTCCAGTATCAGGGGCAAGACGCCGGGGTCGAGGACGCGGCTGACATGGTTCGCGTCTTCGAGGAGACCTCGGGACCGGTGAGCCGGTATCGTTGCAAACGAAGCGGCGTCGCCGCAAACGTGTGGATGAAGGACCATTGGAACGATGAAGGGGGGGAACCGAAAGACCTCGCGTCGGTGGGCAAGCCGATGTGGCAGTCGCCCTATATCTGGGTGAGGCACGAGGCGGATCCACAGCGACAGCACGAGCACAGCCACGAGAATCCGAAAGCGGGCACCAACTACGTCTACGTGAAGCTCCACAACAACGGGGACACGGCCGAGAGCTCTACGTTGGAACTCTACTACGCACCGGCCACCACGAACCTCGACGAGATCGAATGGAAGCCGATCGGCGTTCCTCAACCCTACACCGTGGGGCCAGAGCCGGGTGTCAAGGTGGTGGAGCTCGTTTGGGAGGACCCGGCCATAGTGAACGACGGCACCTACAGCCTGCTCGCGCGATGGAACATCGACGAGTCGCCTTTCGAGCAAGTCGTGACGTCGGGCGACCTCCAAGGCCTCGTTCGTGCCGACAACGACCTCATCTGGCGGAGCAACCACCTCATCGAGCTCATCGAGCCACCCGTCGAAGGTTCCATGTTCGCCATGGTGGGGGAACAGGAACCGGGTGACAGCTTTCTCCTCATCACGACGGACTCCATGACCGCGCAAGAGGTCGACTGGGAGGGGCTGGGCCCAGCGTTGATCGAGGTCGACCCTAGCTTCGATCACGGCGGACCCAACTTCGCTCCCGGTCTCAAGCGAACGGCCCCACGTGGCAAGTTCGAGCTCCCACTCGACGGAATCCCCAGGCTCATTGGGCCCTTCGAGCTCGGCCACCGGCAGCCCGCGGTCGTCAGGCTGAAGCTCCGGACCGACTCGAACGGCCCCAAAGATGCCGGCCTCCTGCTCACCAACCCAGCGCACTACGACATCACGTTCATGCAGTTGCGGTCCGAAGCGGTAAGACCGAACGGGACGCTCGATGGGACACCCTCGTCGGTGCTGGCGACGAAAGGGCTCGTCATCGGAGGCATTAGCTACACCTTGCGGATACTACCGAGCGGCTAGCCGCACAGCCAAGGTCGGAAGACGCACGGGCCGAGATGGGACAGCGCGTGCCGCGCGCGATGCGCTCGAGGAACGCAGCGCGCTGAGGAAGGTCACGGTGCCAGCCCGCGTCGAGGGCAAGGTATACGCTTGACCAAAGAGATCCTACCCGGGTCTGCTAGTCGTCCGCGAGGAAGTTCGCCTTCCACGGGCCGATGCCGGTGATCTGCAGCACTGCTGGTTCATCGGCGAGGACGAAATGGTGCGCGTCTTTGGCGTTGACGTAGTAGTCGCCCGGCCCGAACCAGGTGACGTTTTTGCGATCGATCTGGTCGCCGAAGCCCACGCCGACCTTTCCTTCCAAGATCGTCACTCGCTCATTGCGCGGGTGCCAATGGGGCTTCATCTCAAACTCGCTGCCGGTCCGAAATCGAACCGTAAACAGCATCTCTCGTTTGGGGTTACCTTCGAGAACTGCCATCTCGCAGCCAGCGGGGAGGGTGGGTGGACACGACACCCACGTGATCTCGTCCGCGCGTGAAGCGATTTGTGTTTCACCGGCAGGAAACCCCGCTTCCGTTACGCCTGCCTCGGGGCAGCTTGGCTTCGTCTGCGATGCGGCGCAGCCGAAACTGACGGTGAGGAGAGTCAGCGAGAGAAGGAGAACGGCGTATCGCATGACCGATGCGTACCCCGAGACTAGATGTCCTGGCAAGCGATCGAGCACGCTCTGCCACGAGCGTCTCTATCGGAGCAGAAACCGCTGGACCGGCGTCCCGTAACCCTTACTGCCCGTGTGCTGAGGCAGCGTCCTGAAACCGGGTGCCGCCGATGCTCGAGGCGCTCGAACGAGCGATCACTTTCGAGCTGGCTTGATGAATCGGAGGGTCATGCGGTCGCTCTCTCCGATCGCGAGGTACTTGGCCTGGTCTTTGTTGCCGAGGCGAAGCGTGGGAGGCAAGGTCCAGACGCCAGCTGGGTGATCCGCCGTGTCCTTCGGGTTGGCGTTGACCTCCGAGCTCGCAACGAAACGAAAGCCGACGTTCTTGGCGAGCATCTTGATGTGGGACTCCGTGACGTAGCCGCTCTTCACCATTTGCTCGCGACTGGTGCCCTTCGGGGCGCGATGCTCCACGACGCCCAGCACTGCGCCGGGCTTCAACGCGGCGAAGATGGCCTCGAACATGCCGGGCGCGTAGTCGCCTTTCATCCAGTTGTGAACATTGCGAAACGTGAGCACCATATCGGCGCTTCCCACCATATCGGCGCTTCCCGGCGGCGCCATTTCGGTACGCTCCGGAATCGACAGCTCCGTGACGATCACCCTATCGTACAGCTCCGGGTGCGCGGCGAGCTTGCTTTGGAACTCGCGTTGCACCTTCTTTCGCCACGCGGGCGTTCGTTTCGCGGTCAGTGAGAATCCCGCTGCGTAGTACTTGCCGCCGTCGCGGAGAACCGGGGCTAGAATCTCGGTATACCAACCGCCGCTCGGCCAAATCTCCACGACCGTCATCGATGGCTGCAGGCCGAAAAAGGTTAGGGTCTCTTTGGGATGGCGAAACGCATTGCGATCCGCGTTGCCGCCGGCCCGATGTGGCCCATTCATCCACTGTTCGATGCACTCGGATGTCGAGGACGCCGTCGCGCCCACCCATCCCCCGAACACCGAGGCGCAAACCAACACAGCCGAAAGAGCGAAGCTACGCATTCGAGACCACCCTCACAGCGCCCCTGCTTTACGGGCTTGTAAGCGTGCCATCCCCGCGAAAAGCGCGAGGACATCTGCTGGCTCGGTGTCGCCGCTGAACTCGCGATAGAGCGTGTGAGCGTTGCTCCAACCCCAGGATCCGGGTAGCTGCGTGTACGCGAAGATGCCGTTTCCCAGCTCATGGAGCCGCTTCTCAACGGGCATCTTCATGGCGACCTTATACCGCGCCGATGCAAACCTGTCAGTCTCTGGCGTGAGGTTGCGTGATGGCGTACGCGGTCAAGAGGGTCGCAACCACGAGGGCAGCTGAGACACCGTAGACGAACAGGGCCGGGTCCGGAAAGGCTCCGGAGGTCGCGACCTCGGTGAGGAGTCTGTTGTTCACGGCCGGGTTGTTGGCTATCGAAAACATGGCGAAATCTCCCTTCTATTCGTGTTACGCCGGGAGCCCGCGGTTGGATTAAGGGAACGTGAAACTCGCTGAAAGCACCCCATTTCACGGCCGTATTGGCTTTCTTCTTTGGGACTGGCCCCTCGTCATCTACAACGAGCCAGACGAGGGTT
>JAFDAJ010000339.1 GCA_019313915.1 Deltaproteobacteria bacterium
TCACCACATGGCTCGACATGCGCCTTGCCCTTTGTCAGGCAAGCCGCGTCCGCGATGCTCTAGTCGAGCTGGCGCCCGCGAGTGAAAACGCCATTCAAGCGAGATTCAGAGCGCTCGAACGCGACTTGACCCAGCTCGACACGCGCCTGCGCGGCGCTGCTAAGGCCTGGGGCGATCAACCGATGCTCGCCTCCCACCCGGTCTACCAATACCTCGCAGACGGGTACGACCTTCGCATCGAAAGCGTGCACTTCGAGCCGGACGAAGCGTTGGGCCCGGAGGCCATCCAGGGGCTCGAGTCGCTCGTCGCCCGGCATCCCGCCCAACTCATGCTCTGGGAAGCGCAACCGCTGCCGCAAACCCGGCAGCTGCTCCGCGACCGGGGGATCACAGCCGTCGTGTTCGACCCCGCCGCGCAACCTCCCAATGACGGTGACTTCCTCACGGTGATGGCCGGCAACGCCCGACGTCTCGCCTGCGCAACCGGAGCCGAGACGTGCCTCTAACCGTCCGCGCCGCACTCGTCGCGCTTGCCGTCTCGCTCACAGCAGCCCCCGCCTTGGCAGATGCGGTTGTCATCACCCGCGCCATGACCGCAAGCACGATCATGGAAGCCTTCGTCAACGATGAGAGCATTGTCGTGGAGCTCGAAGTCGGCGCCAGCGACGAGGCCGCCCTACGCGAGCTGATCGGCGCAGCCTCCTCCGCACCGAGCCTGCCCACGCGGATCCCCGCAAACGTCGGTCTTTCGATCCAAGCCGACGGCCGCCGGTTGAAAGGCACCGTCGAGGAACTCATCCGGCGCAAGCGCATCGAACGCGACGAGGTCAGCGGCAAACCAGTCCCGAGCCCTGGAACCGAAGACGTCGTCTTCCTGAAGCTCCGCTACCCCTTACGCATCCGACCCAAGCAGCTGATCTTCGAGCCACCACTGACCGCCGAGGGCTACGCGACGGCCAATATCGGTTTCGTCGTCTACCACCACGGCATCGCGGTCAATGACTTCCGATACCTCGCAGCGGGTGAGCCCCTCACGCTGGATTGGGACGATCCGTTCTACTCGCGCTTCGACCGCCGAACCTTGAATCGCAAGTACGGCAGCCCGATGAACGTCTTCCTGTACGTCGAGCCGTTCGAGGTTCGAAAGGAGTTCGTCGTCCGCCCGCTCGACCTGGCGCGCTTCATGGACATCGACATCGTGGCCCACCAGCCGATCCCCGCGGAAAAACGCCCCGAGGTCCTGAAGAGGTTGGCCACCTTCTTGGAGGGGCGCGCCCCAGTCACCATCGACGGCGAACAACCCACGCCCATCCTCGACCGAATCCATTTCCTCAAACGCGGCTTACGAATGACCCGCGTGGTCACCCCGGACGAGCCGGTCGATGGCACGAGCGCAATCATCGGCGCCATTTTCGTCTACCCCGTGGACGGGATCCCCGAGGACGTGCGCCTCACCTGGGATCTCTTCGACGACCGCATCACACGCGTGCCCGCGTCGGCAACGGACGAAGCCGGCCCGATGCCCTCCATCCTCACCCCAGACGATGCCGAGCTGCACTGGGTCAACTACCTCAAAGGAGGCACCCTCCCAAGCGAGCTCGAAGTCGACGTGCCGCAGTCCCACCTGTCGATTCCGATCGCCTCCGTCGTTGCCGTCCTCCTCGCCCTCGGTCTCATCTTCGTTTCAGCCCGGCAACGCTCGTGGGCATTCGGCCTCGCTGCGGTCGCGCTTCTTGCCGGCAGCTGGCTCGCTCCACCGATTGGCATGATCAAAGTCCCGGTTGCAGCAAGCATCCGAACCCCATCCGGCGATGAAGCACGTCCGACCATCCACGCCCTGCTCTACAACGTCTACCGCGCACTCGACTTCCGCCAGGAAGAGGTTGTCTTCGACCGGCTGGCGCAAAGCCTTGCTGGCGATGTCCTAGAACAGGTCTACCTGGAGATGCGCAAAGGCCTCCGCCTCGAGAACCAGGGCGGCGCCCGCGTCCGTGTTCGCGAGGTGGAAGTACTGGAGGTCACCGCCGAGGAGTCGACCCAAGCAGGCATCCTCCGCTACCGCACTCGATGGAACACGACCGGCTCCGTCGGCCACTGGGGCCACACGCACATGCGCACCAATTCCTATGATGCGCTGGTGACCCTCCGCCGCATCGACGACCAATGGAAGATCGCCGACATCGACATCCTCGAAGAGCAACGCATCGTTGCCCCCGGCTCCAGCCGTTAGCGGGGGGGCCAATCGACCAAAGGCGATCGGTAGAAGGCAACGTCACGCGCATCGAGCCTAGGGCCGTGCTGGGCGAGGCGCTCTCGATACTCTTCCCAGCTGCGCCCGTCGCGTGGTGACCAGCCGAGCTCCGCGTATCCGAGAAGCCGTGGAAACATCATGAAGTCGATGTCTGCCGCGTGTGCGATGGTTTCGGTCCAAAGCGGGCCCTCTAGCCCGACCACGTCGGCCTCCGCAAATCCTTGCGGCACGGGGTCCCACTCGTAGGCGT
>JAFDAJ010000340.1 GCA_019313915.1 Deltaproteobacteria bacterium
CTTGCGGACATCCTCAAGAAGTACGGGTACACGACCGCGTTGAGCGGCAAGGGGCACCTCGGTGTCTCGCGCAAGCAGGTGCCTCTCGAGCGCGGATTCGACTACCAGTTCGGTTTCAACGGCGCGTTTTCGCTCTACACGCCTGAACGCAACTGGGCGCACATCATCAATCACGAGCACCAGTCGTTCAGCGCGCAGCATCAGTGGAACATGGGCCGGCGTGAAGAGGCCGCGATCATCGAGAACGGCAAGGTGGTTCACGAGGAGCAGTACCTCACCTTCGCCTTCCGGGACCGCATGAAGGCGTTCATTCGGGAGCATAAGGACGAGCCCTTCTTTCTCTACGCTGCCTTCAACGCGCCGCACGTCCCGTTCCAAGCGCCCGTCGACTACTACTGCAAGTACGCCTACGTGGAGGACGACAACAAGCGAGTCTACTACTCGATGATCTCTGCGCTCGATGACGCGATCGGAGAGGTCCATCAGACCGTCAAAGACGCCGGAATCGAGGAGGACACGCTCATCTTCCTCTTGAGCGACAACGGGGGGGCGTCATACACCCACGCGACCGACAACGGACCGCTCAAAGGCGGGAAGCTCACCCAGTTCGAGGGCGGTATCAACGTTCCCTTTATGATGAAGTGGAAGGGTAAGATCCCCGCCGGGATGCGCTACGACCATCCCGTCTCATCGACAGACATTTTCGCCACGTCGGTCGCAGCCGTCGGCGGGGTGCTCCCGAGCGACCGTGAGTACGACGGTGTTGATTTGATTCCGTACATCACCGGAGAAAACGAGGGACACCCTCATGAGCAGCTGTTCTGGCGCGCCGATCACATTTGGGCGATTCGCGATGGTAAGTACAAGTTGATCTTGAGCACCCGCGACGGTTGGGCCGAGCTCCACGATCTCGAGATCGACAAGTCCGAGCAGATCAACCTGCGGGAGCAGATGCCGGAGCTCTACGAAAAGCTCCGGCAAGAGCACCAGCAGTGGCAGAAGGACAAGCTGCACAAGAAGCCGATGTGGCCTCGAATCATGGACAAGAGATTCGTCCTCGACGGCAAGGAATACCTCTTCCCGGCATGACCATGAAGAAGGAACTGTTGATTGCGCTGCTCCTGTTGGTCCCGGCAATCGTCTTCGCGACCCCATCCACGAGCGCCGCGCAGCAGCCCAAGATGGACATCAAGCTCTTCGTTGGAGGCAGCGCCACTACCTTCGTGTCTCTGCTGGAAACCGGCCGTGAGCGCGAGACTTTTGCGGGGTGGCAAGTTGGCTTTGGCCCGCGAGTTCGGCGCCGAAAAGCCTTCATCGAGGTTCTGTTCTCATTCAACCGATGGGCATTCGCATTCACGGACCCCGACGTCGGCGCATTCCGTGGTCGGGTCAACTCGTTCGAGCTCCCCTTCAACATGGGGTACATCCCCTACAAGAATCCATTCTTCAAGTTGTTCCTCTATGCGGGGTACGTGAACCACTTCAACACGAAGATCCTCATCGAAGTCGCTGACGGGTCGACGCTGAAGTTTCGCCCCAAGGATGTAGACTTCGCAATCTACCAAGCGATTGCGCGCTTTGGTGTCAACGTCGACCTAGCGATGTTCAACCTCGACTTCAACTACTCGATCAGTCTCAACAGCGCGACCAAGACGTCGTACAGAACCAGCTACCACCAGCTTCAGTTCAACGTCGCGTACCTCTTCTAGGTCCGGTTTCAGGTGAACGCGCCCTAGGGCGGCGGGTTTGCGCCGTCATTCGTGGCGACGCGAACCGCTTCTACAGCAGTGGCCACCTGGTCTGGATCGTAGAAGTCGAAATCGGGGTGAGTCGCAATATAGGCTTCCGCGCCATCTTCGAGGTTCTGCACTCGAGTTTCGTCGAGTTGTTCCTCCGTGATAGAGCCCTCGCCGACAGCGGTGAGGCCGGCGGTACACGCGATCGATGTCGCAGGGTCCAAGTCTTTGGTGATCGTGGGCTGATTCGGATTGTAAAGACCGGAGACCTCCGCTTCGTCGTCCTTGGTCATTCCGTTGACCACGATGGCTACGACCGCCTGGGCCTGAACGTCGACCACGAAGTTTCCGTCGGCGTCAGTCGTACCGACCATCGCGCTTTGGAGGTTCCCGTTCTCGTCGTATTCGAGCAGGACAACCGTTGCGCCGGGGAGGGGGACGTCCTTCGTCTCATCAGCGGTGGTCTCCGGCGCAAGCGCTTGGCCGAGGATTCGGGAAATACCCGTGCCGGATCCTACCCCTCCGTCACTGCTACAGCCCAACGCGATGAGCGGAAGCGATACGGCGAGAACCAAAACAACAGACCTCAACTTCATCGACAACCTCCTCGGATGGCTTTTATCACGCCAGTGACCGTCTGGGGCACCTGAAGCTTCCTGCGCTAGGCTCCCCCCTCATGGACCGGGAAAGCTTCCTCAAGATCGCGCTCGCTGCGGTCGTGGCCAGCGTGATCGCGTGGGTCTACGCGAGCGGCGCGTATGA
>JAFDAJ010000341.1 GCA_019313915.1 Deltaproteobacteria bacterium
CCAGGCCTTGCGTTCCATCGCCGCCTCGGCTATCCCCTGCGGCCATGGATCCCGTGCTCCGCTATCGCGGTCGCTCCGTCACCGCCTCCGACGTCTCGTTCATCCGGAGGCTGATCGCAGCGCATCCCGAGGAGAGTCGTCGCGCGCTGTCCCAGCGGCTGTGTCGCGCCTGGAGCTGGGTCCAGCCCAACGGCGCGCTGCGCGACATGGTGTGCCGGGGGCTCATGCTCGAGCTCCATCGCGCAGGGCACATCGCGCTGCCCCCGCGACGCAGAACGCCCCCGAACCCTCTGGTCGTCCGAGCGCGCCCGGCACCGGTCGCAGTCGACGACACCCCCGTGCAGGGCCGTCTGGCGGATCTCGGCCCGCTCGAGCTGCGTCAGGTTCGGCGTAGCGAGGACGAGGCGCTCTTCGACGGTCTGATCGAGACCCACCATTATCTGGGCTACACGCAGCCGGTGGGCGAGCACTTGAAGGTCCTGGTCGTGGCCCAGGAACGACCCATCGCGTGCTTCGCCTGGTCGTCGGCCCCCCGCCACCTGGGGCCGCGCGACCGGCACATCGGCTGGTCGGCCGAGGCGCGGCGCCGGAACCTCCGGTTCGTGGCCTACAACAGTCGCTATCTGATCCTGCCGTGGGTCGAGGTCCGGTACCTGGCCTCGCACCTGCTGGCGCGGATGACCCGGGAGCTGCCCGCCGCGTGGGAACGGGCCTACGGGCATCCGGTCTACTTCGTCGAGACCTTCGTCGATCCGGCACGCTTCCGGGGGACGTGCTACCGAGCCGCGGGCTGGACGGCTCTGGGCCAGACGACGGGACGGGGCAAGGATGCGCCCACCCGAAAGCCGAACCGTCCGAAGAAGGACGTCCTGGGTCTGGCGCTGACCCCGCGCTTTCGTGCGCTTCTGTCGCGGGGGGTGGCGTAGCATGGGCCGTCGGAAGACCCAGCGGATCGAGGTCACGATGGACGAGCTGGAGGCAATCGTCGAACGAGCCCAGCTTAGCGACGACGACCGCGAGAAGTTGCAGGCCGCGCTGGAGACGCTGGCCCTTCTCACCAACGAGCTGGAGGTGAAGGGAGCATCGATCCGGCGCCTGCGGAAGCTTCTGTTCGGGAGCTCGAGCGAGAAGCTGGACGAGGTGCTTCGCCAGATCTCCGCGAGCGGAGACGATCCGGGCCCCGACGCAGCCACCGGCGCGACGAGCAGCGGCGAAGAGCGCTCCGATCCCCCGGCACCGAAGAAGCGCAAGGCCAAGGGGCACGGCCGCCATGGGGCCGCCGCGTACTCGGGGGCTTCGAAGGTGAAGGTGCCCCACGAGTCGCTGGCGCCGGGTAAGCGCTGCCCGGCATGCGAGAAGGGCAAGGTGTACGGCTCGGTGCCGCCGAGGCTCATCGTGCGGGTCCGCGGCCAGGCGCCGCTGGACGCCACGGTGTACGCGCTCAAGCGGCTTCGCTGCAACCTGTGCGGCGAGGTCTTCACGGCGCGTCCGCCTCCGGGTGTGGGGGAGGCGAAGTACGACGAGACGGCGTCGAGCATGATCGCGTTGCTCAAGTATGGCAGCGGTCTTCCCTTCCATCGGTTGGAGGGGTTGCAGCGGGGGCTGGGGATCCCGCTACCCAGTGCGACGCAGTGGGAGATCGTGCGGGACAGTGCGGCACAGATCGAGCCGGTGTATCGGGAGCTGGTGAGGCGGGCGGCCCAGGGCGAGGTGGTGCACAACGACGACACGCCGATGAAGATCCTGGATCGGATGGGCAAGCGTCGGGAGCAGGCGGTGGCCCGGGGCGCCCCGGCGTCGGATCGCAAGGGGGTATCGACGTCGGGGATCCTCTCCCGGGTCGAGGGGCACGAGGTCGCGCTGTTCTTCACGGGCCCCGCGCACGCCGGGGAGAAGCTGGAGGAGGTTCTCGCGGAGCGGGCGGTCGAGCTCAGGGCGCCGATCCAGATGTGCGATGCGTTGTCGCACAACGTGACGGGAGCGTTCGCCACGGTCGTGGCCAACTGCCTGGCCCACGGTCGCCGCCGCTTCGTGGACAGCGCGGCGAGCTTCCCGGAGGAATGCCGGTACGTGCTCGAGGTGTTGCGGGACGTCTACGACCTCGACCGGGAAGCGCGCGAGCAGAAGATGTCGCCCGGGGGGCGGCTCGCGCTTCATCAAGCGAACAGTGGTCCGAAGATGGCCGATCTCGCGACCTGGATGAAGGAGAAGGTGGCCAATCGCGAGGTCGAGCCGAACTCGAGCCTCGGCGAAGCGATCGCGTACATGCAGAAGCACTGGGAGAAGCTGACCCTGTTCCTTCGCGAGCCCGGTGCACCACTCGACAACAACGTGTGCGAAAGAGCGCTGAAGAAGGTGATCCTGCACCGGAAGAATGCGCTGTTCTACCGGACCGACAACGGCGCCCGAGTCGGGGATCTCTACATGAGCCTCATCTACACGGCCGAGCTCTGCGGTGCCAATCCCTTCGATTACCTCGTCTCGCTGCAGCGCCA
>JAFDAJ010000120.1 GCA_019313915.1 Deltaproteobacteria bacterium
GCACACCCGAACCGGACACCGCCAAGGCATCGGCTTCGCCTCCCAATGTGCTTCTCATCACGGTCGACACACTGAGGGCCGACCACCTCGGTTGTTACGGATACGAGCGCGCACGCACGCCTCACACCGACCGTTTCGCGGATGAAGGAGTCCGCGTCGAACGTGCGATCGCCCCGACTCCGCTCACGCTTCCGTCGCACACGTCGATCTTGACTGGCCTCGAGCCGCCCGCACACAGCGTTCGCGGAAACGGGGTGTTCCGGGTTCCGGATAGCGTCCAGACACTCGCGGAGGTTCTCAAAGCCGAGGGCTACCAGACGCAAGCGTTCGTGTCCTCAGACGTGCTGCACCACCGCTTCAACCTGGACCAAGGCTTCGACGGCTATGAGGATGACCTTTCGGGCGAGGCGAAGGACGCACTCACCCAGATGCAGGAGCGTTCTGGGGAACAGACGATGGACCGGGTGCTCAGTTGGCTCGACAAGCGCACAGAGCCGGCTTCCGCTTCTCCGCTCTTTCTGTGGGTGCATCTCTTCGACCCGCACGCGCCATATGAGCCGCCCGAGGCCGACGCCAAGCTTGCGGCAACGCCCTACGACGGAGAGATCGCGAGCGCCGATCGACAAGTAGGCAGACTCGTCAAAGCGTTGGAGGAAGATGGGGTTCTCGATGACACGATCCTCGTCTTCACATCGGACCACGGAGAGAACCTCGGCGAGCATCAAGAAGCCACGCACGCGATGTTCATCTACGAAGCCACCCAACGCGTGCCGTTGATCTTCCGCTACCCCCGCAAGCTCCCCGCCGGCAGAGTCTTCGACGGCCCGGCCCGAAGCGTGGACATCATGCCGACGATTCTGAGTCTTGCCGGGAAGAAGTCGGGTGAGACGCAAGGCGCCGATCTCAGCGAGGCCTTGGCAGGCGGTCCCCCTTCCGCATCGCCGGTTCAATACTCGGAATCATTTTATCCGAAGCTGATCCTCGGCATGGCGCACCTCGAAGGGGTGCGACAAGACGCATGGACCTACATCCGTGCGCCCCGCCCCGAGCTCTATGACCGGAGAACGGACCCCGGTGAGCTGCGCAATCTCTTGGAGGGCGGCGGCTCTGGCGCAGCCAAAGCTCGGGCGCTCGAGCTCGAATCTGCACTGACCGGGGTCATCGAAGATAGCAAGCGCTTTGCCTCAGTCGCAGAGGCGAGCCCGCTCGACCCGCAGACCGTCGCGATGCTCCAGGCGCTTGGCTACATGGGTGACTCTGGCGCCCCCGAAGACTTCGGGGGCATCGACCCCAAAGACGGCATCCAGATCGTCAACGAGGTCCGTAAAGGCACTGGCCTTCCCGCCGGCGACTGCGCGACCCTCGCGCGCGCAGTGGTGAAGCGTTTGCCGGGCTACATTCACGCTTGGAACATACTCGGCGAATGTGTACAGCAGACGGGTGATCTCGTGGGCGCGCGGGAGGCTTTCCTCAAGTCTCTCTCCCTCCAGCCAAAGCAGCCCAAGGTCTACCTTCGGCTTGGCGACATCGACTTCTCGCAAGGTCGGAACGAGAGCGCTCGGGGTCACTATGCACAGGCCCTCGAGCTACTGCCGGACTTGGTCGACGCGAACCTAGCCATGGGGAAGCTCAATTTGCGCGAGGGCCGGCGGGACGAGGCGGTCCGCTGGTACAAAAGAGCGGTCGAAGCGGACCCAAAGCGCGCGAAAGCCTATCTGCAGCTCGCAGAGCTCTACTTCCACACGAACGAGCTTGCCGAAGCCCGAAGTTGGTATGAAAAAACCCTCTTAGTCGAGTCTGGGAACTACACCTATATGGCGGAGTCTGGGAACTACACCTATATGGCGTCACTGAGGGCGGGGGTTTGCGCACTTCGACTTGGAGATCCGCACGGCGCCGAGCAACATCTGCGTCGCGCGAGCGCGTCGGACCCAAGGCAGTGGCAGCCGCTCTATCGCCTCGCCTGTGCGGAGTCACAGCAAGGCGACGTCGAGGCAGCGCTCCGCGCCCTGGAAGCCGCCGCTGCCAAGGGCTTTGCCGATGTGTCGACGCTGCAAGGCGATGCGTGCTTGCGCCCGCTGGCGGCGGAACCCAGATTTCAAACCTTGGTTCGCACGTTGGGCGGTGGCGCGCAGCGCTAGCGCACTCATGCCCCGACGAACTGCAGACGAAGGCAGCCCAACTCACAGATGTGATCGTTCAGAAGCTGGCCGAGCACCCCCCTCGTGGAGGCTGGACACATTCCGACTTTCTTAAAGCAGAATCCCCCGGGGTTACCGAGGGATTCTAGTTGTGACCCCAGCGAGAATCGAACTCGCGTTACCGGCGTGAGAGGCCGATGTCCTGACCGCTAGACGATGGGGCCGAAAGCTACTTTTTCTACGTTGGCTGTGTTCCTTAACAGCTAACTGGCTCGGGGACTAGGATTCGAACCTAGATAGCCAGTACCAGAAACTGGAGTCCTGCCGTTAGACGATCCCCGAATGGTCCCGACACCTTACGTTGGGGGTCGGGCGGCGGCACTATAGCGGCAAGACTTCGCTCAGCAAGCAAGTGCTGCACGGTCATGATCTTTACTTTTATGGTCGTGTATATTTTCGGATTTTTCCCAACAAAACCAGCCGATATATCTGAAATGTACGATTGTTGACTTGACCCTGCGGAAAACTGGGGAATAGTGGGAGCTCCCCCTGCGGCCGCATCTTGGGTGTCCAGGGCACAGGAGCATCATGACTTCGTGGAAAGAACAGCTTGGTGATCGGATCCCGGACCAACTCGCAGGCGAGGTGGACCTCTTCGAGGGTCAGATCGAGCTCAAGATGCAAGGCAAGCTCGACGACAAGATCTTCGCCGAGACCCGGCTTCGCCGAGGTGTGTACGGGCAGCGATACGACAACGGTCTTCGTGACGACGGGACCGGTCAGAAGACGCTGACCTTCCCCTGCGGCGACCTGACCAAAGGGCCGGACACGGTGTGGGACGCGCCGGGCATGATGCGCATCAAGGTTCCGTTCGGGAAGCTCACCGTCGAGCAGCTCGAGGTGTTGAGCGAGCTCGCCGAAGAGAACTCCGATTCGATCCTGCACGTCACGACGCGGCAAGACATTCAGCTTCACTACATTCACATCGAAGAAGCCCCTGACATGATGCGCCGGCTTGCGGCGTTCGGGATCACCACGCGCGAGGCGTGTGGAAACAGCGTCCGCAACGTGACCGCCTGCGAGTACGCCGGCGTGTGCACGACCCAGGCCTTCGACGTCACGCCATACGCGGACGCGATTACGAAGTACCTACTGGGTCACCCGGACGTTCAAGACTTCGGCCGTAAGTTCAAGATCGCGTTCTCCGGCTGCGAAGACAATCCTTGTGGACTGGTTACCTTCCACGACCTCGGCGCGGTCGCGCAGGTCCGAAACGGCAAGCGCGGATTCCGCGTCGTGGTTGGTGGCGGGCTCGGCGCGGTGCCAGTGCAGGCCAAAGTCCTCGCCGAGTTCTGCCCGGAGGAAGAGCTGTTTCCGCTCACCCAGGCGGTCGCGCGCGTGTTCGCCCGCCTCGGTGAAAAGCAGAGTCGTGCCCGTGCCCGCATCAAGTTCCTCGTGCAGAAGGTCGGCATCGACGAGTTCAAGAAGCTCGTGGCGGACGAGCGCGAGACCCTGCGTCCGGATGAGCGCTGGACGGCGTTCTTGGACGACCTGCACTCCACTGACGAAAAGCCGGTACGCGAGGCGGGCGCGATTCCGAGCGACGCGCCGGCCGGGTTCCAGGCATGGGCCAAGCACAACCTCAAACCCCAAGCTCAGGACGGGTACTACTCCGCCATCGTGAAGCTGCCGCTCGGTGATTTCACCGCCACGCAAGGCCGCGCGCTCGCGCAGATCGCTCGGGAGCTCACCGGCGATTCGATTCGCTGCACGGTCGAACAGAACCTCACCATCCGCTGGCTCAGCGGTGCGGATGCGGTGACGTTCTACGATCGCCTCGTCGCGCTCAACATGGCCGCGCCCGGCGCCGGCACGATCACCGACATGACGTCGTGCCCCGGCACCGACACCTGTAAGCTAGGCATCTCCGCCTCACGCGGGTTGACGGGTGAGCTTCGCAAGCGGCTCACGGTGATCGAGGATGAGCTCCACCCAGCGGTGCAAGCCCTTCGGATGAAGGCTAGCGGGTGCTTCAACTCCTGCGGCCAGCACCACGCTGCCGACATCGGGTTCACAGGCGTCAGCCGACAGGTTGGCGGCCGGAAGGTCCCGCACTTCAACATCGTGCTCGGGGGTCAATGGACCGAGAATGCCAAGAGCTACGGGTTGGTGGTGGCCGCCGTCCCGTCGAAGAACATCCCGAAGGCCGTCGAGCTGATCACAGGGCACTACCTGACCAACCGCGAGGGCGAGGAGAGCTTCCAGGCGTTCATGGCGCGGGTCGGCAAAAAGGAATTCCGTAAGGTGCTTGCACCCATTCAGAAAGCGCCCGCCTACGAGGACGACCCGAGCTACTACAGCGACTGGGGCAACCCCCGCGAATATACGATCGGCGACATCGGCGTCGGCGAGTGTGCGGGCGAGATCGTGCCGTTCGTCGAGTTCGGCCTTCAGGAGGCGGAGCAACAGCTCCACGACGCGCAGGACGCGCTCGAAGCGGGCCTATCCGCGACTGCAGCTGCCGGCGCCTTCAACGCAATGGTGACCGCCGCCAAGGCGCTGGTCCGCCACCTCGAGGTGCAGGTCACAGACGACGCAGACGATGTCGTGGCGAACTTCAAGACCCATCTTCACGATACAGAGCTCTTTCATGACCCGTTTGCGAAAGGGAAGTTCGCCACGTACCTGTTGAAGATGCACGGCGACCACTCCTACGAGGACGCCGACGACGAAATCGCGCACCGCACGCTCGATGAAGCGCAGTTGTTTCTCGAAGCAGCGCACGCATGCTACCAGCGTCTCACCGAAGCAGCAGCAGCCGCCGCCGCGGCGGAGTAAGGCCCATGCAAGCAACGAAGTTTCAGGTGAAGCTCTACACCAGAGTGGGCGATATCGAGCTGGAGAAGCTCATCCCGGTCTTTCATGAGTGGATTCGTACCAAGAAAATCTCCGACGAGCTCTTGATCGATGTGGCTGACTACGCCCACGTTCCGCAGGGGCCCGGCGTCGTTCTCATCGGCCATCAGTCCGACTACTACCTCGACGTTGCCGACAACCGCCCCGGGCTGCTCTACAGCCGCAAGCGTGGCTTCGAGGGCGACTTCCAGGCGGGCATCGACGATGCCTTCCGCCGCGCGCTCAACGCATGCCAGCTCCTCGAAGGGGAGAGCAGCCTCGGCCTTCAGTTCGCGACCAACGAAGTGCTCTTCCGCGTGCAGGATCGCCTGGTCGCTCCGAACGCGGACGCGACGTACGACGCCTACAAGCCAGCGCTCGAGCAGGCGGCAAGCGCGTTTTTCGGAGGCGCCCCCTCCCTCGAGCGGATCGGCACGGAGCGTGAGCCTTTCGCCGTCCGAATCACCACGGGCGCCAGCGGTACGGTCGCCGACGCACTCGCCCGACACTGACGCCGCCGGCGTTCTTTTTGGCGCCTACTCGTTTCGAGGTACAAACATCAGCCAGGAGCCGATGTGTTGAAGCAACCCCTAGTCTTGTTATTGGCCTCGAGTCTCTGCGCGTTGACGGCGTGCTCGCGCAGCGAAGCCCCCGAAGATGTCGCCGCTGGAGAGGCGGCGGGCGGGAACGCCAGGGGAGACGATTCCGCGCTTAGCCATGTCCGCGCCGGCGCTCGCGCCCTGGCCCAACCCGGGGCATCCGTGGACTACGTGGCTGCCGAAATGGAGGGCGTCATCATGGCGCGGACGAAGAGCCAATCCGTGATGCACTACGATGGCTACCGAGTGACGTTGACCAACCCCGGCGATCGGGTGACGCAGATCATGTTTCATCTCGTCGAGGCAAAGCCCACGATCCAGCAGATGACCGACGCGTTCGGCGAAGCGCGGGAGGTCCGC
Source organism: Deltaproteobacteria bacterium (assembly GCA_019313915.1). Classification (GTDB taxonomy): domain Bacteria; phylum Myxococcota_A; class Polyangia; order Polyangiales; family Houyiibacteriaceae; genus SG8-38. The sequence continues at coordinate 5,996 of JAFDAJ010000120.1, forward strand.
AAGGGCATGCTCTACCAGCAAGAGTCCGCCACAACCGGTGCGACCATCGTCATCCTCGCCGAGCCTGTGTCGATGCCGGCCGACGACGGAAGCCTGGTTCGCCGAATCGTCATCGAAGGCGCGCGCACCCGCTAGCCAACGCTCAACACTCGAGCGCCCGGATGCGCGCGATGACAGCCTGGTCCGCAGGCGGGAGCGGATAGCTACCCAGGTCGACCGGCGCAACCCACGCATGGTCAGCCACCTGCAGGTGACGCACCTCGCCAGCACGCAGCTCACATCGATAGAACAACAGGAGCACTTCCTTTTCGGGGTACCGATGGTGGGTCACCTCCAAGATCCCGGCGACCTCCACCTCGATGCCACACTCCTCTTCGCATTCGCGAACCAGGGCCTCCTCGGGAGACTCCCCGTCTTCGAGCTTGCCGCCAGGGAACTCCCACAAGCCCGCCAAGTGCTGCCCCTCGGCGCGACGAGTGAGGAGGACTCTGCCATCCCGGATGATCACCGCAGCAGCGACGACGACTAGCACCTCAGGGCATCTCCCCAATCGCGCGCCGCAGCTGCGCCTTGGCGACGCGAAGCCCAATCGCGGAGTCAACGACATCCACCTGCGCGCGAATGAGCTCGGACTGCGCTTGGAGCAAGGTAGTCGTGTTGACGATCCCTGCTTGGAGTTGTTCGCGCGTCACTCGGTATCCCTCGCGCGCTGCGCTGAGCCCGAGCCTCGCAGACCCGATGGCACTCTGGGCCGCCAGCATCCCGTGATATCCCTGTGCAACCTCGACTCGAATCGCGTCTTGCAGCAGCGTGACGTCCGCATGGGCCCTCTCGAGATCGGCCTCCAATTGCCGTGTGCGACCCTGGGCTTCGATGGTGTCGTTCGGCGCCCAGCGAATAACCGCCCCTACCTCCCATGTCGCCTCGAAACGGTCTTGCTGCGGAACGACGCGAAAGTTGGGATTGGAGTACTGGACCGACCCGCGCAGCAGAAGATCCGGAGCGCTTCCCCCCTTGGCGGACTTCAACTGGTGCCTCGCGACTTCGATGTAATCCCGGACGGCCAAGAGGTCGGGCCGGTTCTGATAGGCGCGATCCTGGAGCGTCTTTTCCGTCTCCGTAGGGATTCCGGTCACGGGTTCCGACAGGTCCTCACCGAGCGACGGCAGCTCCTCCGTGTGCATGAGCGTCTGTAGCGCCCGCGCCGAGACCTGGACGCCGAGCTTGGCCTGCTCGACCGCAACTCGGGCGGCTGCTTCTTGCGCCTGGACACGCATTAGGTCGACGCGCGCCGCGGAGCCGGCCCCGACCAGGGCTTCGGTTTCCTCACGCTGGGAAACGGCGGCCTCCAACGCGAAATTGGCGACCCCGAGCGCAGCCTCGGCACGCGCGTATTCGTAGTAGGCCTGCCGTCCGTTGAACGCGACGTTGTTGAGCTCCGCCTCGATTTGATGCTGCGCGGCCACCTTGCTCTTCTTGGCAGCCCGGTAAGCCGGCATGGCCTCAGCAAGCGAATCGGTGAAGGAGTACACCAGAGTCGCATCGGTGGCGTATTGCTGGGTCAACGACGGGAACTGGAAGCTCGTGAGGCCGGTCCACAACTCTTGTGCCGCTGGATCCTGCAGCTGGTTGATCAGGTCATCGATTGCGCTGCTGTCACCGCCCGTGGTGATGCCAGCGGTCTCTACGGGACTCAACTTCGAGTAGCGGGCGATCAGCTCGAGCCGAGGGATCAACCCGGACATCGCTCGAAGCGCCCCACCCTTCGCCTCCCTCAAGAGCGCCCTTGTGCGCCTCATGTCCGGAGACGTCATGAGCACCTGATGTACGGCCTGATCCGACGTCAGTCCGTCCGGCACGTAGAGCGACCGGAGAGCCTTCGCGGCAGCATCGTCCTCCAGCACGGCCGGCGCTGCCAGCGCAGACTCCTCAGGTTGGCCTTGCCGTCCGGTCTCCGCTTCAGGCGGCGCCTGCGCGTGCGACTGGCTCGCGCCCAGACCGAAGAGAATGCCCGCGACTCCAATGACGACGGTGTACCGATGAATGCTCATGAATGCTCCTTGCAGAAGGCATGATACCCCAACGCTCGATGGGCCAGGTTGCCGCGTCTGCGGCGCTAATCTATAGCCGTCGCCTATGGCTCAGGGACTCAAAGTTGCGGTGGTTGGGGCCACCGGAATGGTAGGCGCGGAGATGCTGCGCGTGCTCGAGCAGCGCGCCTTTCCCGTGGCCGAGCTGGTGCCCGTGGCGTCGGCTCGTAGCGCCGGCAAGACCGTGACGTTCAACGGAGCCGAGCACACCGTCGTCGAAATCGCGCCGGAGGTCTTCGAGGGCGTCGACCTCGCCCTCTTCTCGGCCGGCGGTGGCACCTCGCGCGAGTGGGCGCCGATCGCGGCCAGCAAGGGCGCCCTCGTCGTCGACAACTCGTCGGCGTTCCGGAGCGACCCCGAGGTCCCGCTCATCGTGCCCGAGGTGAACCCCGAGGCAGCGGCCGACCGGCCCAAAGGCATCATTGCCAACCCGAACTGCTCCACGATCCAAATGGTCGTCGCGCTGAAGCCTCTTCATGACGAGGCTCGGCTCAAGCGCGTGGTCGTCGCGACCTACCAGGCGATCAGCGGTTCGGGCGCCACCGCGGTAGCCGCCTTCGAGGCACAAGAACAAGCGATCGCTCGAGGCGGCGAGGTCGACAAGGACAAGCTTTCCGGTCAGTTGAGCCGCAATCTTCTGATGCATTGGAAGCCTGACCCCGAGACGGGCTACCAGGAAGAAGAGCTCAAGATGGTGTCCGAGACTCGCAAGATTTTCGGGGACCCTGCCATCGCTGTCTCACCTACCGCGGTGCGTGTGCCGGTGGTGACGGCCCACAGCGAGGCGATTACCGTCGAAACGCACGCGCCGATCACCGCAGAACGCGCTCGAGAGCTCCTCAGCCAAGCCGAGGGCATCGAGGTCGTCGACGATTTGAGCCAGGGAATCTACCCGCAACCGATCGATGCGGCGGGACAGGACCCGGTCTACGTGGGCCGGATCCGCGAAGATGTCGGCAATCCCGGGGGCATCCAGATGTGGGTCGTCTCGGATAACCTGCGCAAGGGCGCAGCCCTCAACGCGGTCCAAATCGCCGAAACGGTTCTATTAAAGTGACGAAATGTCAGGGCTTGGCGTAGAAGAAGGGCGGATCATGCCAGTTTGTCCCCCGCCCTCCCGAAAACATACGGCTTTTAGGCGCCAGCCGTTGGCCCGGGGATTGCACGGGAATCTGGGTATGCGCAACCGCCTCTTATTCTTATTCGCGCTGCTCGGGGCGCTCAACGCGCTCGTTCCGACTTCGTTCGCCCAGCTCGCCGATCGCGTGAACCAAATCGACGGATTCGTGCTCGAGGCGGAGGAGATTGCGTATTTCAATGAGGCGCAGTGCAGCGTCTCGGACAGCACGACGTATCAGCTCCGCCTTTCGACCGAAGCGGGCACCGCGGTGAGTCAGGTTTACCTCTGGGCAGGCAAACAGAATGGCGAATGCAACCTGAACGCGAATCGCACGGACATCACCGCCAACTGCCGTGAAATCACAGGCAACCCCCGCACCCTCGAGCCCGATTCGCTGCTCAGCGGTCTGACACTGCAAGAGTTGATCGATACCGAAATCGCAACGTGCGACAGCTCGGGCCTCGAGGGCACTCCGTACGAGGTCTTCGCCTTCCGTAACACCGACCCCGGAAGCACGGATGTACCGGAGAGCGACTACGGCATTTCGCATCTCACAATCGACGTGGCGCCACCCAACCAACTCAGTATCACCAGCAGCGACACCTTAGTTGGCCAGAACTTCACGATCTCGTGGACCCGACCGACCGACCAAATCGAGTTCTATCGCTTCTATTGCAGTGACGACGACGACCCGAGCACGGCAACGTTGACGAGCATCACCGCCGGCGAGAACGCCACGAGCCAGACCATCAGCGCAGCGCAACTTGGACCGGAAGGCTGTGACGCCACCACCACCTACTTGTACGTGAGCGCGGTCGATAAAGCGTTCCAGATCGCTTCGCCTGGGATCGGAAACGAGGGTCCGCTTTCTCGCAGCACCCAGGTGAACGTGGAGGCTACGAGCGGGTTCTGTGACGACCCGAATGTCGACTGCTCCGGTTGCTCCGTGTCGCCGATGATCCTGGCCAACGGCCAACCAGGATCCGGCATCTGGGTGCTCGGGCTGGTCTTCGCGGTCGTTTGTGCGTGGAGGTTCCG
>JAFDAJ010000342.1 GCA_019313915.1 Deltaproteobacteria bacterium
CGAAGAGCCGCTTGAAGGCCCGGATGTTGTAGAATTCGTCGCGATCGTAGTCTCCATACTCCTCCCGATGGGAGAAGAGGTCGTCGATGATGTCCTTCACGTCGTACTGGGGCTGGAAGCCGAGGTAGGTCTTGGCCTTTTCCAGGCTCACCTTGTAGTTGCGGAAGTCGCTGATGTTCTTGATCGTGATCGCGACCTTCTCTCCGGTCAGGCGCTCTACTTCGCTCTTCACCAGGTCGCCCACTTGGCCAACGGTGTAGTTGTCCGACGCGACATTGAAGACGCCGCTCTGGGAGATGTCCGCCTGAATCGCCCGAAGGTAGGCGTTCTGGGCGTCCCGGATGTCGAGGATCGGGCGCCAGATGGAGGGGTTGTTGACCGTGACGTGGCGCTCGGTCATGGCCGCCTTGAACATCGTGTTGACGATGAGATCAAGCCGCATGCGCGGGCTGTGTCCGGAGAGGGTCCCCTGGCGCAGGGCGATGACGGAGAAATCGTCGTCTGCCAGCTGCAGCACACCCCGCTCGCCCTGGAGCTTGGAGACTCCGTAGGGGTAGCCGCAGGTCACCGGGCTCTCCTCATCGTAGAGCTCATTCACCGTGTAACCGTACACCGAGCAAGAGGAAGCGTAGATGAAGCGCCGGACTCCGGCTCGTTTGCATATGTAGGCCAGGTAGGAGGGGCAGGCTCCGTTGGAGACGAAGTTCCTCGAGGGGTCGAACTCGGCCATCGGATCGTTGGACAGGCCCGCCAGGAAGATCACCTGGTCGTAGCCGCGGACGTCGACCTCCTTCAGGTCGAAGATGTCCTGGCGGCGGATGTTGACGGTGTCGGGGATGCTGTTTCCGAACCACATGAGATCGACCACATCCGTCGTGTAGCCGTGCTCGAGCAGGACCGGAATGAGAGAGGAGCCGATGTAACCGGCGCCGCCGGCGAGGAGAATCTTCACCTTTTTGCCTTCCTGTGAGTCAACCGTCGATCAGTTCGTCGTAGCGTCCGCAGTCGAGCGACGTATCTACCGGGACGTCGAAGCTGACTTCGTTGATCGACAGCTCCTTGATTTCCCTGGAGGGGTCGAGGCCCTGGGCGTACTCCATCACGCTGCGGCGCTTGCCGCCTACGTGCAGGGTGCCCGTCGCCTCGATCCGGGTCAGCTTGGCGATCTTCTCGGCGAGGACCGCGACGCTCTCGCGGCTGGTCCACTGGTCCACGAAGGCCTTCTCGAAGGGGAATTCGTTCGGGCCGAAGCTGGTCCGAACGATGAGAGCCTTGTCGTAGAGCCGGGCCGCGCACTCGCCGCCGAGCTTCGACCACGCGTACTTGTTCACCGGATTGACGGGATCATCCTCGCGGTAGCTGCCCTTGTCGCCCTTGAATACATAGTCGGTGCTGATGTAGATGAGGCGCAGACTCCGGGTGGCGCAGAGCTTCACCACATTGGCTGTGCCGATGATGTTGGCGTCGATGGCCCGGATCGGATCTTCGTCGATTCGGGGCGGCGAGGTGAACGCGGCTGCGTGAACCACCTGATCGAACTCGTGCGAGCTCGCCCATGCCTCCATCTGCTCGAGATTGGAGACGTCGAACTCCGCGGAGCTCGGATAGAGGGCGTCGGGCAGGTGGCTGCGGATCTCGCTGCCGAGCAGGCCGCTTCCACCGGTGAACAGAATCTTGGGATCGCTAGACAATGTGATTGCCTTTCAGGCTCAGGCGTCGCCGAGCTTGCCGTGGATGAAGTTCTCGGAGCGCTCGTCGCTGCCCCACGCTTCCATGCTGAGCCCGTCCCGATCCTTGTCGGTGATGATGGCCTTCGCCGCAGTTTCTTCGAAGAGCTTCCTCAACGTCGGATCGCACAGCGACCAGTCTATGTCGCTGGCCATCGGGGAGATGCCCGCCTCGCAGCCGGGGCTGTACTCGCCCGAGCACATGTACTCGATGACGCTGTCCTCCGGAAAGAGGTTCCCGTGTGCGAATCCCGGCGGCACCCAGATCCACTCGTCGGTGTCGCCGTCCCGATTGGCGGGCATGTCGTACGCGATGGCCTTACCGTAGGTCGGGGAGCCCTTGCGGATGTCGAGCACGAGGTCGACCATGCGGCCCGCGATGGTGCGCACCAGCTTGCCCATGTACGGATTCCACTGGAAGTGCAATCCGCGGACGGTTCCGGCGCGAGAGAAGCTCTCGTTACACTGGAGGAACTCCACGCCCTTCATGAAACCCATCTCGGGGTGATCCCGGAAGTCGCTTCGGCGGTACTGTTCGGCGAAGTACCCGCGGTGATCGCAGAATCGGGCGAAGCGGACCACCTGGACCGCGTCGATCGCGAGCGCCTTGACATCGACAATCTTCACTTGTGAGCTCCTATGGCCTGTGATGTGGCCGCAGCTGTACGCGCCTTCTCATCCGGTTTGACGATCAGCACACCGGGGTGTCGTTTGGTTTTGCGCTTTGTCATGGGTGCCCGCTTACTGACATATTT
>JAFDAJ010000001.1 GCA_019313915.1 Deltaproteobacteria bacterium
CAGGAGGCGGCGTCACGAACGCAGACGGTGGGGCCGCCGTTGTGATCACACGCCCGGACGCAACCGATGGGTTCGCCTGTGACGAAAGCCGCCTCGGCCGCTCGACCCATGGCGGGGTCAGATGGGGCACCCTCGTGGAAGACGGCGGAGTGACGAGGGGTGGGGTCGACGAGTAGCCACCCGCTCTTTCCCCAACATCCAGAATCGCAGCGGCAAGCCACGGCGCTTCGGCGAGACGCATGGCAAACGAACACGCAATCTCTCGCTCGGCCTCGGTGGCCGGCACTACGAGGGTGCGACCAGCGCCGTAGACGCCATGATCCTCCAGCTCATCGACGAACGACTCGAGGGCGTTAGGGTCGCGCGGCCAAACGGTCGTGCCAAGGACGGGACCGTTTCCCCACCATGCGACTTCCCGTGGTGCCTCGGCCGTCAGACTCCGCAGCCGGCGGACGATAAACACCAGCGCGAAGATCACCACGGTCACGATCGGAAGCATCACGAGCAGCGCCGTGTGCGCCGCGGAGCGCTGCGCGCTCTCAGGCACCATCGGCACCGACAACACGCGAAAGCCGGTGTAGCGCGCGTGCGCAGCGTCTCGGAGCATAGCTGCGCGACTCGACAGATCCGCGATCCGCTTGTCCGCCAGAACGACAGCGTCAACCACCTGACGAGCCTCGCCCTCTTCGGAAGCGAGCGACTCCGCTTCTGCTCTGTTCACCTTGAGTAACACGCGAAGCGCGGCCTCACGCTCTTTAGCCGCCGCCCGCATGGCCCGCGCGGTCGCAAGTTGCTGGTCCACCGCTGCACGAGCCGGATTGGCAGCGAGGGTCCGCTCGCCCATCTCGGCTGTTTGGCCCTTTCTCTGTGCCTGCAGGCTCGCGACCCGTTGTTTGAGAGCCTGCACCGTCGGGTGGTGATTGCTCAGAGACGCGCGAGCAGCCGCGAGCTCGGAGCGTGCCTTGGCAAGCGGAGAATCAATCGGGGAGCCCTTGGTCGCGCTCGCGACAATCTGACGAGGAAGCTCACGCTGCGCTTTTTCGAGCTCCTCGATGCGCGCGCCCTGAGCCGCCACCTCCACCGCAGCTTCGTCAGCCTTCGAGCGAAGTCCCGCGATGCGAGCCAAGAGTTGCTCTTGCTCTTGGATCACGTTCGGCTTGCCGCTCTTCTCGCGAAACGCTTCGAGCGCCGTAGTGGCTTCTTCGCGTCTCTCCCGGGCTCCTTCGAGCGACACGTCATTCTCGCTGGTGAGGCGCTCGAGTTTTTCCGCATTGAAGCTCGCTTGCCGTTCAAGAAACACATCGAGCATGGCTTGGCTCAGCGCTTGGGCTTTCTCGGCCTTCCCCGCTCGCGCGACCATGCGCATGGCTGCTTTGCCTTCGAGCGACACCGAAATCTGCTCCTCGAGCTCGCGGAGCGACACGTCCCAACTCAGGCGGTCACGCACTTCGCGCAGGCGACTGGGCGCCATGGCAGACTCGACGAAGGCGCCCGGCGCAGCTTCGCTACCTGGGCGTTCTAGCAGCGGCGTGCCCTCGAACAGAAGCAGGCCAGTCGACTCGTACGTCTTGGGCACGAAGAAGGAGGCCACGAACGAGACTGCGGCGGCGATCAGGAAAGCCTTCAGGAGTTGCTTTCGATTCTCCGTGAGAATCAGCCACAAGCGCCGTGGCTCCACGGGAAAGCCCGGCCGCTTCGGCTTATTCGCCGACTCGTCTTCCGCCCCCAGGTCGTAGGTCGAATCGTCCAAGTTGCTTCCTCTGCTTCTAACTGATGATGCAGGCCGAGGCGCCCCTCCGGCAAGTCGACATCCTAGGCGAGACTGCTAGCTTCGCGCCCAATTATGCGCCCGTGGGTCGAAAAGCTGGTCGCTACCTGGGGCATCGCCTGGGTGTCGCTGTTGCTCGCAAGGGCGATTTGGCGACTCGGGCCGTACGCGGTGGAGGCCTGGACCCAGGACCTGATGACGACAAGCCAGAAGGGGATCTTCATCGGCTGGCTCGTGGCGAATGCCTACCTAGAGGGCTATCGGGGCTTCCAGCTGCGCTTCTCCCCTCGTGTGGTGGCCCGCGCCGTTTACCTCGGCCAGAACCCGAGGCCCCTGTGGATCATCCTCGCGCTCCCGTTCTGCTTGAGTCTCTTTCACTCGACTCGACGGCAGAAAATCGTGAGCTGGGTCTTCATCGGCGCCCTGATCTTGTTGATCTGGTGGGTCCGGTCACTGCCCCAGCCCTGGCGGGGTATCGTCGATGGCGGCGTCGTTCTCGGCCTCGTCTGGGGACTCGGGGTGATTTGGTGGCTCTTTGTGGGCTACCTCATAGGTGCAAAAATCCCCCCTCCGGGTGATCTTCCTACGGAAATCGCAGTGCAAGAGCGTTCCGCCGTCGCCTGAATTGTCGTTTTTTTCGAAAAAAGACAAACCAACGATAGAGAAAAACCTGTAAAACCCGGGCTGAACGGGCTCTCAGCCTTGGCACTAGGGTTGCCAAACCGGCAAACTGGCACTTGAGGGGATTCGGGCCACACTTGGCCTCGCGAAAATGGGGAACTTTCATTCACAGAGGCGTAGGCAATCCAGGCTAGTGCCGTGGATTTGCGCCCTGGCCGCGACATCCTTGGTGTGGCTATCCGGGTCGTTCGGCACCTCTGCGTCCGCTGAGCTCCCGATGACCGGCGACCCAGTGCTGCGCGAGGCCCAACACGCGGAAACGCACGCAGAGCCGACGGACGAAGAGCTCGAAAAGATCGCGAGGATGCCGCGCAGCATCTCGCCTTCGGACCTCGAGCCCAACCCAAGCGTCTCGGTCGGCTACCCAAACCGTGGCCTGCTCCGCTTCGGAATGCGGATCAACGATGATAAGGACCTTCGTGTCAAAGTCGGCTCTCTCGATTCGCGTCACGCCACAGGCGAGCTCGTTCGGCTGGTCGAAGCTGCTGCACACGAAGTCGCATTCCGCTACCCGCGCGCGCAACTCACCGTCGGCGACCTCTCGCGACCCGGCGGCGGCCGGATTCGTCCCCACGTGTCGCATCAGAGCGGCCGTGATGTCGACATCGGCTTCTACATGCTCGACCGGCGCGCCACGCCGGTGAACGTGCACCTCTTCGTCCGATTCAACAATCAGGGCATGGGAAAGCAGTGGGGCAACCTCTACAGGTTCGACGCCTCGCGCAATTGGGCACTAATCGAATCATTGCTCAGCCAGCCGACGACCGACGTGCAGCACATCTTCGTTTCGAACGCGATCAAGCGACGTCTGATCAATCAGGCGGTGAAAGAAGGCGCGAACCCCGAGTTGCTGATGCGTGCCAAGCGCGTGATCACGCAGCCCCGGCACGGCGCACCGCATCGAACCCACTTCCACGTCCGGATTTACTGCTCGGACGACGACCGGCCGATGTGCAAGGATCGCCCGCCTTTCTATGCGTGGCACCAACGTGCTGACCAGGCGCCTGCCATCAGTGCGCTCAAGCCCAATGACTCATGAGCTGGAGGGGTCACTTCTGGACCCTCGGCCCCTTCCTTCGTCATAACCTGCTCCCGCCACGGGTTCCGGATTGGCAACGCTGGGAGACGAGCCTCGAGGACCAGCTCGTTGGCACGCTCAACCTGAGCGGGCGACTGACGGCCGAAGGCGCGTCCGACACCATCGTCGTGATCGTACACGGGCTCGGTGGAAGCGCGACGAGCTACTACGCCCGCCAGGCTGCGCTCTGTGCCTCACGCGCCGGGATCGACAGCCTGCGGCTCAATCTTCGTGGCGCAGACCGTGGCGGCGCTGACTACTATCATGCTGGCCTCACCGAGGACCTCGAGGCCGCGCTCGGTAGCACCGCACTCGCAGGTTACGAGAATATCCTTCTACTCGGCTACTCGCTCGGCGGAAATATGATGCTTCGCTATCTCGCTGGGAAGCCGGACGCACGGATCCGAGCTGCCGCCGCCGTGTGCTCGCCGATCGATCTAAAACCAAATGCGCGGGCGATCGATCGACCTCGCGGTGTATTCTATCGGCGTCACGTCTTGGCCGGGCTGAAGGAGATCTATCGCAACGTCGCGGAGCGGCGTGAGGTGCCCTTGCCTGTGCGCGCGGCGTCTCGAATCGACACCATCGAACAGTGGGATGAACAAATCATCGCGCCACGGCACGGCTTCGCCGGCGCCGAGGACTATTGGGAGCAGACCAGCGCGTGCAACGTGCTCAGCGACATCCACACGCCGACACTCTTCGTGGCGAGCGAGCGGGACCCCATGGTGGGGATCGACACGCTGCGGCCTTGGCTGCAGAATGCGACTCAGCTTCGCCGGATCATCACTAGCCAGGGGGGCCACGTCGGGTTTCCGCGAAAAGCGGACCTCGGTCTGGGCGTCGGGGGTACCGTCGAAGAGCAAATCATCCAATGGTTGCAGGCACCCACATAGAACTCCGGGCGGCTCTAGCAGCCGCCCTGTGCCTTTTCTGGGTCGGTGGATGTGAGGAGGAGGCCGCTCAGCGGGAGGAGCCGCTCCGCCCCCTTTCGTGCCCGGAAATGCGCGCCGTGGATCCTCCGCTCGCGAACGTGTCACCCGAGCACGAAACCCTCGAGTACTGGCTGTCTCGAAGCGAACCGTACGGCCCGCTCGATGAGCCGCTCTTGAGCGCGGAGGCGATACGACGCCATGACCTCGCCCTACGGCAGTCCCGGGACGGGGAGCCAATCGGACAAGCCGACCTGCTGGCTCCCGTCGACCGGGATGCGCTGCAGGTGCAGATCGACGAACGACTCGCCTATTTGAGCAAGAGGCTCGCGGCGGAGGAGCTCGTGGACCGCAACGGCGAGCCAATCGAGTCGGGCGACGCAGCCTCGTTCGAAGCGCCGGCGTCGATCGACACGGTCGACGAGTGGAGAGTGGTCGAGAAGCTCGAGCCCCTCCGCTGCGGCCCGTACGACGGTGGTCTGTACACCACACCCGTCGACCGGGATTTCGATCGCAACCGGTGCAGCACCATGCGTGAGGGCGAGGTCGTTCAACTGCTGGCGCACTGGCCCAACGGAATGCACCTCGCCCGAACGTCCTACGCGCTCGGGTGGGTCACGACCGAAGCCCTATCTTCCCCCCTCGACCGCGCCACCGTACAGGGGCGGCTCGAAGGAAGCGAGCTACAGGCCTTCACCCGCCGGGCGTTGCTGACTGAAGCGTTCACGATGCGCGGCGAACAGTATGGCTGGGGCGGCAAAGACGGGGGCTATGACTGCTCTCGATTCTTGCTCGAGCTGTTTGGGAGGTTCGGCATCGACTTGCCGCGCCACAGTGCGCGACAAGCCATGGCCGGTACGTTTACGGTCGATGTGGCTGCTGTCGAGGACCTCAACGAGAAGCGGCTCTTGCTCGAAGCTGCCGCGCACCGCGGCGTCGTGCTCCTCCACTTCCCCGGCCACATCATGCTCTACCTCGGCACCACCGAGGAAGGCGTGCCGATGGCGATTCATGCGTTCTCTGAATTCTTAACCCCTTGCGAAGGAATCGAGGAGGAAACGGTCAACCGGGTCGACCAAGTGGCCGTGAGCGACCTGTCGCTCGGCGCCGGCAGCTCGAGGCGTGACTTCCTGAGCCGTATCACCCGCATCACCGTGCTCGGCCACACGCCGGGGCCTGCCCTCATCGCCAACGCTGAGCTTCGTCCAAGCGCGCCGATTTCGATTCCTGAGGGCCGCTGCGCCGACTCCAAATCGATCGCGATTTTTCGATCCCCGCACCGCCCCAACGTTTCACAACCCCTACGCGTCATCGTCACCGGTGAGCGAGACCCTGGTTTCGCCTCACTGGTTCTCTTCGCCCCAGACGGGTCGCAAGTGACCCCCGTGCAGCACGTGCTCGACGGACCTCCCTACAGCCGCTGGGTCGAAGTGCCCGAGCCAGAGGCCGGTCGATGGACCGCGGTCTTCGCTGACGGTGATCTCGTGCGCGCGTGTCAGCACATCGGCGTCGCAAGGCGTCCCGTGCAGCAAGCGCCGCGCGATACTCCGGGTCCAGCCTGGAATGTGAGCTGGAAGTGGGAACGCGATACCGAGAACCTCTATGCAGCATTCGTCGAACAACTCTTTCGTGAGCCCGATGGGGAAGACGTCACGTGGCCTCGGCTGCAAGGCGTGATCGGGGAGCGCGAACGTAACCTGCTCTACGATCATCGCTCGGCTGGGGAAGACGCTAGGCTCGACCTCGAGCCGGACTGCGCCGACCTGCCCTACTTCCTGCGGGCTTACTTTGCCTGGAAGCTCCGATTGCCGTTCGTGTACCGCACATGCACCCGGGGCCGGAAAGACGCGCCGCCGCTTTGCGAGCCTACGGTCCTCAGCAACCTCGATTCGGTCCCAGATGACAACGGCGTCGCCGCGTTTCGGAGATTCGTCCGCCGGATGGCCGGGACCGTACATTCATCGAGCCCACGCACCCTTCCCGACGACGATGAGACGGACCTCTACCCGCTGCGCATGCGCCGCCAGTCCCTACGACCGGGAACAGTGTTCGCCGACCCGTACGGCCACGTGCTGGTCGTCGCACGCTGGAAACCACAGGGCGTCACCGACTACGGCGTCTTGATCGCTGCCGACGCCCAACCCGACGGCACTGTCGGCCGGCGCCGATTTTGGCGGGGCTCCTTCTTGTTCACCCCGAAGACCGACTTAGTCGGGGCCGGGTTCAAGGGATGGCGCCCTGTTCGATATCACGCGACGGTGGCCCAAGACGTGGTCCCCGTGGAGCTCGACCAGCCAGCAGAGGCGTTCGAGGGCGAGCCAGAACCACTCGCACAGCCACAGCCCTGGAAGATCACCACGAACGACCAGCTCCGCAGGTCGGGCGGAATCCGTGCATGGTCCGACGCGCAGTACAACGGCACCGCCGACGACTTCTATGCCGCTGTGGAGGGCATGATCAACCCACGCGCCCTCGACCCCGTTCGCATGCAAACGAGCTTGGTCGACGCCCTCGAAGAGTCGGTCCAACGCCGCTTGAGCTCGGTGCAAAACGGTGAAGACTTCATGAAGGCACGAGGCTACGCGCCGATCGAGATGCCCCGCGGCGCAGCGTTGTTCCTGACCAGCGGTCCGTGGGAGGACTACTCGACGCCGTCACGCGACATGCGACTGCTGATCAGCATCGACGCCGTGGTTTCGTTCCCGCAAAGCGTCGCGGCGCATCCCGAACGCTTTGGGATCCGGGATGCGGATCGCGACGAGGCCGTGCAGCAGGTTCGCGCAGCGCTTCAGTCCGAGCTCGAGAAGCGCTCGATCGAGTATATTCGGTCAGACGGTAGCGCCTGGAAGCTGACGCTCGCCGACGTCGTCGCTCGCATGAAGGCGATGGAGGTTGCCTACAATCCGAACGACTGCGCGGAGATTCGCTGGGGCGCGCCGGACGGCTCCGATGAGCGAACAACGTGCAAGCGACGCGCTTCGCAGGGCCAGCAGTCGCGAATGCTCAAGTATCGAAAGTGGTTCGCCAAGCGCGAGCGGCCCGGGTAGAAGAGGACGGTCCCCCGTCAACGCCACTGTTGGGCGTTTTCGTCTACTTCGTACCCATCGATCGCCCGGGGCTTCGGGCCGGTGATTGGGACCCCTTTCGGGCCATCTGGATCTTTGGCCGTGCCGCCTTCGATCGGTCTATCGGTGCCGCCTTCGATCGGCTTGCCCGACGGAGGAATGTCCGGTCGCTTTGGGAGCGGCTCCTTGACGTTCCTGAGCTTCGGCTCCGGCACGCCAGGGTCCGACTCGAGGATGACGGGTGGCTGGTACTTGATTTCAATCACGGTCGAGGCGGTGGCCGACACGGTGTCGTCCAATGGATCCAGAACGACGGTGCCGACACGTTGCCGGATGCAGTTGAGGGCGGCGGCGGAAAGGCCGGAGCCGTACGCCGAGGGCTCGATGACCATGCCAGTCGGCCGCACGATGCCGCTGACGCTGATTCGAAGGGTCGTGGGGCCGCTGGCGACGAAGTCCCGTACACAGTCGTTGGGAGTGCCCACCGCGGCCCTGAGCTCTGCGCCTAGGTCGCGTGCGGGCTCTTCTTCTTCTTCCGCCTCGACTTCGACGTCTCGGGGCGGAGGAGGCTCTGGCGTCTCGGGGTCGAAGCCCTCGGTGCGTACATGCTCAGAAGGAGGCGGGTACTCCACGGGCGGCTCGAAACCCTGGTGTGATCCCCGGACTGGTTCTTCCCGTCCGTTCTGGCAACCCAACACCAGGATGGCGGCAACGCAGGTGGCCCAAGCGCGGATCATGGGTGAATCTTAGCTGGCAAAGCCGATCCGCGGTACTTCGTGCGGCTGGCCTCGCCTATCGGCGCCAGGCTGCCCCAATCGAGAAGCCCCAATACTGATCCGCCGCTCCACCGGCCACGTAGGGTGGGTCCGGGGGCACGGGGTTCAGGTCGAGCCCGTAGCGGCGGTAGTCGATTCCCAGCCGTATTTCGAAGCCCTTGGGAAGCGCGTAGCCGAACATCACCATTGCGTCCATGCCGTTGGCTGTGGCCTCGGGGAACCACAAGCTCGTGCCGACCCCTCCGACCGAGAACACCCCACGGAAGGCGAGATTGGCCATCACGATGAAGCGCTCCTTCTCGCCGATGCCGACTCGAAATCCTGCGCCAATTCGGACGAACTCGTACCTCACGCTCGGAGTCTGCGCCGTGTTGTCTTCGCCGGGCACGGGCGGTCCCGAGAGTCCGAAGCGGAAGCTATGCACGCCGTAGTCGATGACGAATGACGGCTCCCACCGCCCAGTCGGGTATCGCCAGCGCAATCCGATCAGGAACTGCTGCGACTCAGTTGGAAATTGAGCTCCGTCGGCCCGGGTGGAGTCGAAGTTGAACACCCGCTCCCATTCGAAGTCGATGCCAAACTGAGCGCCCACGCCTGCGGTGAAGTGAGCACCGGGGTAGTATTGGAACTTCGTGCCGACCCCCGGTCCGATACCAAGCTTGTAACTGCGCAGGTCGCCACGAAGGTCATCCTTGTAGGCGAAGTCGCGGTGTACCAAACGGAAATCGAACTCGATGTCGACGGCCGCAGGCCGCTGCTCTTTAGGACGCTTCGCCTTGTATTTGACCTCTGCCTTGGCCTTCTTCGGCGCTTTGACCACGGGAGCCGCAGTCACCGCGGTGACGGGCACGACGGCGACCGCGCCCGGAACCGCTACGCCGAGCTTCCTGATGTCCTTCCGAAAGTCGGGACCGATGTTCGCTTGTACGGACTTCGCCAGGGCTGCCGACGTGCTCGCGTCGTAGTAGTGCTGACTGATCACCGTTGCACTCTCGCCATCGACCAGGCGAACGTACGCGGACCACACGCCGTCTTCGCGCAAGACATCGCCCTCGATGAGCCCGCTCACCGCCAGAGCCGAGGCAGGCGCGACGTGTCCTCCATCCGATTTGAGATCGACGCCGAGGCCGTTGGCCTTGTCGACGAACTGCTTGTTGGAAAAGAGCTCGACGGGTTCAGGGCGGAGGCCCCTCACCGCGGCACCCCTAATTTTGCCGGCTTGCGCGCCCGTGAAGGGCCGGACGACGAGTCGTGGTTGCGTTGGTGCGGATGGCGGCTCTGGCTCCGCCACGGCGCCAACTACCGGCAATCGCCCGGTTTTCATTAGCTGAACGACGACGCGGTTGGACAACCGTGTGACGCTCGAAGAAGTGGTCCGGAATTTCTCGATGCGCTGCCCCTTCGTGTTCCGCACCTCGGTGTCGGCTATCCAACGGCCTTCGACGCGGCGAACTCGCGCGCGCACGAGCACGCTGGCTTTGAGCTTGGTAGCCTGCTTTGCGTAGCCCTTGGTCTTCTTGACGACGGCGGTCACCCGCTTGAGCGGAACCACTTGAACATCCGCGGCCCGCAGACTCTTCTGCACATTCTGGCGGACTTTGGCCGCCTGAGGGCCTTGGAACGGCAACAGGGCCGCTGCGCCGTCGTCGGCATATGCAACGTCCACCGACGAAAACAAACTCAGCAACGCTGCCAACGCACAGAAGCGCAACAATCGCATCCACTAACCCCCGTCCGAGGTTCCCCCACCGGAACCGCCCAGCTCGATGATCCACTCTCGAAGAATCTGTATTTCACTCGGAGTGAGAGTGCCCGTGATTGGCATCTGGAGCCCGCAGACGCCGGGCAGTTTGAAAATCTTGTCGAATAAGTAACTCCCGTCTGGATCGCCGGCGACGACCAAGATGTCGCTCTCGCACCCGATACCGACTGCGTTGACGTCCACGACGCGGCCATCGACATTTGGCGAGACGAGATCGAGCCCGGCCGCCGCCAGCGATGTGGCATCATGGCAACCCGTGATCCCACAACTATCGGCGAGCACCATCTCTGCGCTCTTTGGATTCGTGCCGCCGTCTATGAAGTCTTCCGGGTTCGACAAGCTCCCGACACACCCCGCAAACAACAATCCCGAACACACCCCAAACGTAAATGAAGCAAAGCGTTTCATCGCGCGTGCTGATCCCCCCGAATCATCCATAAAGCCTAGTAGGCTATGGCATTATTCGTCGAGTTCTGCAGTATTTTTGTGTAAGCGAAGGTGCTCAAAGGCTATTGAGGGCCCAGTCGTACGGCTGGAAAACCACCTCAAAACCCTCGCCCCGAGCGCGCTCCACGGCCGCCGCTACGTCCGGCGCGGCAAACGCCAGGATGAAGTCTACGATCGTCGCCGTCCGGCCCAAACGGCGAGCGTGTTCCTCGAAGTCGGTTTGATACCACTCGAAGATGGCGGATAGCTGAATTTCTTTGGCCTCGTCGTCGACGCGAACGTGGGGCGGGTTCGAACAGAAGGCCCGCGTCACCGCGTCGAGTTGATCATCGAGCCGCGCCGGCTCGAAGGCGTACGGCATGAGCGCGGGGCACGACTTCGAAGCGCAGTTGATCGCGGCGTGAATGCGCGCATCGACGAAGCCACGGATCACTTCGTTCTCGAGGTCATAGAGATTGACTGAGTCCCCGTCGAGCGGAAGACGCAGACCGTAGAAAAAGCCGAAGCCTGCCCTCGGGTCTAGCCAGCCTCGAACATCGTGTACGGTGTCGATCGGCCAATTGTCGACGACGGCAAACAGGACCAGCGCGTTGTACGCGTTGATGTAATAGGCGAGTCGCTCCGGCTCGGTCGTGAAGCGGTCCGGAGTCGCGCGCGGCCCAATCTCTGCAAGGGTCGCAATGAAGCGACGCAAGTTGCCCTCCTCGGCGCGAACCGCGTCGTAGTCGACGCCACCCGGGTGCACCCACCGGCCGAGGCCCGCATTCCACCAACTGTAATCGAAGCCTACGGCTGGCTGCTCGATCGGTTCCGCCTCGACCGTCACCGAGCGCAGCCCGAGCGCTTTCACGGTGAGCAACCCCGTAGCCCCGATGACCAACACGATCAGGAGCACGACCGCCCACCAGCGCCCATACCAAGGCTTCGACCGTTGGTTCACACCGGGAGTATTGCACGGACGTCGGAATCGTTACATGCCCTCGCCTAACGACATGTCGAGCATTACGATTTGGCACAATCCTCGTTGCAGCAAGTCACGCCAGACGCTGCAGCTCCTTCGCGATCGTGGCATCGAGCCAACTATCGTCGAGTACTTGAAGACGCCGCCCTCGGAGGCAGAGCTCACCAGCGCATTGAACGCCCTTGGCATCGAACCTCGAGACCTCATGCGAAAGAAGGAAGCGCCCTACCAAGAGCTGTCGCTCGACGATGGCGCGCTGACCCGGGCGGAGCTCGTCGCTGCAATGGTCGGGAACCCGGTCCTCATCGAACGTCCGGTCGTGTTCCGCGGTAAGCGCGCTGTCGTTGGGCGCCCCCCCGAGAACGCGCTCGATCTTCTAGACTAGCGGGAGGCTGTCGGTTCGAACGCAGCCCGGACCGCCGCACAGCCTAGGTCCGACACCACGACAGTTGCGCCAGCGGCTTCCAATGCGAAACCGTCGTAACCACCGGTGCTCACGGCAACGCAGGCAGCCCCGATCGCATGCGCCGCAGCCACATCATGCGGCGTGTCCCCGACTACGACGACACGCTCTCGTCCCTGTGGCTCGGCGCACCGTTCCAACCCCCGTTCCAACCCCACACGGAGAAGGGCCGCGCGATCGGCGTGATCGGAACCGAAGCCCCCGAACGAAAAGAAGGAGTCGAGTCCGCCGCGTGCCAACTTCGCGTACGCAGCGGGTTCGGTGTTGCCTGTTCCAAGACCGAGGATCACATCCTCACGGGCGCTCAACTCGGAAAGCAAAGACAGGACGCCGGGCAGGACCTCGAAGGCAGTGGCGAGCTGGAGCTCGCGCGGCAGGTGGGCGACGTAGCGCCGCAGGACTTCGTGAATCAGGCCGTCGTCTGCGGCCACGCCGTATTGCAGGAGCGCCGTGCGAACGATCCAAGGATCGGTGCGCCCCGCAAACTCTACCGACTCCAAGCTGACATCTGCGTCGAGGTCATCGAGCACCTCGTCGAGAGCGAGCTCGACCGCGCGCCGCCCAGCGCCGCCCGCCCGAAGGAGCGTTCCGTCGATATCGAACAAGGCGATGATGGGTGGCATCGCCCAAATGTAGCAGCCGGACGTTTTCATAGTAGGCTCCGCCGAGTCGATGGACATTCACCTTCTCTCCAAGCTACCGCTCTGGCTCGCTGCGTTCCTGTTATCGCTGACGTGTCACGAGGCGGCCCACGCCCTCGTCGGTAGGCTCGGGGGCGACTCCACCGCGGCGAATCAAGTGACGCTCGACCCGTTACCACACATCAAGCGGGAGCCGTTCGGCACGCTCGTCGTCCCGATTTTGTCGTTCTTCTTGCAGGGGGGCGGCTGGATGATCGGCTGGGCCAGTGCACCGTACGACCCCGCCTGGGCCAACCGTCACCCGAGGCGGGCGGCAGGCATGGCGGCGGCAGGCCCCGCCGCGAACTTTGCGCTGGCGTTGCTAGCGGCCCTGGCCATTCGAATCGGAATAGCCACCGGCTACTTCAGCTTGCCGACCGGAGGGATCAGCCTCGAGACCCTCGCGGTCGCGCCATCCGGCGTCGCCCAAGGGCTGGCACTCTTCTGTAGCGTGCTATTTTCGATCAACTTGATCCTCGGCTGCTTCAACTTGATTCCGTTTCCCCCTCTCGACGGCTACGCCATCGTTCCGCTCGTGCTCAATGATCGACTGCGGAACAAGTGGTTCCAGCTTTTTTCCGGTGGCGGCGCACTGATGGGCTTGATCCTCGCTTGGATTCTGTTCGATCGCTTGATGCCACCTGTGTTTCAGACGGCCATCGGCTTATTGTATACGGGAGTCTAGGCGCCAACTCGTGGTAACCTGACGACGTGCGATGGATCGGGGTAGCTCTGGGGTGCGCGCTGTGGCTGACGGCACCCGTTGTGTCTGCGGATGCAGCTGACGCGCACTACCACATCGCCAAGACACTGCGGGCTGAAGGTCGCTACGAGGAAGCGCTCAGGGAGATCGATCTTGCGGTGGCGACGAGACCGACCTACGCGCAAGGGCATCTTACGCGCGGCTCCATTTTACGCAGGCTCGGACGCTACGAAGAGGCTCTGAAAGCGTTCAAGCGCGCAATCCAGCTAGAACCCAAGGACGGCAGGGCCTACGGCCTGGCCGGTGCCACGCTGCTGCGGCTCGACCGCCCCAAGCAGGCCGTGAAGTGCCTGGAGAAGGCAACTGCGCTCGAGCCCGAACACACGAACCACTGGCTCAACCTCGGGGTGGCGTACCGCCGGTCGAAGGACAACGACGCGGCGATCGTGACCTACGAAAAAGCGCTGAGAGTCGTCCCGAACAATCCGCAGCTGCTGAACAACCTCGGCGTGGCGCTCCGCAAGGCACGACGCTACGACGAAGCGATCAAGGCGCACGAGAAGGCAATGGCGGGAGACCCTTACGACCCGGATGTGGCGCGCAACTTGGCGATCTCGTTGCGCGGAGCGAAACGCTACAAAGAGGCAATCCCCATCTACATCAAAGCGATCGAGCTCGGCGAAGGTGGGCCAGCCGACCTCTTGTTCGATTTGGCATCCTGCTATGAAAAGGTGGGCAACACGCAGATGGCCATCGCGACTTTCGAACGGTACATCAAGGTCATCGAGAATACTGACCCCGCGGCAGCAACGCGCGCCCAACGCGCGGTCGACAACCTCGGGAAGCGATAGCGAGGTCAGACACGCCTCAGTTGATGAAGAAGCTGAAGCCGGCTTCGATGCTCCAGGCATGGTTCGGCGCGCCGGGCGGCATCTTGAAGTACCGTATCCATCGGCCGCGCACTTCTAAGCCCAACCACGAGAGGAAACCGTACCCGAGCCCGGCAAAGGCGCCAATGGTGCCCGTGCCCTCCACGTGGGTCACCAATGGGACACCGAGGTAGCCGCCGGTGAACGCGCCCGAGAGGCGTAGCTTCTTGATGTTGCCGCGGAGCGCGATCAGGGCCCCACCACCAAAGCCGGGATCGTCGAGTGGCCAACCTTTGCCAAGCCACTGAAAGTAGGCGCCCAGGTGCAGAGGCCCCGCTACGCCGTAGGAGCCGTCCAGCCAGAGAGTCGGCTGCCATTTCCTCTTGCCGTTGAACTTGGACACCGACCCACCGAAGACCCCGTCAAAGGCAACGAGATCATAGCTGTCGGCGAAGGCCGTTCGAACGGGCCCGAGCACCGCGAGTGAACAGAGGACGACGAGCATGGACGCGAATCGCATCACGCCCATGGCTGTTACCACAACTCAGGTGGCGGCCCCCAAAACCTGCGGCCCGGTGCGCTGCTCAGCCGGCGGCGCTGCTCAGCCGGCGATCGCTGCGACGATCGCATCGGCAACGTCGAATTTCTTGAGGAAGTCCGTGCGGGCTTCCTTCATGTGGCTGACCCACTGCTCGTAGTCCGAATGCCGTCCGCGGCCGTCGTAAAAGCGGCGTGGGTCGAGAATCTCAGCCGGCACCTTGCCGACGAGGTCCGCGTTCTCGGGGGCGTCGACGTCGACAATCTCGTAGCCGAAGTCCGGATCCTTCTTCCACTTGATCGTTTCGCTCAGCAGGGCCTCGAGCATCGCGCTCGAATGTCGAATCTTGATGTTCAACGCCTTGTTCTCTTTGGCGTCGTTGGCTTCGCCGCCGATGTAGCCGGTGTTCATCAGCCACATGGTGACGCCCGACATGGTCGCCGCCAGCTCGGCGAAGCGCTTCGCCTGAAGCCCGTGCTTCGCGGGGAAAAACGGCTGCGTGAAAGGCGAACGCGTCTTGCCGCGGTCCTTGCCGGCCGCGCTGGTCTTCGAGGTCTCGCCGAGCATGAAGTAGCCGGCCGCCTGTTCGGGCGACGTGAAGCGAACGATGCCGGGCATCGCGGCGTCGTAGCCCTCGTCGCGGTTGAGGATGCCCATCGACTTGACCTGCGGAATGTTGCGCAGGTCTGCGGCGTCGGGAATCGAGCTCATAGGCACGATGGATCGGCCGTTCTGCGTCCACACGACGAAGTCCCAGCCGTCCGCCGGAATGCCGTGGCTATCGACCACGTCGTCGAGGTTTACCCCGCCTGCCATGTACTTGTCGACGTTTTCGACGTTGGCACCGGTGGCGATGAGGATGTCGCGGAGGCGCGCGACGTCCTCGGCGGAGAGCACACCCTTGGTGAAGTGGAATGAGCCATCCGCCTCGAGGAAAACGTTCTCGAGCCAGGCTTCGCTGCCGGTTGTTGCGGTGAACAGAACCGGCTCAGTTTCGAGCGACAGGCCGTCGGTCTTCGCAAAGCAACCGTTCTCGGTGATCGACAGGGCGCCATGCGGCCATAGCGCCACCATGTCGTCCTGAATCGGCTCGGTGATGTCGCCCTGCTTCGAGAAGGTAGTCGTGGTCTTGCCCGTGCCCGACAATCCCATGATCGTCATGGTGAGCTTGTTGCCGTTGGCATCGGTCACGGCCTTCGCGCCCGCGTGCAGAACGAGCCCGCCCTTTTGGTACACGTAGTGGTTCAGCATTCGGAGGATGCCCTTCTTCGACTCGCCGAAGTAGTCGGCACCAATGACGTGCGTCGTCCAGTTCTCCATGTCGACGATGATTGCCTGGCCGCCCGGCATGTCGTCGAGCTGCAGGTCCGGCGTGTAGTAAAGACGGAAGATCGGCTCGAACGGTGCGGCCAACTGCTCCTCGGTCTCGACGTCGGAACGCGGGAACGCGAGAATTTGCTGCATGCCAGCGATGTTCGCGCCTTCGGGTGTGTAAAGCCACGTGGCGCCAAACGCGCCTTCACCAAGACCCACGTAGCCGTCGATGGCAATGAGCTTGCCTTTGTCGGCGATGTACTTCGCCTGGCGCTCGATCAAGCCACGGGCCTTGTCGGGGTCCATAATCTGATGACTCCATCGATCTTCGGTATCGATTATGTACGTGTACTTGGCCATGCGCGCCTTGTTGCGCGAGACCTTGTTGATGCTGCCGACCGCCGTCTGCTGAACACATGGGGTGTGCGCGAGCGCAAGCTCACGCAACTCCGACTGGCTTGGGTTCTCGATGTATTCGACGTCGAACGGACGGGGTTCTCGGGTCGCCATAATCTCTCCCTTTTCGTCTTGGCCATTGGGAGCAAAACGCCCATTGGGCAAGCCTAGACAGTGCCATATGACAATGTTTTTCGAGTGTGTCCAGGGGCAAGGACGGTTGCCGCCTGAGGGACAAGAACTAAGCTGCAGACCATGCGCGCGCTGCCGCTAGATTTTCGTGAAGCATCGCGTTTGGAGGAGTCCAACTGGAGTGATTGGCGGTGGCAAGCGCGACACGCGGCGACCAATTTACAGGCCCTCGACAAAGCACTGACCCTGACGGATGCAGAGCGGGTGGGAGCCACCCGGGCGATGGCCGCCGGGTTGCCGATCTCGATCACGCCGTACTACCTGGCCCTCTGTGACCCGGCCGACCCGGACTGCCCAGTTCGCCTTCAGTGCATCCCTCGCGCCGAAGAGGCGATCGCCGTCGAGGGCGACCTCCGTGACCCGTTGGGTGAGGAGGCTCACGAAGTCGCACCCCATCTGATTCAGCGCTACCCAGACCGCGTCCTGCTGCTCGCAACCGATCGCTGCGGCGTCTATTGCCGCTTCTGCACGCGATCCCGGCTCGTTGGCGACGGCGGCGGAGCGCGTTCGATGGCCGTGCTCGAGCCCGCCTTCGCATGGATCGAGGCCCACCCGGAAATCCGCGATGTCATCGTCTCCGGCGGCGACCCTTGCATCATGTCCACCGACCGGCTTGCCCGACTGCTCCGGCGGATTGGCGCGATCGACCACGTCGACTACGTGCGCCTGGCCACGCGAGCGCCGGTCACCCTCCCCCAACGGATCACCGAGGAGCTCTGCAGCGCGATTCGGGAAAGCCACGAAGCCACTTGGATCATGACCCATTTCAACCACCCGAAAGAACTGACCGACGAGGCTCGCACGGCCTGTGCCCGTCTGGCGGACGCCGGCCTGCCGGTGATGAACCAGACCGTCTTGCTTCGAGGGGTCAACGATGATGCCAACACGCTCGAGGCCCTGTTTCGCGGCCTGGTCCGATCACGAGTCCGACCCTACTACCTCTTACAAATGGACCCAGTCGGCGGAACTGGGCATCTGCGGACGCCTTTGCGGCGTGGGGTCGAGCTGATGGCAGCCCTTCAAGGGCGTGTCAGCGGGATCGCGCTCCCCAAGCTGATCGTCGATACGCCGGGTGGCCTCGGCAAGGTGCCCGTTGGGCCGAATTATCTGGTGAGCGAGGATCGCGGCGTCACGGTGCTCGAAACCTTCCGCGGCGATTTGGTGGAATACTACGACCCCCCCGAGCTCTGAATCCCCTGCTTTTTCCGCCAGCCGGTTGGCAAGCCCCGACCGGTGGATGTATGAATCGGCCGCCCGGCGTGGCGGGCACTGAGGAGAACCCATGCAACGAGCCCTGACGCTCCATCAAACGACCATAGGGAAGAAGGTGGCCATGGCCCTGTCGGGGGTCATCCTCGTCGGCTTCACGGTCGGCCACTTCCTGGGCAACCTGAATCTGTATCTCGGACAGGAGGCCATGGACGGTTATGCCGAGACGCTGCAGAGCCTGACGCCGGTCTTGTGGGGGACACGGCTACTGCTTCTGTTTGCGTTCGGAGTGCACATCGCATCGGCGATATCACTCTGGGTCCGCAACACGCAGGCTCGAGGGTCACGCTACAAGAAGCGCACGGACCTCGCGACCGACTATGCGGCGCGAACGATGTACTGGTCGGGCCCGATTCTTCTACTGTTCGTGGTTTACCACTTGTTGCACTTCACGATCCTTCCGGATCACCCGGGGGAAGTCTACCGCAACGTGGTCGAAGGCTTTCAGAACCCCTTGATCGCCGGCGTGTACATGGCGGCCAATGTCGCCCTCGGCTTCCACATCTTCCACGGCTTCTACAGCGCATTTCAGACACTGGGCGCCAACCACCCTCGCTACAACTCCTACCGCCGCGATGCAGCCATCGCGATTTCCGCCGCGATCACGATCGGGAACCTGTCGTTCCCCATCTCGGTGCTCGCGGGGCTCGTCACACTGTAAGGCTCGTCATGCAACTTCGATCAAACGAACCGACCGGTCCCATCGAGAATCGCTGGGAGAAGCACAAAGAGGCGAACAAGCTCGTCTCGCCGGCCAACCGCCGGAAGTACACCGTGATCGTCGTCGGGAGCGGGCTCGCTGGTGGCGCAGCCGCCGCCTCGCTCGGCGAGATGGGCTACAACGTCAAGTGCTTCTGCTATCAAGACAGCCCGCGACGCGCGCACAGCATCGCCGCACAGGGGGGCATCAACGCCGCAAAGAACTATCAAAACGACGGCGACAGCGTCTATCGCTTGTTCTACGACACCGTAAAGGGCGGCGATTTCCGCTCCCGCGAGTCCAACGTATTTCGGCTCGCCGAGCTCAGCGTGCAGATCATCGATCAGGCCGTTGCGCAGGGTGTGCCATTCGCGCGCGAGTACGGGGGTCTTCTCGGGAACCGATCTTTTGGCGGCGCACAGGTGTCGCGAACGTTCTATGCACGCGGGCAGACGGGTCAGCAGTTGTTGCTGGGTGCATACCAAGCGCTCAGCCGCCAGATCGAGGCCGGCACGGTGGAAATGTTTTCTCGCACGGAGATGCTCGATCTCATCGTTCACGATGGCCGCGCGCGCGGCATCGTCACCCGCTGCATGAAGACAGGCAAGGTCAGCCCACACATCGCCGACATGGTCATCCTGTGCACCGGCGGCTACGGCAACGTCTTCTACCTTTCGACGAACGCCAAGGGCTGCAACTGCACGGCAGCATGGCGCACACACCGCCACGGCGCAGCATTTGCCAACCCTTGCTACACGCAGATCCATCCCACCTGCATCCCGCAAGCGGGCACCTATCAATCGAAGCTGACGCTGATGAGCGAATCGCTTCGTAACGACGGGCGCGTCTGGGTCCCGCGCAAGAAGGAAGACGTCACGAAGCGTCCCGAGGACATTGCGGAGGAGGACCGCTACTACTACCTCGAGGAGCGTTATCCTGCGTTTGGCAACCTCGTGCCCCGCGATGTCGCGTCGCGAAACGCACTCTACGTCACGAACGACGGCCTCGGCGTGGGGCCCGAGGTCGACGGCGAACGGCGAGGCGTCTACCTCGACTTCGGTGATGCGATCGACCGCCTCGGCGAGCAGACGATTCAGGAGCGCTACGGCAACCTCTTTGAAATGTATGAACGCATCACCAACGACAGCCCCTACGAGACGCCGATGCGTATCTACCCGGCAACGCACTACACGATGGGCGGCCTCTGGGTCGACTACAACCTGGAGACGACTATTCCGGGTCTCTTCGCGGGCGGCGAAGCCAACTTCTCCGACCACGGCGCAAATCGCCTCGGCGCCTCCGCCCTGATGCAGGGCTTGGCCGATGGGTACTTCGTGCTCCCGTTCACGGTGGGCAACTACCTCGGCGAGGTTCGCACCCTGCCACCGCTTGCCGAGGACCATGCCGACGTGACGGGTGCGGTCACAGCCGTCGAGGAGCGTATCCAGAAGCTGATGAACGCGCCCGACCCCAAGCACGCACCCGAGCACTTCCACCGCATGCTGGGCAGAATCATCTGGACCAAGTGTGGCATGTCGCGCAACAAGGAAGGCCTCGAAAAGGCGCTCCGCGATATCCCAAAGCTCCGCGATCAGTTCTGGCGCGAGGTGAAGATCACCGGCACTGGCGAGGAGCTCAACCAGACGCTCGAGCGTGCGGGTCGCGTGGCCGATTTCTTCGAGCTCGGCGAGCTGATGTGCCTGGACGCCTTGAGGCGCGAGGAAAGCTGCGGCGGCCATTTCCGCGAAGAGCATGAAGAAAACGGAGAGGCGCTCCGCGACGACGACAACTTCAGCTACGTGGCGGCCTGGGAGTGGACCGGAACGCCGGGCGAGCCTCGGCTCAACAAAGAGCCGCTGACCTTCGAATACGTCAAGCCCAGCAAGCGAAGCTACAAGTAAGGGGCCTATCGATGAGTGAAGAACTACTGAATCTGACTCTCCACGTGTGGCGCCAAGACGGCCCGGACGATGCTGGCCGCTTCGAGACGCACCAGGCGAAAGACATCACGACGCACATGTCGTTCCTGGAAATGCTCGACGTCGTCAACGAACTGCTGATCGAAAACGGCAAATCGCCAATCGCGTTCGACCACGACTGCCGGGAGGGCATCTGCGGCACTTGCGGAATGGTGATCAACGGCGTGGCCCACGGCCCACAGAAACTGACGACCACCTGCCAACTCCACATGCGACAATTCAAGAACGGCGACGAGATCTGGCTCGAGCCGTGGCGCGCAAGCGGCTTCCCGGTGCTCAAGGACCTCGTCGTCGACCGAACTGCGTTCGACCGCATCATCCAGGCCGGCGGCTACATCTCGATTCGAACCGGAAGCGCATCGGAGGCCAACGAGTTGCCGGTGGCCAAGGAAATCGCTGACCAGGCGATGGACGCGGCGGAGTGCATCGGCTGCGGGGCCTGCGTGGCGGCGTGTCCCAATGCGTCGGCCAGCCTCTTCACCGCCGCGAAGATCTCTCACCTGTCGTTGCTCCCGCAGGGGCAAGCCGAACGACAGGACCGCGCGCGCAAGATGGTCGCGCAGATGGACGCCGAAGGCTTCGGCGGCTGCACCAACCACGGCGAATGCGAGGCTGCTTGTCCTAAAGGCGTGAGCCTGAGGTGGATCGCGCGGATGAACCGTGAGCTCGTGCGCGCCATGGTGACGGCCGACGCGCCGATCGAGAGCCGCAAGCGCTAAGCGCGGCGGTTGTCCCACACGAAGCGGGCTATCACGCCGATGACCACGATCACGACGAGGATCAACGTCGCTACGGCGTAGCGGTCGGCCAGCTCGGTCAAGGCTTCCCAATTGTTACCGACCGCGTAGCCGACCGCCATCAGAAGAGCGTTCCACAGAGCTGCGGAGATCCCTCCGAAGACGATCACCGGGCCGACGCTCATGCGGGACAAACCCGCGCCGACGAAGCAGAAGGCTCGAAGGGCTGGCAGGAAGCGGTTGACCGTGAGGTACATCGCGCCGTGTTGCTCGTAGCCACGACGCACTGCGTCGAAAGCGCGTGTCGCGCCAGGTGTTCTCAAGAAGGAAGGCCAACTCTCCTCGTGGTTCGCAAGCCACAAGCCGAGGCCCCACGCCGCGAGTCCCCCCAACAGCGCGCCGAGCGTCAGCGCCAGGTACACCAACGCCCAATGCAATTGGGCGCGGACTGCTAAGGCAACCGCGAAGAGCGCAACCGTGTCGCCCGGGATTGGCGGGAAAACGTACTCGATCGCGGCCGCCGCTACGACCAGCACGTAGGCCCAGTACTGAGGGCCGTGCTCCAATGTGTGCAGAAATTCGTCAAGCATTGGAACAACACCTAGGCTCGTGAACAACGTCGGTGTAGCACACTGCTCGGCTCGACATCAGCGCTCGATGAGTCAATCTACTTCAACGCAAGGTTAGAATAGTGGCGAGCAGAGATCCCTTGGTGTCGGTGTTAGAACGTCCCAACGTACGGGTCGAGGACGTTGCCATCCTCATTGCAAAGGAAGCCAACCCAGTGCTCGACGACCACGCGATGCGGCGTGGACTCGACGGCCTCGGCGCCGAAGCATTGATTCGGCGCGGCCTGCACTCCACGCCCGAACGTGACGGACGCATCCTGGCAGAGTTGCTCTTCGAGGAGCTCGGCTTCGTGGGCGAGCGCGACGACTACTACAACCCCTACAACAGCTACCTCGACAAAGTGATGCTCCGCCGGAAGGGGATTCCGATTTCGCTTTCCGTGCTCACGATGGCCGTCGGTGAGCGCGCAGGCATGGAGGTTGAAGGCGTCGGGTTCCCCGGCCACTTCTTGGTTCGCGTGGGCGGACCCGACGGCGTCTATCAAGACCCGTTCCACGGCGGTGACCTGCTCGACGGTCATGGGTTGCGAAACCTCGCCGCACAGTTCCTCGGCGCCGAGATGGCGCTGCACCCAAGTTACCTCGAGCCCGTAGATTGCCTCACCATCACGATTCGCATGTTAGCGAATCTGAAGAACGCGCATCGTCGCCAAGGCGACTTCGCGCGCGCGATGCTCGCATGCGACCACCTCGTCGAGCTGACGCAGGCGCCCGAGCATCGCCGCGACCGCGGTCTGCTCGCTCACGCCTTGCGCACGTACGGAGCCGCCTCCGAGGATCTGGCCGCCTATCTGGAGGCCCGCCCCGACGCCAAGGATGCCCACGCCATCAACGCCGCTCTCGAAGAGGCGCGACAGCAGGCCAACCAGGTCTTGCACTGATTCTGGCCGGCCACTTTACACGAGCCCACGGCGTGCAATGACTCCGCCCGACCGGTGGGTCAGCATGTCGATCGAATCCCTCAAAGCGCTGTTTCGGCCCGAGCTCGACGAATTATCCGCGTATCGGGTGCCCCCTGCCCCGCCTGCGGTGAAGCTCGACGCAAACGAGAGCCCCTGGCCATTGCCGCCTGAAGCGCGCGCACGAATTGCGGCGGTCCTGCACACGAGCGAGCTGCATCGCTATCCCGACGGGCGGGCAACCAAGCTGCGCGACGCGTTGGCGCGTGGCCTCGGCGGAAGCGTGAATGAGTACGTGCTCGGTGCCGGGTCGGACGAGCTCATTGCGTTGATGGCGACGGCGATGTCTCGACCGCGGTCGGGCGCCGACCACCCAGTAGTCGTGTTCCCGGAACCAACCTTCGGCATGTACGGCATGACGAGTCGCGCGCATGGGTGGCAGCCGGTCGGCGTACCACTGGACGACGATTGGGATCTCGATCTCGGCGCGATGTCTGCGACGCTGGAACGAACGAAGCCGAACGTCGTCTACTACGCCACCCCCAACAATCCGACGGGCAATTGTTTTTCTCGCAACAAGGTCGAAAACCTCGTCGACGCGTTTCCCGACTCACTGCACGTCATCGATGAAGCGTATGGGCCCTACTCCGGTGAATCGTTTGCGACGTTCGCAGAGGAGCGACCCCACTGTGCTTTGATGGGCACGCTATCGAAGGTTGGCTTTGCCGGCATTCGAGTTGGCTGGGTGCGCATCCACGAAGCTCTCTCGCACGAGCTCGAGAAGGTGCGCCAGCCCTTCAACCTCAACACCGCTTCGCAAGACATTGCAACGCTCGCCCTGACTGACCTGGCACCGGTGCTCGAAGAGCACATCACCAGCATCGTCACCGAGCGCGAACGGCTCGCGACCGAGCTCGAGCGGCACGAGGAGCTCCAATGCTTCCCGAGCGACGCGAACTTCCTACTCGTGCGAGTCGGGGGCGACGTTCCGGAGCTATGCGCGGCTCTGCTGGATCGAGAGATCGCTGTGCGGCAATTTTCCAGCGGTGATTCGCGGCTCCGGAGCTGTATCCGGATCACCATTGGCACCCCCCAAGAGAATCAGCGTCTCGTCGAGGCGCTACGCGATATACTAGGCTGAACGATGTCCGTAGCACGAGAGGTGGCGCCCGATCGGGCCATTGAAGCGTTGACCTGGGCGGCCGATGTGGCCGACGACCCGGTGTTGCTCGACCACAGGCCCGAGCGCCCGACCCCCGCCGAATGGCGTTCGGTCCCCCAGCCGCTGTTCCGCGAGCACATGGACCGCCTGCTGACCTCGAAGCACCCGGAACCAGGGCTCGACGCGATCGAGTCCGTGGGCTGTCTCGACGCATGGCTCCCGGAGGTCGCGGCGATGGTCGGCTTCGGCGACAACGAGTGGCGCCATAAAGACGTCTGGAAACACACCAAGCAAGTCGTGAAGCAGTCGGTCCCGCGCATCGCGGTCCGTTGGGGCGCGCTACTGCATGACATCGGCAAGCCGAAGACGCGGCGCATCGACGACGACGGCAACGTGACGTTCCACGGTCACGCCGAGGTAGGCGCCTCGATGTTCCGCAAGCGAGTCGCCGACCGCCTGGGCTTCGAAGGCGCCGAACGCGAACGCGTCCACTTCCTCATCCTGCACCATCTGCGTGCCGCCCAATACGACGAAGATTGGACCGACGCCGCCGTCCGCCGCTTCTACAATCAAATGACAAACGGCCTCCGCGACCTACTCGACCTGAGCCGCGCCGACATCACCACAAAGCGTCCGGAGAAGCGGCGCCGAGGCGTGCGTCAGATAAGCCTGCTGGCAAAGCGAATCCGCGACCTTCAGGAAGATGACAACAAGGTTGCCCCATTGCCGAAGGGCTTGGGCACGGTGATCATGGAAGAGTTTGGCGTTCCACCTTCAAAGCGTCTGGGCGCCTTGATCAAGCAACTCACCGCGGCCGCCGAAGCCGGCGAGCTCGAACCCCAAAAGCCAGCAGAGTACTACGTCGAGTACCTGGCGGCGCACCGTGAAGAGTACGGCCTCGAAGACTGAATCACGACCGCTGGAGTTGGAACTCCGCGACTGCGTCCATTACTTCGTCGAAGTCATCCTCCCGGAATCCCGCGCCACTGACTAACCAGTCGGTGTGCTTGGAATCGCGGTCGCCATGGAAGTGACCGAGGACATCCAGGTGATCCGCGGTGCCCGCCCACAATACGTCACCCCAAATCATGCTCATGGTGGGCACCAGGCCGTCGTTGAGGGAATTGTCCAGCTCGCGCCCGAGCTTTAGCTCGAGGTACTCACGGACCTCCGGGGGCGGACCCGGGGGCGGGTAGACCTTCGACGTGCGGCCCGCGCCAACGTAGAGAGTCGAGAAGACAGCGGCGGAGAGGGCGTTGATCGGAGACCGCAGGTTCTTGAGCAGTCGCACGGGCCCAGGCGGCGGCATCCGCGTGACGACGCATCCGTATCGAAGATTTGGATTGTTCTCGACGCCAGCATTGAAGATATCCATCGACTCGGGTGTGAGTTGAATGATCGCGCCCTGATCGCTTCGAATTCCGTCGAACCATTCTCGCACCTCGCTCTGGCCCTCTTCCCCCAAGAAGCTCAGGAGCAGCTCAATCGTTTTCTCGAGAACCTTGTTGTCGATTCCCAGAGCTTGATCGAGGCGGCCTATTGCAGCGATCAGAGGAGTCAGCACCGTGAGCGGCGGTCCACCGGCCTGAAGCGTCATGTAGGTGAGAAGTGACAGGGCCTCCAACACACGTGTGCCCGCCATCGTCGTGAAGAAGTACGCGAGCGGCGTGCCGTAGTGGGGAGTCGCGATACTCGTCACGGTTCGAACGCGATCGAACCACTCGGGGGCATCCGGCCAGGCTGTCGGCGACGCCAACAGCCGCACGTCCAACCCACCAGTCGAGTGCCCAACGAGATGGATCGCGCCCGTGTCCTCCGAACACGCCTGTTGAATTGCGTCCATGAGCACCTGCGTACGATGCACGATCGACCCAGTCGGCGGTGACGACACCGATACGAACTCGCAATCCGCCCCGCACTCCAGGAAACGGTTCGCAAGCGCTTCCTCGACGTGGGTGAAGTAGTCAAAGCCACCGAGACGTGCGAAACCGAACAAGCCGGGGACGAGAATGATGTGATGCCGCGGCCGGCCCATGATGCGCGCACCTTACCAGCAACGAAAGGGCGAAGCCCCGTGATCGGCGCAAAGCGTCGATTTTACGGGGGGCCTACCGGCGGTAGCAGATCTGGAAGACGCCGCCGGCGCCTCGCTGCTCCACGCGTAGCTGGAGCTTCTCCGTTTGCCCCGCCGTGCGTGGCTTCAAATCAACGCCGTAACGCGCGAGCTTCTCGACCTGAGCGGCGAGGTCACGGATGCTTCGTGACAGAGTGAAACGTCGAACATCAGGTGTGTTCATCGCCGCGGCGACGAGGTAGGGGTTCGTTATGCCGAGCACCGTGGCGGGCACCGCTAGTGGGGCGGTCTTAATCGCCGTCGGCGGGGTGTCGGCCGACGCGGTCTGAGTCCCGAGAAGAGAGGCGAAGAAGGCAAAGAGGAAGCACAAAACGCCGAATCCGGGGCATGTGCGACGGGCGTTGGCGCCCAACTGAACACTCTTCCTCATCAACCCATCCAAAACTATGCCAAAAAACGCGCCTTTAAGCTAGAGGGGTGAAATTCCAAGAGAATCCGCGACCCCAGGGTGAGCAAACTACCCGGTCTGGCCGATGTTGCAAAGTGATTAGTGCTCATTTTGTGTAACTTTTGCGAAACTTCGCCGCAGCGCTCGACCATCCTCGTCCCCACACCCGAAAGATAAAAGCCCGGGCGAGGCCGGGCTTCAAGCTAAGTGTATGAAATAACTCTTAGCTCACTCCGTGGTGGGTGTTCCGCGGCGCAGGTAGGCAGGGATGTCGAGAACCGCCTCATCGTGAAGAGCGCTCGCTCCAAAGGCCCGGGTCCCGGCTGGCTGCGAGACCGCCGCCGGCACACCCTCCAGCGTCGAGGAAAAATCCTCGGCCCGTGGCGGTGCCCCTCTCATAGCCCTATTGGCGGAAACGCCGTTTGAGCTTTGATTGCTCACAACCGCATGGTGGAGGCCGAGTGGAATTGGCGCATGTGCGTTCTTTTCAAAACCCGTCGCGATCACCGTGACCTTCACGGTGTCCGCCAACCCTGGGTCGGTGACGACGCCGAAGATGATCTCGGCCTCCTCGTGCGCAGCCTGCTGAACCAAGCCTGCCGCCTCGTTGATCTCGCGGAGCTTGATGTCCGGACCCGCCGTGAAGTTGATCAGGATGCCCGTCGCGCCCTGCACGGACACCTCATCGAGGAGTGGCGAGTTCACCGCCATCTCGGCCGCCTCGAGCGCGCGGCGGTCGCCCTTGGCAATGCCCGTGCCCATCAGCGCACGTCCGTTACTCGCCATGATGGTCTTCACGTCTGCGAAGTCGACGTTGATCATGCCGGCGTTGATGATGAGGTCGCTGATGCCCTGAACCGCCTGGAGGAGCACGTCGTCGGCGCGAGCAAACGCGTCGAGCATCGTGATGTCGTCGTCGCCGAGCGACATCAGGCGCTGGTTTGGAATCGTGATGATGCTGTCGATCGTGTCGATGAGCTCTTGGACACCGCGCTCCGCGTTCTTCGCGCGCTTGCGTCCCTCGAAGAGGAAAGGCCTAGTCACGACGCCGACCGTCAGGGCACCCTGGTCCTGTGCGACCTGAGAGATGATCGGGGCCGCGCCCGTGCCCGTCCCGCCGCCCATTCCGGCGGTGATGAACACCATGTCCGCGCCTTCGAGCGCTTCAGACAAACGCTGCACATCCTCGAGCGCCGCCTTGCGGCCGACATCGGGATTACCGCCAGCCCCGAGACCGCGCGTGAGCTCTGGACCGAGCTGGAGCTTCACGGGCGCTAGGCTGCGGTCCAACGCTTGCGCGTCGGTGTTGGCCGCAATGAACTCGACGCCTTCGAGCCCGCCTTGGATCATCGTGTTGAGCGCGTTGCCGCCACTCCCACCGACGCCCACGACTTTGATACGTGCATGAAGTTCTGCGTCGTCTGCGAACTCGATCGAGATAGCCATCGATTCCTCCTAAAAAACTTCTCTAAACCACGCGCCGATCTTGCGACTGAATCCGCGACTCGCGGTCACTTCGACTGTACGCTCGGGCGCGGACGTTCCCGCTACTTGCTCCGCTCCGTGCTTCACCAATCCAACGCCGGTTGCGTAGGACGGGCTCTTCACGACGTCGATCAATCCACCGATGCCCGTGGGTGCACCACGGCGCACGGGCAGGCCGAGCACTTCCTCGGCAAGCTCTGGCAATCCATCCAGAAGCGTCGTTCCACCGGTAACGATCGCTCCAGAAGCCAACATGTCCATGTAGCCGGTTTCGGCAATGACGTGGCGGCATGCGGCGAAGATTTCTTCCACACGGGGCTCGATGATGTCGCAGAGCACCCTGCGAGGCAGCGAGCGCGAGGGTCTTCCCCCGACCGATGGGACTTCGATGGTCTCGTCGTCGTCAACCATCCGAGATGCCGCGCACCCGTATTTGATCTTGATGCGCTCAGCCTCGGCCATCGGAGTACGTAGTCCCGTAGCGATGTCGTTCGTGAGGTTGATCCCTCCGATGGGGATCGAGCTGGTATGCACGACCGCGCCGTCGACGTAGATGATGATATCCGACGTGCCGCCGCCGACGTCGATGAGGACGCCGCCAATCTCTCGCTCGTCACCGCTCAGAACCGCGTGAGCGCTAGCGAGCGGTTGCAAGACGACCTCTTCGACAAACAGCCCACACCGTTCGGCACACTTGGTGACGTTGGCTACGCTGGTGGACGCAGCGGTGACCATGTGCACGCGCGCCTCGAGGCGGACTCCGGCCATGCCGATCGGCTCTTTGATGCCGTCTTGTTCATCGACGATGTACTCCTGCGGGAGCACGTGAATTACTTGGCGGTCACCGGGCAGCGGCACGGCCTTGGCCTGCTCGAGCACCCGGGTGACGTCCTCGATCGCGACCTCGCGATTGGCGATGGCCGCAACCCCGTCTTGGTTCATGCCGCGCACATGGCTTCCGGCGATGCCAGCATAGACCGCATTGATCTCGACACCGGCCATCGTCTCGGCTTGCTCGACCGCTGCGCGAATCGCCTGAACGGTCGACTCGATGTTGACGACGACGCCTTTCTTCAAACCCTTTGAAGGAACGGAGCCTATCCCGATGATGTCTAGGCCTTCTTCCGAATGCTCCGCGACGATCGCACAGACCTTCGTCGTTCCCAGATCCAACCCTGCAATGATCTCGTTTTCCGCCATCCCTCGCCTCTCTCTGACCCATACCGAAACGGGATTTGGCGAGACAACTTTTGTGCAGAAAAAAAAGGGTCTAAATCCACTTTTTATTCGTCCGGAATTAACCCTTCGAAAAAGGGGACAGTCCCCTTTTTGGTTAGGGGAGGCGGACGGTTACGCGTTCAGGACTTCGGACGTTGTCGAGGTATACGTAGGAAGGTCGCGTTTTCTCTCGCGCAAGCCGTTCGAGGACTTGTCGGAAGCGGCGGAGCTTTTGGCGGTGTTGGCCGTTGCCTAGGCGCACGTTCATGCCGTCGTTCCCGACGAAGAGCTCAATTCCGTGGGCGCCTTCAAAATGAATTTCCGATACCGGCTCCCGCTTTGCGAGGCCCGCACCCTCGTAGTCCTGGAGGAGGGCCATCGAACGCAGGAGAATCGCGGTGCGGTAGTCGAGATCGTCGTAGAAGCGCTCTGACGCGATACCGGTAATGACAGGTAGATCGACGGGGTCGTCCACGCCGAGGCGCTTGAAGACCGCGCCCTCGTCGCTCACCAGATAAAGCTGATCCAACGCGACCAATGCGACGGGCTTGCGCTCCACAATTGCGATTCGAACGCGCCCGGGGAGCTTCCGCACCACGGTTGCCTCCTCGATCCAGGGGTGCTGAAGCAAGTAATTTCGGGTGCCTTCACTCGAAACCTCGAATACGTTTGAACCAATTTGGAGCCGGGCAGCGCGACGGACGTCAATGTCCTCGAGTTGGTGGTTGCCTTCGATGATGATCTCCCGAATCGCGAATGCATCGGCGCTGTGCGCATACTGAACGGTTCGGTCTCCGAGCCACGCGAGGGCGGTCAGGACCAAACCCAACACGGCAACCTGCCCCACGCGGCGGATCGAGCCCCGCCGGCGAATCACCCAGCCGCCCATGTTCTGCCGAACGCCCACCGCCCGCTCACGCCAGTTTTGCTTGGGCTCAGCGCGGCGCGGCTTCTTCGGGACAGGCCTTCGCCGATTCTGAGCTCGGTCGGTCAGGGCGGCCTTCCTCGCCACCCTTTTGCGAGGCGCCTTCTTGGGCGTGGCCTTCCGGCTCGACTTCTTCGTTGCTGTCTTCTTGGCCGCGACATTCTTGCGGGGAGGCCGCTTGGCGGCCTTCTTCTTGTCCGCCGGCTTCCTTTGCACCGGCTTCTTGCGAGCCGGCTTCCTCCGGGTGGTCGATGGGGCCCGCCGGCGGTTCATCGGCGCAGCACCTCGAGGAGCTCCTCACCGGTGCGCGTGATGTCCCCGGCACCGAGCGTGATCACGACATCGCCAGGGCAAACTCGCGCTCCAATCGTTTCGGCCAAATTCTTCCGGTCTTCCACCAATGTCACGTCCCGATGCCCGTGCGCGCGAATCGCTTCTGCGAGTCGACGCGCGTCGGCCCCCTCGATTGGTTTTTCGCCCGCGGCGTAGACGTCGGTCAAGAATAGGACATCGGCCCGATTGAAGGCTCTCGTCAGCTCGTCGAAGAGGTCTCGCGTCCTCGTATAGCGATGCGGCTGGAAGGCGACGACGATACGGCCGCCGTAGGCTTGCTGGGCAGCCTCGAGCGTGACTTCAACCTCGGCCGGGTGGTGCCCGTAGTCGTCGACCACCGTGACTCCGGCTTCTTCGCCGACGACGGAGAAGCGCCGCTGCACTCCTTCGAAGCTTCGCAACGCAGAACGAACCTTGTCATGGTCGACCCGGAGCTCGTCCGCGACCGCAATGGTCGCGAGCGCATTCAGCACATTGTGGTTGCCGGGCATTCGAACCTCGAACTGGCCCAAGCTTTTGCCATGATGCTCGACATCGAACCCCACCGACAGGCCGGAGAACACTGGGTTGCGCGCTCGATAGTCCGCCTGCGCCGAAAACCCGTAGGTCACGATCCGCTTGTCGAGCCGCGGTAAGACATCCTGCACATTGGCGTGATCGAGACAGGCAATGACCAGTCCATAGAACGGAACGCGATTCGCGAAATCCACAAAGGCTTCCTTCACCGCGTCGAGACTTCCATAGTGGTCGAGGTGCTCCGGATCGATATTGGTGATCACCGCGACCGAAGGGATGAGATGGTGAAATGAGCCATCGGACTCGTCAGCTTCCGCCACGAGCAGATTGCCGGCGCCCATCGCGGCTCCCGATCCGAGCGCGTTGAGCTTTCCCCCGATGATGACCGTCGGATCGAGCCCCGCCGCACGCAGAACGGTCGCTACTAAGGATGTCGTAGTGGTCTTGCCGTGCGAACCGGCGATCGCGATGCCGTCCTTGAGCCTCATCAGCTCGCCGAGCATCTCCGCCCGGGGGATGACGGGCACCCCCTGTCTGCGTGCCGCAACCAACTCCGGGTTGGTCTGTGGAACGGCGGAAGAAAACACGACGACATCGGCATCGGTCACCTGCTCCGCCTCATGACCGACGTAGATCTTCGCGCCTTTTTCAGCCAGACGCCGCGTGTAGTCGTTGTCGCGGAGGTCGGACCCCGTCACGTCGAAGCCCGAATCGAGGAGCACCTCCGCGATGCCGCTCATCCCGACGCCGCCGACGCCTACGAAATGGATGGACCGAATTCTGCCGCGAAACATGGTCGCTTACTCCCACACGGCTCCGTCGACGACAACCGGGCGGCGTGGGCGATGGGTGGCGGATCGCAGGGTAACTGCAGGACATCCCAGCCGAAGCATGGGCGACACGGCGAGGCCGCTGTACTGGACGCCCGGAGGCGGTTCGCTCTCGGGGGTCTGGACGGACTCGCCGGCGGGCTCCGCGCCCCCGAGCCAGCCTAATATGTCATCGACGATCGCAGCGGCAGCGTCGGGCCTGCCGTGGTCCCGCGCTGCACGGGCCATGGCCTGGCGCCTGGCCGGATCGTCCAGCAAGGCTCCGATGAGCTCCCCGAGTGCATCGACTTCGATCTCCGACTCTGGAATGGAGATCGACGCTCCCTGCTCTTCGAGCGCCTTCGCGTTCTTGGTTTGATGGTCGTCCGCGGCAAATGGGAACGGAATCAGGATCGACGGGCGACCGATCGCGCAGAGCTCGGCCAACGTGGTGGCGCCAGCACGGGCGACGACCAATGCGGCGTTGGAATACGCTCGCGCCATCTCGTCGATGAAGGTCACGACCCTGGCATGGATACCGAGCTCCTGATAGCTCGCTTCGACTTCGTCGCGCATCGACTCGCCGGTTTGGTGCACGACCTCGAGGTCGCGATTCGCGAGGCCAGCCTGCGCGAGCGCGCGAGGCACATCTTCATTCAATTTTCTGGCGCCCTGCGACCCGCCCAGAACGAGCACCGTGCGAGCGCGCGACTCGAAGCCCTCGGGATCCGCGATCGCAAGTCGTGCGTGCTCGACGAACTCGTGCCGAACGGGATTTCCCGTCAATCGGGACTTGGCTTTCCCGAACACGCTTTCGGTCTGCTCGAACGAGATGTAAGCACGGTCGACGAAGCGCGCGAGGATACGGTTGGTCATCCCCACGTGCGCGTTCTGTTCGAGAACGGCGGTGGACCTCCCCGAAAGCGAAGCGGACAGCAACACGGGGCCGGACGCGTAACCGCCCACCCCTAGCACCAAGTCCGGCTCGAACTGGCGCATGAG
Source organism: Deltaproteobacteria bacterium (assembly GCA_019313915.1). Taxonomy (GTDB): domain Bacteria; phylum Myxococcota_A; class Polyangia; order Polyangiales; family Houyiibacteriaceae; genus SG8-38. The sequence continues at coordinate 32,811 of JAFDAJ010000001.1, forward strand.
AGCCGACGCTTCCTTCATGGCCGTCGGAATGCGCGCGAAGCTCTTGAGTCGAGCGCCGACGCCCTGCCCTTTGAGTGGCGTCACCTTCAGGAGATCCAAGTCCTCGCCACGACTTGGAAGCACACGCGATTCAATGCCACGAGCCGTGCCCACGAACTTCACTTCGAGACCAGGGACTCGCCGACGAAGCTCCTCCACCACGGCGAGGCCTGGGAAGAGATGTCCCCCCGTGCCGCCACCGGCAACCATGATGCGTTGGATCATCATGTCCCACCCCTGGCCGCTGTCAGCCGCGGCTGGCGCCTCTTGGTTTTAGTGGGCGCCGACGCTTCTACCGCTCGCGATACGCCGTAACGCGAAGTGTTGAGGATGATGCCTGCCGCGGCAGCATTCACGAGTAGTGACGAACCCCCGTAGCTGACGAAAGGAAGCGCAAGACCCTTGGTGGGCAGAAGCCCCAGGGCGACCGCAAGATTGGTGAAGGCCTGAAGGCCGATGAACAGAGTCATGCCGGCCGCGAGATAGCCCGCGTACTCGTCCTGAGCGCGCCACGCCGCGCGCAGGCCGCGAAAGACCACCCACCCGAAGGCCGCACAGAGGAGTACGACTCCGATGAAGCCAAGCTCCTCGCCGATGATCGCGCTGATGAAGTCCGTGTGCGCCTCCGGCAAGAACAGCAGCTTCTGGCGGCCATCACCTAGCCCGACGCCGGTCCAGCCGCCCGAACCGAAGCTCATCAGCGACTCGGTAATCTGGTAGCCGGCGCCCTGCCTATGTTCGAACGGCTCGAGAAATGCCTTGATACGGCGCATTCGATAAGGGGAAGAAGCGATGGCGGCATAGCCGATCGGAACGGCCAGTAGCACGCAACCGAGCAAGTAACCCGCCTTCGCGCCTGCCGCGAACAGCACGACGAACGTCAGGACTGCGATCATCACGGCGCTACCGAAGTCGGGCTGCGCGAGACACAGGAGCATCAACAGACCCGCAACGAGCACGTGGGGCAGGAACCCGATCGAAAATGTTCGCATCCGATCGGACTTCTTCGCTAAGGAATGCGCGAGCCACATGATCATGGCGAGCTTGGCGAGCTCAGCTGGCTGCACGTTGACGGGGCCCACGGCCAGCCAGCGAGTGGCACCACCGGCGCTGCGGCCGAATCCAAGCGCCACGGCGATCATCAGCAACACGGCCACCAACAACACGGGATAGGTCGAGCGCCGGAGCAAGCCGATGTCGACGCGCGTGAAGATGATGAGGACGACGAACGCGGCGACTGCAAATACCGTCTGGCGGATCAAGAAGTGGAATCCATTGCCGAACATGTTGTTCGCGTAGACGGCGCTCGCGCTGTAAACCATCACCACACCGAATGCGATCAATCCAACGAGCGTGGCTGCGAGCGTGACGTCAGGCGGGCCTGGTTCCATCGGGGGTGCGGGTTTCGAGGCGCGGCTCATGCTTGCTCTCCCAGGGTTTCAACGGCTCGTTGGAAGTGGTCGCCCCGCTGGGCGTAGGATCGGAACATGTCAAAGCTCGAGCAGGCCGGCGCGAGAAGCACGGTGTCTCCCGGGCGAGCCAGCGACGCCGCGTGCGTGACCGCATCACTCATCGAGGTCGCGCGCCGGATCTCGACAGGAGAGTCTGCGAACGCGCGTTCCAGGAGCGAGGCGGCCTCTCCGAGGACCACGACCGCCCGTCCCTCCTCGGACATGCGCTGCCGAAGCGGTTGGTAGCTTCCTCCTTTGTCGACGCCGCCCGCGATCAGCACGATCTTTCCCTTCGACCCTGCCAGACCGTCGATCGATGCAACCGCGGCGCCCACGTTGGTGGCCTTGGAATCGTCGATGTACTCGACGCCGTCGACCGAGCGGACGTACTGGCTGCGGTGGGCGAGACCCTTGAAGTCGCGGAGAACCGAGGCGATGTCGTCGTCGCGGACGCCTATCAACCGCGCCGCAAGCACAGCCGCGCACGCGTTCGACACGTTGTGCGAACCACGAATTCTCAGCTGCTCGACGGGAACGCGAATGGAGCTTCGCGTATCGGTGAGCACACCGTCGACGACGCGAACGTCACCGGATCGACCGTCGAACAAGACCACGGTGCCGGCGTCATCGATGAGCTCGCGAAGGTCAGGCGCATCCGCCGGAAGCACCGCGAAATCTCCTGCGTCCTGTCGCTCGAAAATTCGGGCCTTGGCAGCTGCATACGCATCGAACGAAGGATAGCGGTCGAGATGATCGGGCGTGATGTTGAGCAAGACCGCGACGTGCACCTTCATCTGCGACACCCTCTCGAGTTGGAAGCTCGAGAGCTCGACGATGACGAGGCCGCCCTTGCCCCCGGCGTCCGTGCCGGCCGCTTCGATCATCGGGCGACCCAAGTTGCCACCGATGAATTGGGGACGTTCGAGACAGCGGCTCATCTCGCCGATCAACGTGGTGACCGTGCTCTTGCCGTTCGTTCCAGTGATCGCGACGATCGGCGCCTCGATGAACCGCGCGGCGAGCTCAACCTCGCTCACAACGGGCACGCCGCGCTCCTCGGCTCGATCGAGTTCGGCAAGCGCAGGCACGCCCGGCGATACGACGATGAGGTCCAACTCCTCGAACGCACTTGCCGGATGCCCGCCGAGCACTAGTTCTGCGCCGAGACCCTCGGCTTCGGCTGCGGCAGCGCCGAGCCCTTTCCGGTCGCGTTGGTCGTTGACCCTGACGCGCGCGCCGCGCTCCGCCAGAAAACGCACGACGGCCAACCCACTCTCCCCGAGCCCGACCACCATCGTGTTTTTCCCGGAGAGCTCCACGGTCACCTCAACTTCAACGTCGCTAGACTGAACACGGCCAACATGATCGCGATGATCCAGAAGCGAACGATGACCCGCGGTTCGGGCCAGCCCTTCTTCTCGAAGTGGTGATGGATGGGCGCCATCAGGAAGATGCGCCTACCCGTGAGTCGGAAGTAGCCGACCTGCAGCATCACGCTCACCGCCTCGACGACGAAGATGCCACCGAGAATCATCGAAAGGAGCTCGTTCTTGGTAAGAACCGCGAGGGCGCCGAGGCCCCCACCAAGAGCGAGCGAGCCGACGTCGCCCATGAAGACCTGGGCGGGATAGGTATTGTACCAAAGGAAGCCGAACCCTACGCCAACCACCGACGCGGCGAAGATGCTGAGCTCGCCAGCGCTCTCGATGTGAGGGATGTCGAGGTACCCAGCGACGACGTTGCCGAACAACGTCAGGCCCGCGAGGTACGCGAGGATGGCGTACGTGCCTGCCGAAATCATGACGGGGCCGATCGCCAAGCCGTCGAGTCCGTCTGTGAGATTCACCGCATTGGACGTGCCGACGATGACGAACGACGAAAAGATGACGTAGAGCCACGGTGGCAACTCGATCGGGTACTTGGAAAACGCGAAGAACGGGGCCGCAAGTCGGTGACGGATCTCGAGCCAATCGCTCGGAAGGCCAGTCTCGCCGTAATAGAGCCAGCTGCACACGAGGAGCGCGGTGCTGAACTGCAGAAGAAGCTTGTACCGGCCCGAGAGACCGCCGGTCGAACGCGTCCGGATCTTGGACGTATCGTCGATGTAGCCGACGACCCCGTACGCCACCGTGATCAGCGTCACGACCCACACCATCGCGTTGGAGGGGTCAGCCCAGAGCACCGTGGAGAGGACCAGCGCGAGCAGCATCAGAGCGCCGCCCATCGTCGGCGTGCCAGCCTTGGCAAGGTGTGTTTCCGGTCCTTCCGCACGAATGACCTGCCCGATCTGCTTCCGCTGCAGGCGACGAATGAACCAGGGATAGAGCCCGAAGCTCAGCAGGAGCGACGTCATCGTCGCCATCAGGAAACGGAACGGCACGTATCGAAGGACGTTGAGAAACGACAGAGATTCGTGCGTGTGCAGGGGATAGAGCAAGTAGTAGATCATCGTTGCTCTCCCTCGAGGAGCGGCGGGATCACGCGCTCCATTTCCATCGACCGCGATCCCTTCACCAAGACGACGGCGTTCAAGGGAAGCCGTCCGGATAGCCCTCCGCAGCCGCTCGCATCTTCGAACCAAAGCGTGTCAACGCCACGAGCGTTCGCTGTCGCGACGGCATCGTGCATCGCTGCGCCACAGCCAACGAACAGAAACACGCCGGCGCCGGCCGCGAGCTCGCCAACCCGTCGGTGCGCCTCGTCGGTGTGGGCGCCGAGCTCCTTCATATCCCCGAGGATCGCGACCAGTGGCGCCTCGCGCTTTTCGGCGATGGCGCGGGCGGCGTTCAACGCGACCTCGAGGGATGCGGGGTTGGCGTTGTAAGCATCGTCGATGATGAGGCGCCCGCCGCTCCCGGCCATGGGCCGCATGCGCCCAGGTGAAGGTGCGACCCCCGCAATTCCGCGAGCGGCGTCCGCGAGCGAGGAGTCCAATCCGAATGCAATTGCAAGAGCGCCGGCCGCGTTGAGGACCGCACCCTCCCCCAACAGCCTCATCGCGATCTCGACTTCCTGACCACGGACTTGGAATCGGGCCTGAGTGCCGTCCGCGTCCACGTCCCAATCGATGACGCGCACGTCGCTCTCCGCCGCGCACCCATAGAAGAGCTTGCGCTTGGCGCGAACCACGGACGCGCGCTTCTTCAGCGGCGCATCGTCACCATAGGCCACCACAACGCCGTCGTGCGCAATCGCGTTCAGGAGCGAAATTTTCTCATCGGCCACGGCTTCCACCGAACCGAGCCCCTCGGTGTGCGACAGGGTGGCGCGCGTAACGATGCCCACGTCCGGTGCTGCGATCTCGGTCAAACGCGCTATCTCTCCAGGCTCGCTGGTTCCCATCTCGATGACGGCCGTGTCGACTGTCGCGTCGAGCTCGAAGAGTGTCATTGGAACGCCGATCCGGTTGTTGAGGTTACCGGTCGTCTTGAGCACTCGGTGACCCGCTGATTGCAATGCGGCTGCCGTGAGATCTTTCGTCGTCGTCTTGCCAACGGAGCCGGTGATGCCGACCACCTTGCCGTTCCAGGCGTCGCGGTGAGCCCTCGCGAGGTCACCGAGCGCGACTAACGTGTCGTCCACCTCCACGGCGCTCACGTAGTCGGGAAGCGAAGTTCCGCGCTCTACGATCACCGCGGTAGCACCCGCATCCGCTGCCTGCGTGGCGAACTCATGCGCATCGAAGCGCTCGCCGCGCAGTGCCACGAACAGATTGCCTTGCTGGATGGCGCGGGAATCCGTCACGACGCCGCGAACGCTTTCCCATGTCGGCCCTGTGGCGCTGCCCCGAGTGGCCGCGATGACGTCACCTCGATGGAACTGCGCTTGATTGCTCGGAATTGGAGTCGCCATCATGCGCCTCCCGCTACGTTCGCGATCGCCGCACGCGCTTCTTGGCGGTCGTCGAAGTGCATCCGCTCGCTCCCGATGATTTGGTAGGTTTCGTGTCCTTTGCCCGCCAGGAGCACGGTGTCTCCGGCGCCCGCCGCGCGAATGGCAGCGGCGATGGCCGCCTTGCGATCCAGCAGTGTGCAGTAACCATGGGACGCGCCAGCGAGCTCGCTGGCTCCGATCCGCGTGCCACCTGCTTGCTTGGCGCCGGATTCGACTTCGTCGAGGATGCGCTGCGGATCTTCGCTACGGGGATTGTCGCTCGTCAGCACGCAGAGGTCGGCGTTTTGCACGCCCACGCGACCCATCTGGGGGCGCTTCCCCTTATCGCGGTCACCTCCCGCCCCAAAGACGACGATGAGCCGGTTCGGCGTCACGGCGCGCATCGTGTCGAGCACCCTTGCGAGCGCGTCAGGGGTGTGCGCGTAGTCCACGAGCACGGCTACATCGTGAGGATGCGTGATCCGCTCGAGCCGTCCGGGGCTTCCGCTCGCCGACTCCCAAGCCGCTGCAACCGCATTCAAATCTAGATCGAGCGCGTACGCGCAACCGAGTGCAACGAGGAGGTTCTCGAGGTTGTGCTCGCCGAGCATCGGGCTGCGTAGCTCGACGACGCCCGTCGGCGTTTGGACCTGGGCATGAATCCCGGCGCGAGTGACGGACCATTGGGCGGCCACGATCTCGGCGTCGCTTCCAGAACGGCGAGAGCACCGGATGACCGGAACGGGCGCACGGGACGCGAGCTCGGCTCCGAATGGGTCATCGACGTGGATGACGGCGCGTTTGGGCGCGAGGTCGGTGAAGAGGCGCGCCTTGGCCTCGCCGTAGCGCTCCATGGTCTGGTGAAAATCCAGATGATCGCGGGAAAGGTTGGTGAACGCGACGACCTCGAAATCGAGCGCATCGACGCGATGCATCGCGAGGCCATGGCTCGACACCTCGAGCACGAGATGCGTCGCCCCGTCATCGAGCGCTTGCCGCGCGAAACGCGAGATGTCGTCGCCTTCCGGCGTAGTGTGGAGCGACGGGCGCTGCGCGCCGGCGGCCACGAGACCCGTCGTCCCCACGAGCGCGGGCTTCGCGGACACACCCTCGATCGCCTCCTTCAAGAGATACGCGGTCGTCGTCTTACCATTGGTACCCGTGATTCCGACGGTGTGCAGAGCGCTCGTCGGCGCCCCGTAGACCAGCTCCGCCGCCCGCCCAAGGCCCACGCGCGCGTCCGGCACGGTAATTTGCGGAACGTCATAGGCCAGCTGCTGCTCGGCCATGACGGCGACCGCTCCTCGCGCTAGCGCATCGTCGACGAAACTAACCCCGTCGTGTGTCTCTCCCGGAACGGCAACGAACAAGTCTCCGGCGGTCACCTCACGAGAGTCGTGCTGCACACCGCGCACGGCTTGCGTCGCCAAACCGATGATCTGGCCCCCGATCCCGCTGCTCTGCAGTTGGGCGAGTGTCATACCTTGACTCGGTTCACGGGGCATGCGGCCTCCGCGATACCGCCGCTGTTAGCGCTCTAGTGCGCGACTGTGGGGGCGCAACATCGGCGTCGAAGCGCCGCCGCTCCAGCTGGAGTTGGACCACCGACCCGTGAGCCACCGCCTTGCCCGGTGCAGGGTGTTGGACGAGCACGACCCCGGATCCTTCGACCTCCGCGACCAACGACTCCGCGTGCAGAGCGATGACAGCTTGCCGCAACGGCAGCGAGCGCACATCCGGCACGGCGCTCTCGCCCTTCTCGACGGCTTCCTCCTCCGGAGCAGGCTCCGCTTCGGCCGGGGCGATCTGCCGTTCCTTCTTCTTCGCGAGAACCGCTTGCCTGCCTTCGGGCGCGATCCCCATGTGCCTCAGCGTGACTTCGGCAATGCGCCGAAACACAGGACCTGCCACCGTCCCGCCGTAGTGCGCGATCACGGGCTCATCGATGACGACGGAAATCACCACGGACGGCCGGTCCGCGGGAGCGAACCCAATGAAAGACGCTAGCCACTTGTCCTTGGCGTAGCCGCCGTGGACGTAGTCTGCCTTCTGCGCCGTGCCCGTCTTGCCTGCGACGAGATATCCGTCGATGGCGGCTTCTATCGCGGTACCACCGGGCTCGGTCACGGCGGTGAGCATTTGCCCCACGAGCTTGGCGACGCGCCGCGGAACGACCTGGCGCCGAACCCGTGGTTTGTTCTCCTCGACGGTGGCGCCGTGCCCGTCGGTCATGCGGCGCACCAGCATCGGTTGCATCAAGCGGCCCCCGTTGGCGATGGCGCTCATTGCCGTCGCCATCTGGACGTTCGTCACGCTCATACCCTGGCCAAAAGACACCGCCGCGGTATCGATCTCGTACCAACGCCGGTAGTGACGAAGGATGCCGGCGGTTTCACCCGGCACACCGAGGCCAGTAGGCTCACCAAATCCGAAACGACGAAACCCTCGGTAAAGGTCCTTCTTGCCGAGAGCTTGCGCAATCTTCGCCGTCCCAATGTTACTGGAGTAGGCAAGGATCTGGGTGGGGGTGAGCCACTCGTATGGATGAGCATCGTGAAGGAGGCGTCCCCCGATCCGCGTGACCCCGTTCTCGCAGTTGATCGACTGATTGGGCTTGACCGCACCCGCTGCCAGCGCCGCCGCCATGGTGAACGGCTTGACGGTCGAGCCTGGTTCAAAACGGTCGACGACCGCGCGATTACGCCGGTGCGCGGTGGGATGTTTGGACGGTTCGTTCGGATTGAACGGCGGGTAGTTCGCCAGTGCGAGGATCTCTCCGGTCGACGGGTCCATCACCACGACGCTTCCCCCACGCGCCTCGAACGTCCGCACCCCCAGCGCGAGCTCTCGCTCCGCGATATGCTGAATCGCCTTGTCGATCGTGAGTACGACGCTTTGACCTTGGATCGTCCTGTCGTCTTCCATCTTGTCCGCAAAGACGACATGGCCGCGCCGATCACGAATCGCCTCGACGCGTCGGTCTGCCCCGCGAAGCCGGTCCTCGTACGCAAGCTCGATTCCCTCGATGCCTCTTCCGTCGATGTCAGCGAATCCTACGAGATGCGCCGCCAGATGACGATTCGGATAGTAGCGGCGCGCTTCGGTCGTCAGCTCGACGCCGGGGATGTCGAGTTCGCGAATGCGCGTGGCTTCGTGCGGTGTCACCCGACGCTCGATCCAAACGAAGTAGCGATCGGACCCCAGGCGCTTTGCCAACCGCCGCGGGTCGACATCGAGAATTTTCGCGATGCGCTTCGCCACCAGTGTCGGGTCCTGCTCCATCGCCTCGAGGCGGCGGGGATTGGCGTAAACGCTGTCGACGTCCACGCTCACCGCAAGCTCAGCCCCGTGCCGGTCGTAGATTGCGCCACGCCGAGGAGAGACCCGAAGGTGCCGGATGTGCTGATCTTCGGCCATTTCACGCAGACGATCGCCGCTCGAGATCTGGACGTGAAACGCGCGAACGACGACCAGCATCGCAACGCACATCACGCACGCGCCGAGCAGCGCGATCCGCGCCCGAAACCATCGCTGTCGCCGGTTCTTCACCGCACCCTCCCCGCGGCCGCGCGACTCTTCTTTTCCTTCATCGTCACAATTCGGGTCGGCTTCGGCACTTCCATTTGGAGCGTTCCGCGCGCGATGGTCTCGATGCGACCGCTCTGCCGAAGCGTCGCTGCCTCGATCGACAGCAAGCGACGATCCTGAAGAAGCTCACGCTGTCGCCCGCGCTCATCGCTCACTTCATATCCGAGGCGAACAGTCTCGAACCGGATGGAGAGGTGAACAACGAACGCTGCCGCTGTCGCGAAGACCGCAACGCACCACAGAGGCAGAAAGCGACCCTTCATGCGGCGACCTCCACGCGACGGGCCGCGCGAAGCTTGGCGCTACGCGACCTACGGTTGCGTTCTCGTTCTTCATCGGAGGCGATAATCGGACGCTTCGTCAGCGGCGAAAGATGCTCGCTGTCGCGGAACGTGTGCTTCACCATGCGGTCCTCGAGAGAGTGAAAGCTGATCACCGCGACGACGCCGCCGATTCGCAGTACGCTCGGCAGTTGTTCGAGCAATGACTCGAGCTCGGCAAGCTCTTCGTTCACCGCGATGCGAAGCCCTTGAAAGGTCTTGGTTGCGGGGTCGATGCGTCCGCGTCGGCCTCCAGTAGCCCGATGCACCGCGCGCCTTAGGTCGGCCGTCGTTTCGAGCTCGCCCTCTTCGTACGCCCGTCGCAGCGAGCGCGCGATCTTCCGCGAACGATGTTCCTCTCCATATCGATAAATCACGTTGGCCAGCTCTTCGGCGTCGCAACGGCCGATCAAGTCCAACGCGCTCTCCCCTTCGGTCGGATCCATGCGCATATCGATCGGCCCCTCTTTGGCGAGGGAAAAGCCGCGCTCTTGTTGATCGAGCTGGGCCGAGCTAACCCCGAGATCCGCCACGATTCCGTCGACGTGCTCGATGTCGAGCGAGGTGAGGACGTCCCGAAGGTCGCTGATGCGCGCTTTGCGAAGAGTCACGCGATCACCAAACTCCGCGAGTTCCGCCCCGGCAGCTTCGACCGCGCTAGGGTCGCGGTCGGTTCCGATCAAACGGCCGTCCGGTGCGCTACGCTGCAAGATCGCGCGCGCGTGCCCCCCACCACCGAGCGTGACGTCCGCATAGACGCCCCCAGCAACCGGTGCGAGCTGCTCGAGCACTTCGTCGAGGAGGACCGAGGTATGCTCGAACGCGCTCACAAGCCGAGCTCCGCCAGCCGTCTGGCGATCCCCAAACGGCGATCCTCGTCACTGAGTACCTCCTTGCGAAGATCCTCGAATGTCCCTTTCGCCCAGAGCTCGATGTAGCTTCCCATTCCAGCCCAGAGCGCATCGCGCTTGAGGCCGGCGTGCTTGCGAAGCGCAGCGGGAATCAGAAGGCGACCCACCTTGTCCACCTCGCATTCGACGGCCCCGGAAACGTAGATGCGCTTGAGCGTCACCACGTCGGCGTCGAACTGTGGAAGCTCGGAAAGGCGCTTCTCGAAGGCAAGCCACTCGGCCATCGGGTATGCCACAAGACAGGTGTCCAACCCGGTGGTGAGCACCAACTTCGAGTCGCCCTGCGCCGTCATCACCTCACGGAAGCGAGACGGCACGGAGGTGCGGCCCTTGGCATCGATGCTGTGCTCGTAGCGTCCTCGGAACAACCTAACCCTCTCGTCCTAGCTAGCGGCTAATTGGCACTTGATCCCACAAGTTCCCACCAAGGCTGGAAACTAAGGTGCGAGCTCCTCGGGTGTCAACTTCTTTCTGCAGCCCAAGTGATAGAATTCAAAAGGTTTTTCACGATGATGGAGATGCGTATCAGACCGGGAATCGGAGGTGGGAAGTCCACACTCTATCCCCAAGAACGTTTAGGCCCCGGCTCCCTGTTCCCCGCAGCTCACCTGGGGGCGATTCTGGCATGTATGATGCTTAATTCCGCCAGCATTGACCACGGGTGCCCGTGCTATCCTGGCGATCGGTGGATCCGATCGAGGAAGCGTGGGCGCGGGTCGAGGCCGAGTGGGGGAATGAGGGCGCACATCGACGGTTCGTGGGCGTGTGTGTGGCGCTCGATCGGCTACCGGAGGCCGGACAACGCTACCGGGAAGTCCGCGAAACCGACCCGGCCCGGCGAGATGAGGCGGCCAAGCAAATCGATACGCTGATCGTCCTGGCGACGCAGCAGCTGCAGGACACCCGCGTCGAGCCAGCCAGTCCCGAACACAAAAGGACGCTGACATGGGCTGCGTTCTTTATCATGTTGGTGTTGATGGGGGCGGGGGTCTTGCTCTTGATGCGGGGGTAACCCCGGACGGGAGCGGCTCCGCGACGAGGGATGCAGGTAGATTTTGCCGCGAAGGAACTGACTGTGAAGCTGGTCTACTACGGGCCGGCGCTCAGCGGGAAGACGACCAACCTGCGGGCGATTCACTGGCTCGGTACGTCAAACGCTTGTGGTGAGCTCATGACTCTCGAAACGCAGAACGACCGCACGCTGTTCTTCGACATGCTCCCAATCACGGTGAGCTCTCAGAGTGGGCTCAAGATTCGCTTGAAGCTGTTCACCGTACCGGGGCAGGTGATGCACAACGCGACGCGGAGACTGGTTCTGCAAGGGACTGACGGCGTCGCGTTCATCGCGGACTCGCAGCGCAGTGAGGCGGACGCAAACCGCGAGTCCTTCGTGAACCTCAAGCACAATCTCGAAGAGCTCGGGATCAACCCGGAGCGCATCCCAATTATCATTCAGTTCAACAAACGCGACATGGAAGATGTCCGCACGGACGAGGAGCTGGAAGCGATTGCGAAGCAAAGCCGGGAGCCGATCTTCAGAGCCGTCGCAACGCGAGGCTATGGCGTCATGCAGACGTTGCGTGGGTTGATTCGCGAGACCTGGGACAAGCTCGAGACGGAGCATCAACTCGAGAACAAATTCGGGATCAGCGCGGTCCGGTTCATGAACGAAATCGAATTGAAGTTGAAACACAATCCGGGGCGACGGGAGCGATGATGCAGGACGACACCAACGCCGCCGACATCTTGATGGGAGACGTCGTTCGTCTGGAAGACGTGCTGAGCCGCGATTCGGTGACGTCGGTTTCCAGGTCGTTCTTTGCATTATTCGGGCTTCCCGTTCGCATCATCTCCCACGAGGGCGATCTTCTCGCGGACGTGCATCGCGACCGCCCGCTCTGCAACTACCTCAACACGCTGAGCAACGGTCAGCGCGCATGCGCGAACACGGTAAGTGTGGTTCGGGACCTGGAGCCGAACGGTCAGACCATCGTTCACCCTTGCTTCACAGGAGCGGTCTACCGAATCGTGCCGCTCGAGTACCAGGGTCGTCCGATCGGTCGCCTGATCGTGGGTCCATACGTCCCCGCTGAAACTCAGGGGCCACCTGCGTCGCTCTTGTCGATCGACGCCGCGATCGACGTACCGAGCGCCCGCGAGCACTTCGATCGAATGCCGCGCGTGCGGCAAGACATCGCCGAAGAGCTCTGTTCCCACCTCAAAGGAGTGTTGGAGCTACTCGTCTTCTCGGGTCACCGCGCCCAGCTCGCGTCGACGATGCAAATCGCCAACGTGCGAGAAAACTACAGAGAGCTGGCCGAGAAAAACGAGGCACTGAAGACGTCCTATGACGAGCTGAAACAGGTCGACCAACTCAAGTCTACCTTCTTGGCCACGGTGAGCCACGAGCTCCGAACCCCGCTCACCTCGATCATCGGCTACACCGAGATGCTCGAAAGCGGCAGCGCGGGCGCGCTCAGTGACGGACAAGCGGAATTCCTGAAGACGATTCGTACCAAGGCCGACCAGCTACTGGGCTTGATCAGCAGCCTCCTCGACCTCGGTCGCCTCGAAGCCAAGAACCTCGAGCTCCACCACGAAGCCGTCGACCCGCACGCCCTGCTCTCCGATGTGGGTTCCACGATTGTGCCCAATGCCAACCGGCGCAACGTCACGCTCGACATCAAGGTTGCGGACGGAGCCCCCAAGATCTGGGGGGACCAGGTTCGGCTGCGTCAGATTCTGCTCAACCTCGCCGACAATGCGTTGAAGTTTACACACGAAGGTGGCGAGGTGGTCCTCGGGGCGGAGGCGGGCGAGCTCGACGCTGTGGGCCCGTCGGGACTGGGTGCCGCCTTGTTCGCGGCCAGCCGGCCAGCTGTGGTTCTGACGGTGCGCGACACGGGCATGGGCATCCCTGAAGAGAACCTCGCCAGGATTTTCGATGCCTTCTATCAAATCGACGCCGGGACGACGCGAGCCCACGGCGGTGCTGGGTTGGGATTGTCGATCGTCAAACAGCTCGTCGACGGCCACAACGGGACGATTGAGGTGGCAAGCGCCCTTGGTGAGGGCACAATCTTCACCGTGAGGCTCCCAGCCGCCGACGCCAATGCGTGACGAGTTTGCCAAGATCGAGTGGCTGAAGACCCGCTTCGACCTCGACGGCGACTCCAAGAAGGTCCTCGTCAGCATCGGGGACGACGCGGCGGTGATCGACTTTGGCAACCGGCCGACCATCATCACAGTCGACACTCAGGTGGAAGACGTCCACTTTCGGCGTGACCTGATCTCCTCCCGTGATTTAGGGTTTCGTGCGATGGTCGCGGCCGCGAGCGACGTTTGGGCGATGGCTGCGATGCCGAGCGCCGCCGTCGTCGCGCTCACCCTTCCCCCGGACTTCCCGGACGAAGAGTTTCGCGAGTTGATCGAAGGACTTGCCGAGGCCGCGCGCATCACGGGAGCCCGCGTCGTCGGCGGCAACTTGAGCCAAGGCGCATCGCTGTCGGTGACGACGACTGTTTTTGGCTTACCCATCGCAGAGCCAGTGACCCGACATGGGGCGCAAGCGGGCGACTCGGTCTATGTGACCGGGACGCTGGGCTCGGCCGCACTCGGGCTCGCCATCCTGCAAGCCGGTGCGCCCGGTCTCGAGCACGCCGCGAGCTTCGTCGACCGTTGGAAACGGCCGCCGACAAATGGTCACGCGGCCAAGGGACTCGCGGACTTCGCGACCGCAGCGGTCGATGTCTCCGATGGCTGTCTGCAAGACCTCCACCACGTGTGCGCCGCGTCGGGCGTTGGTGCGACATTGCGCGCCGACGCAATCCCAGCTTCACCCGGTTACCAGTCGATATGCGAAGCGCTCGAACTCGACCCGGTGGTGCTCGCGCTCACCGGTGGCGAAGATTACGAGCTGATATTCACTGCACCGGAATCCTCCGAGGCTAGCGCGTTAGGAACGAAGATCGGCGAGATCATCGATGGCTCCGGCGTTGAGGTCGTCGACGAAGCTGGTCGGGTGATCGACATCGAGCGAACCGGCTTCCGTCATTTCTCGTAAAGCCAAGCTTGACGACGCTCATCGTCGAACTTGGCGGCGCCACGTGCTTCTTCTGCGAGCACTTCATCGAGTGATGCGCCCTCTTCAACCGTCATGCGAAACTCGGGACCGCCCGTGAGCAGGTCGATCGCGGGGCGATCGGACACGAACTCGTACTTCTCGGTTCGCCAACGCTCTTCCGCCGGAAGCGACGGAAGCACGGCCGCGAGCATCCGGAGATAGGCCTCGTACGGACGAAAGACCCAAGGGTCGGTGACATGGACCTGGACGCCGGAACAACTTCGGCCGGCGTATTTGTGAAACGTTGGTGTGAACTCGACGGGCCGTAGCGTGACGCCGTGGAGGTCGAGCTCCAATAGGGGGCCCACATCCAGGCCTGGCGCTCCCCAGAGCTCGAATGGCCTGGTGGTTCCTCGCCCTTCGGAGAGCTTGGTGCCCTCGACCATACATCCGCCCGGATAGACCAACGCGGTATCGACGGTCGGCATGTTGGGCGACGGCATCACCCAGGGAAGGCCGGTGTCGTTCCATTGCATCGAACGGGTCCAACCGGTCATCGTGACTATCTGTAATGCGTCGCGGTCGATGCGCTCGCGGTCGCAGACCCACTGCATGAGCTCCGCAATGGTCAGCCCATGCCTCACGGCCACCGGGTACAATCCTACGAACGAGAGATAGCCTTCGCGCTGTGGCGCACCCTCCACGCGCGCGCCGCCGATGGGATTGGGACGATCGAGCAGAACGACGTCGGTCCCGACCGCCGCCGCGACTTTCATCGTGAGCGCAGCGGTCCACACATACGTGTAGTAGCGCGACCCCACGTCCTGCAGATCGATGACAATCGCATCCAAGCCTCTCAGCCACCCCGGCTTCGGGCTCAAGTCTTCAGCGTCATCTCCGTAGAGCGAATAGACGGGAACGTCGGTTTCGTCGGTGTTCCCGACGCGGACCATGTCTTGCGCGGCCCCCGCAAACCCGTGCTCGGGTCCGAACAACGCGGCGACATGAGCCCCTGCGCCCTGCAGGACCGAAGCCGCTGAGCGGAGCGAGCGATCGACGCTAGCCGCGTGCGCCAGCAATCCCACCTTTCGTCCCGCAACCAGGCGCACGGCGTCCGAATCACCATCGGCGATGCGGTCGAGGCCTGTTCGAACGCCTGTCAATCGGCCTCACCCACCGCAGGCGCCTCGGTGGTTTCGCCAGCGAGAAGATAGAGGAGCGCCATGCGCACGGCGACGCCGGCTTCGACCTGTTCGAGGATCACGCTGCGTTCGCCGTCGGCGATGACGTTTTCGATTTCGACGCCGCGGTTCATCGGCCCAGGGTGCAGGACGATCGCATCTGGCTTTGCGTACTGAATCGTAGCCGGGCCAATGCCAAACGTGCGCGCGTATTCCCGAGGGCTCGGCAGAAGCGCGCCCGTGAGACGCTCTCGCTGAATGCGCAGGACCATCACGACATCGGCCCCTTCGAGACCTTCCTCGAGCCGGTCGAACACTCGTACGCCGAGGGAGTCGACCGCCGCTGGAAGCAGTGTGCGTGGCCCGACGACCCGCACCTCGCATCCAAACAACTTCAGCAGGTGCGCGTTGGACCGCGCAACGCGTGAGTGGGCGATGTCGCCAACGATGGCGACGACCAAATTGTCGAGTGTTCCCTTTTCCCGCCGAATGGTGAACGCGTCGAGTAGCGCCTGGGTGGGATGCGCATGCATCCCATCACCAGCATTGATGACGCTGCACCCGATCTTGGAGGCGACGTAGCTCGGCGCGCCCGAAGCATCGTGTCGAATGACGATCACGTCGGGATGCATCGCCTCGAGCGTCCGGCAGGTGTCCTGTAAAGTCTCGCCTTTTTTCACGCTCGATGCGGACACGCTCATGTTGATGACGTCGGCGCTCAGGCGCTTGCCGGCGAGCTCGAATGAGGTCCGGGTCCGGGTCGATGCCTCGTAGAAGAGGTTGATGACCGTCTTGCCGCGGAGCGTCGGCACCTTGCGCACCGGCCTGCGGGACACCTGGAGGAAGGCCTCCGCCGTGTCGAGGATGCGCTCGACGTCGACGCGGGTGAGGCCTTCGATGTCGAGGAGGCTGCGATGGGGAAACGCGTCCATCACCCTCCCTCCGTGAGCACCGCCCGATCTGGCCCGGCAGCGTCTATCCAAACGTCGAGGCGTGCACCCGCGTCCATTTCGATGGCACGGCCGACGAAGTCCGGTGCGATTGGAAGCTCGCGGCCCCCGCGATCACAAAGCGCCGCAAGCCAAATTCGCGCTGGGCGCCCGTGGTCCTGCAGGCACTCGATGGCCGCACGCACTGTGCGCCCCGTGTGGAGCACATCGTCGACCAGCACGACGTGTCGGCCGTTCACTTCGAACGGGATGTCGCTCGGCCCTATCTTGGGGTTGGGAAGCGCCGTTGCCGCATCATCGCGATAGAGTGAAATGTCGACCGTCCCCACCGGCGGCGGCCTGCCCTCGACCTTCGCAATCTCGTCTGCGATGCGCATCGATAGCGCGACCCCGCCGCGACGAATGCCAACCAAAGTCAGGTCTTCGATGCCCGATGTCGCTTCCAGAATCGCAACAGCAATGCGTCGAATGCTCCGTTGGATAGCGTCCGCATCGAGTACGACCTTCTGGGTTCGAGCCACGTTCGGCGCAGTGTGTGTGAAAACACCGTGCGCTTCAAGCCTAGGCGACCGACAGGCCCCCATCGATGGTAACCAGGCTTCCCGTTTGCCAAGTTTGATCGAGCACGTTGATGATGACAGCGGCGATTTCCTCAGGCTTTCCGAGCCGGCCCAAGGGATGCAAAGCTGCCAGCGCCGCGAGCTGGGTCTCGACCCGCTCGTCGAGCTGCGCTGCAGTGAGAGACTCGCCTGGGCGCAGGCGCGGGGTACGCAGCATGTCGGTATCCACGCCGCCTGGCAGCACCGCGTTCACCCGCACGCCGGCGGAGGCGAGCTCGAGAGCAAGACCTTTGGTGAGCGTATTCAGGGCGGCCTTGGTCGCTGCGTAGACCACCGTCGTACGTGCAACGCGCTCGGAGAGCGTGCTCGAGACGTTGACGATCGACCCTCCCCGGCCACGAAGATGCTCTGCGACCGCTTGCGACATCAGAAGCGGCGCGACCAGGTTGACGCGCACCTGAGCCTCGATCGATTCGAGGGTGATGGCCCCAACTGGTTCGTAGCTGGCGATCCCGGCGCAGTTCACCAATCCGTCGACGGACCCAAACGCGTCGATCGCGCGCTTCGCCGCCTCGGGGACACGAGCCACGTCCTCGAAGTCCACGGACACCGTCCGGACACGGTCTGCCGCGGACGCTTCGAGCGCCCCTAACGCCTCCTGGTTGCGCGCGATCGCGACGACCTTCCCGCCGCGCGACAGGATCGCCTCGACCGTCGCGCGTCCAATGCCGCGAGTCGCGCCAGTGACGATAACAGTGCCTTCAGAAACTGTCATCTCAACCCAAGCCCGCAATCGGACCCCAGGGTGGCTCGGCCGGAACGTCGGCCGGTTCCCCGCTCACCTCAATCTCGTCCTCAGGAATGAAGCGGGGCAAGTCGACGCAGAGGATGCTCTGGTGCCGGTCGGTCGGATTCGTGTAGGTGTGCGCGGCGCCCCTCGGCCATCGGTGCACCGTCCCGGGCGCGCACGGCTGCCCCTGACACAGCAGCCCGTCGCCCAACACCATCTCGGACTCTCGCATCTGCTGATGCACGTGAAGCGGGATGCTCTTGCCGGAAGCGACGTTCAGACGGTAGATGCCGGCGCCCTTGGTCTCGTAGATCACGTCGACGGTACCGAAGGGCTTGGTTTCGACCTCGACGTTGCACCATGCGGCAGTGCGCTCGATCTCGAGCGAGGGTACCGCGAAGCCACGCAGAGCGCCGGGCTTGGTGAGACGGACGACTGCGGAGTCGACCTGAGCGCGGCGCTCGTCGGGCGCGGGAGGTGCGAGGAGATACCGAGCGAGCACGTGCCCAGCGGTTTCGAGCAGACGGAAGCGGCAGCTGCGCAAGAGGAACACCATCTGCGACGCAGTCGCGGCGTAGTCGATCGTGGAGCGCAGACTCTCCTTGACCGCCGACGTTTCGGTTTGCAGACGCATCTCGACGTCGACGCGGAGCGGCTGCGAGGCGTTGCGCTCGTGCGGGTACACCCCGACGACGCAGTCGACCGTCAGCTCCTCGATGCGCAGGACATCCATGCGACCAAGGCTATCCCATTTCGAGACTTCTGCTAGAGTCCCGCCTTCCATGAGCGAGGCCAACTCCGATCCCATGAACGACATCGCGGAGCTCGCTGCCTTTCGACCCGTCCCGCGCACAGGAGTGATCTACGTCACGGTCGAGGCCCAGAAGCGTGGTTTTAGCCTCGATGCGCCGGGGTGGTGCAACCTCGGACAAGGCCAACCTGACACCGGCGAGCTTCCCGGCTCCCCCAATCGCGTGACCAACATCCCAGTGCGCTCGGGCGACCTCGACTACGCGCCGGTTGCGGGTGTGTGGGAGCTCCGCGAAGCGGTTGCCGGGCTCTACAACACTCTGTTCCGCCGCGGGATGAAGTCACGGTACTCGGCGGAAAACGTTTGCATCGCAGGCGGCGGCCGCGTCGCGGTGATGCGCGCCTGCGCAGCGATTGCACCCATTCACCTCGGGCACTTTCTGCCCGACTACACCGCCTATGAAGAGCTGCTCGACGTGTTCCGGCGGTTCTTGCCGATCCCGATCTTGCTCGACCCGAAGCAAGGATACGAGTTCACTCGGGAACAGCTCGAAGAAGAGATTCTCGGACGGGGCCTGAGCGCGATTCTAGCGAGCAACCCCTGCAACCCGACAGGCAAAGTCGTGCAGGGAGACGCGCTCGCCAGCTGGGTCGAAGCGGCACGGGATTTGAACTGCGCGCTCCTGCTGGACGAGTTCTATTCGCACTACGTGTGGACCGGAGACCAGTCGATCGTCAGCGCTGCGCAGTACGTCGAAGACATCGACAAGGACCCTGTTGTCGTGTTCGACGGTCTCACGAAAAATTGGCGCTACCCGGGCTTCCGCGTCAGCTGGATTGTCGGTCCGAAGCGCGTCATCGAGTCCGCCGCGAGCGCAGGCTCGTTTCTCGATGGCGGCGGGGTCGCACCAATGCAGCGGGCCGCGATCGACCTCGTCCAAGAAGAGCCGACGCTTGCAGAAGCGAAAGCCGTGCACGACGAGTTCAAAAAGAAGCGGGACTTTCTCGTGAACGGTCTGAAAGACATCGGCGTGAGGTTCGACCTCGAGCCACAGAGCACCTTCTACGCATGGGGAGACCTGAGCGGCCTGCCGCCTTCGCTTCGCAACAGCGACGACTTTTTTCGGGCTGCTCTCGATCGGCAGGTCATCTGCGTGCCAGGGCACTTCTTCGATGTGAACCCAGGCAAGCGGCGAACGGGCCGCCCGTCGAGGTTCGTCGAGCACATGCGCTTTTCGTTCGGGCCACCGATGCCAGTCCTCGAAGAGGCCGTCGATCGGCTCCGCGCCATGGTGGCGGACGCCACGTAGCCGCAGCCCCAACTAGCCGAAACTAGATCGAAATTCGCCGCTTCCGCGCGGCCTTTTTGCGCTTTGTCGTTCATGTAGGTGATCATGCTACATATGACGACATCTGCAGCGGTCGCGGCGAGGATAGAGCAACAGCCACGGGAGGCAGCCCCCTTCGTGAAGTGGGTCGGGGGCAAGGGCCGATTGCTGAGCCAGCTGCGACCGCTGCTCCCTTCGGGGGTAGAGCACATGCGCCACGTCGAGCCATTCGTCGGCGGTGGCGCGCTCTTTTTTTCGCGCCGCCCTGGGCGAGCGCTGCTGACCGACATCAACCGGACCCTCGTGGCGACGTACTCAGTGGTCCGCGATGACGTCGAAGACGTGATCATGGCGTTGCGCCGACTCGCCGGCCGCCACTCCAAGGAGAGCTACTACCAGGTGCGCGAACGGTACAACCAGAGCGGTCGCGTTTCAACCTCGAAGCGGGCGGCGATGTTCATCTACCTCAACAAGACCTGTTTCAACGGATTGCACCGTGTGAATCGCAAAGGCGAGTTCAACGTGCCGGTCGGCTCGTACAAGAGACCGCGAATCTTGAACGAAGAGGGTCTGCGCGCGGCCAGCCGCGCGCTCAGAGATGCCGAACTCGAGTGCGCTCCGTTCGATGCGCTGCTCGAAAACGCAAAGCCCGGCGACTTCGTCTACTTCGACCCGCCCTACGAGCCCGTCTCGCAAACCGCGAGCTTCACATCCTACGCGCGCGACGGCTTCTCCCGAGAAGACCAAACGCGCTTGCGCGACGTGTACAAAGCCCTCGACCGTCGAGGCTGCAAGGTCATGCTCTCCAACAGCGACGTCCCCTTCATCCACAGCCTCTATGGCAAGTTCAACATCGACATCGTAGCCGCCCCCCGGGCCATCAACTGCGACGCCAAGAAGCGCGGAAAAGTGAGCGAGCTCGTAGTCCGCAACTATGCGTAAGAGGAGTCAGACCTCTTTTTGGGCGTGGGCCCCCTTGCCAAGAACCGCAAACCGCGAGACGGTGCGCCGATGCAGCCCCACACCCCGCCCCTACTGCTGTGCCTCTGCTATCTTGCTGCCTGCAGCCAACAAGCTGAGGTGGCGAAAATCACGCCCACCATGTCGCATTCGTTCGAGTCCCTCACAATTGACGCGGGAGCGGAGATCAGCGACCTCTGCCAGAGTTGGACGTTAGACAACGACGAACCGCTGTACGTAGCCAAGATACGACAGCGCAACGACGGCGCGTGGCATCACTCGAATTGGTTCTTCGTCCCTGAGAGCGAGTATCCAGGCCCCGACGGCACTTGGGACTGCGACGAGCGGGGCTTCCATGACGTTGCGGCGGCGTTGGCCGGAGGCGCCTTCTTCGCGCAGTCCACCCAAACCTTCCAAGAGCTTCAAGCCTTCCAGGAAGGCGCCGTCCTCGAAATTCCGCCGCGGCACAAAATCGTGGGCGGCGTGCACCTCGTAAACGTGTCGGCGGGCGCTCTCGATACCGCGCTCAGCTTCGACATCGAGACGGTCCCCGAGGAAAGCGTTCGAGTGCGACTCCGTCCCATCGCATTCACCAACACCGCACTCGACATCGAGCCACAGGCGGAGTCGCGATTCGGAATGACGTGCGACATCGGAATCCCCTCCGATTACAATATCTACTACGTTCTGGCGCACTACCACGAGTGGGGAAATTATTTCCGGCTCAGCTTCGTCGACGAGGATGGAGGCGATCGAACGATCTTCGAACTGAGCAACTCGATCGGAGAACCGCTCGGCATCACGCTCGATCCGCCGATCAACTCACGAAACGCGTCGAAGCTACGTGTTGAATGCGGCTACATCAACGACACCGACCAGCCTCTAACTTATGGGCTGGCTGGCCATGAAATGTGCGTGTTCCTCGCCTACAGCGACGCCGACTACAAGATCGGCGCGTCCTCGGGAGACAACACCGCGATGGGCCCAAACGAAGATGGCATATACATGAACGAAACCGCCTGCGGCGGTGTGCTCGCGGTCCCGGCCCCGTAGAGCCGACGCGTTATTCAGTCCAAACTGATGCGCGAAGCCCGCACAAACTCCGCAGTCGCCGGATGCTCGCTGTGTAGCAAGTCCTGCGGTGTGCCCGTCGCCGTGATTTGCCCCTGATGCAGGAAGCTGAGGTGGTCGGCGATGCGGACCACCGAGGCCATGTCGTGGCTGATCACGATCGACGTCACGCCGAACATCTCCTCCGCTTCGGTGATCAAGTCGTCGACCATCTCCGTGGTGATTGGATCTAGGCCGGTGGTTGGCTCGTCGTAGATCAAAATTTCACTCTCCAAAATCATCGCGCGCGCGACAGCAACGCGCTTTTGCATGCCGCCGGAGAGCTGGGCGGGAAGTTTGTGGGCTGCGTCAGCCACCCCGAGCGCCGACAACCGATCCATGACGCGAGCGCGCACCTCTTTGCGTGAAAGATCGGTATGCTCCCGCACCGGGAACGCGACGTTGTCGAACACCGTCATGGAGTCGAACAGCGCCGACATCTGAAACACCATCCCGAAGGTGCGGCGCATGGCCGCGAGGTTGAGGCCCTCGAGCTTGGCGAAGTCCACGCCGTTGACCAGAAGCTCGCCCGCGTCAGGTTTCTCCAGGCGAATCAGCTGACGCATCAGCACCGTCTTGCCCGACCCGGAAGGACCAATGATCAAGTTTGTCTTCCCGCGATAGATATCGAGCGACACGCCGTTGAGCACGTGATGGTCGCCGTAGCTCTTGTGTACATCGCGAATCCGGACGTGAACCGGGTCGCCCTTCGCTTGCACGGGCAACGGAGGCCGCGTCAAACGCATCAAGTTGCCTCGAAAGACCTTCATCAGAAGAACCCTTGCCCCAGAACGAGGCTCGTCACGAGATAGTCCAGCATGAGGATGGCAATGGCGCTCTGTACCACGGCACGGTTGGTCGCGCGCCCTACTCCCGCGGCGCCACCCTGCGCGTAGAATCCTTGGCGGCACGCAATGAGCGTGACAGCAACCCCGAAGACCATTGATTTGATCAGACCCTGTGAAACGTCGTCCCAATCGACGAGCCACTTCAACCGGTCCATGAACACGCCCGGGTCGAGTCCGAGAAGCGATACCGCCACGAAGAACGCCCCAAACACCCCGACGACGTTGAAGAGCATCGTCAGGATCGGGACCATGACGAAACCGGCGACCAGCCTTGGGACCACTAAGTACTGCACCGGATTGACTGCCATGGTGACGAGTGCGTCAATCTGATTGGTGACGCGCATCGAGCCGAGCTCCGTCGTCATCGCACTCCCCGCCCGACTCGTGACCATGAGCGCGGCAAACACCGGCCCCACCTCACGCGCCAACGCGAGCCCGATGACGGCGCCCGTTTGGTTCTCGGCGCCGAAGTCGCGAAAGCCGTCGACGAGCTGCAGGGCAAGCACACCCCCGACGAACACCGCAGTCAGCGAGACGAGGAAGATCGAGCCAATGCCGATGAACTCCATCGCTTCGACGAAGAGCCGGCCACGGTACGGTGGGCGGATACCCCAAAAAACCGCCTCCCAAAGGAGCCTGAAGAGCGCGCTAATCTCGACGAATGGCGACAGGAGCGCGCGGATGAGCCACTCGCCGGCGTCACGCGCTGCAGCGCGTAGCTTCGACGCCTTTTCCGGGGTCGCGGACGCGGTGGGCGCGGCGTCAGGCACGAGGCTTCATAACATGGTTCGGCCCCGGGACGTCAGCCATTCAGATACACACGGGGGACTCGGCGCGACACGTTGGTCAGCACCTCGTATGGGATGGTTCTAGCCGCGGCCGCGAGGTCGCACGCGTCGAGAATGGCGCCGTTCTGCTCGCCGAGCAGCAACGCTTCGTCGCCAATCGCAACATCGGGAACGCCCGAAACATCGACGGTGGTGAGGTCCATCGCGATATTTCCCACGATGGGACAGCGGACACCGCGAATCAACACATGACCGCGATTCGAAGCGGAGCGCAGCAGGCCGTCTCCGTACCCGACCGGAATCGTCGCCAAGAGAGTCTCCGTCGTCGCGCGAAACGAACGCCCGTAGCCCGCGGAGTCGCCCGGCCCGAGCGTCCGAACTCGAAGAACCTCAGTGCGCCAGCGCATTGCAGGGCGAAGCGGCGCATCGATGGTGTCGGATCCCGGATAGCCGTATAGGGCGAGGCCCGGGCGCACCCAATCAAAATGGGTTTCGGGATGCCGGAAACAAGCCGCACTGTTGGCGGCATGCAAGACGACCGGCTCGTGGCCGAAGCGGCGAACGAGGCCTTGCGCTCGGGCAAAGCCCGAGATTTGCTCCGCGACGTAGTCTGGATCGACATCGGCCGTCGAGAGGTGAGTCATGAGTCCCGCAATACGAATCGAAGGGAATCGCCGGAGCTCGCGGAGGAACTCACTGAGCTCGCCGAGCGGCACGCCGAGACGACCCATCCCAGTGTCCACTTTGAGGTGCACGTCGATCGCGCGGTCCCCGGAAACCGCATCGAAGGCGCTCGCCTCGGAGATCTCGTAGAGGACAGGGGTGAGCCCGGCCGCGATGATGTCTCGGTGGGCGCCACCGCTGATTCCATTGAGGACGAGAATCGCGCGGTCGATGCCGGCCTCACGAAGCTCGATCCCTTCTTCGGCAAGGGCGACACCAAAACCGTCGACCCCGTCCGCCTGCAAGCGTTGAGCGACGGGGACCACGCCGTGCCCATATGCATCGGCCTTCACCACCGCGAGGACCTTGCGGCCCTGCACCGCGTCCCGCACCACCCGCAGGTTGTGTCCGATCGCGTCGAGCAGCACCTCGGCGCGCGTCGGCCGCACGGATGCGTCCGCACTCTGCACGCGCGGCCTCAAAGGCCTGGGTAAATCGGATCGCACGGGTTGGGGCTAACGGTTGGCGCCGCCTCCGTCAAGCATTGGCGTCCTAACGCTGGGGGGCTACGCTCTTCTCTGCATGGCACGGGCTCAACGACGCCACACGGAGGCGGGGAAGCGCGCCGACCAGCGTTCCACGCGCGTGCTCTGGGGCGGGCTGCTCGCTGGCGGTCTCATCGCGGTTGGCATCGCGCTCGCGCCGGGCTTCCGCGAGCCCGCCGAAGAAACCGTCGCCCCGGTAGACATCACGCCAAGGGAACCCGCTCTCCCCGCGGCGGCCCCAGAGGTCGAGGCGCTTCGCGTGCGCGTCGTTCGTAAGTACCCGCACGCGGCGGACGCCTTTACGCAAGGGCTCATCTGGCACGAGGACGCGATGTACGAGAGCACCGGCCAATACGGGCGTTCTTCGCTCCGCAAGGTCCGGCTCGAGGACGGCAAAGTGCTCGCGGAGCGCAAATTGGAGTCGCGATTCTTTGGCGAGGGCCTGGCACGTGTCGACGATCGCTTGATTCAACTCACCTGGCGCGCGGGCCTCGCGTTCGTGTCGGACCTGACGACCCTCGAGGAGCACAAAGCTCTCAGCTACAGCGGCGAGGGTTGGGGCCTGTGTTACGACGGGACGGCGCTAGTGATGAGCGATGGCTCCTCGATGTTGGAGCTCCGCGACCCGGAGTCGATGGCGCTACTCGGCGAGGTAACTGTATTGAAGAACGGACATCCCGTGCGGAAGCTCAACGAGCTCGAGTGCACAGGCTCGGAGGTCTACGCCAACATCTGGCAAAGCAACGAAATCCTGCGCATTGACCGCAAGAGCGGGCGCGTCACTGCGACGATCGATGCAAGCGGTTTACTGTCGCGCAGCGAAGCAAGGCGCGCCGACGTTCTCAACGGGATCGCTTACAAGCCGGAGTCGAAGACGTTCTTGCTCACGGGCAAGCTCTGGCCTCATGTGTTCGAAGTCGAGCTCGTGCCCCGCTGATCTCGGGCATGCACCTCGATCACGGGATCCCACTTCGCGAGCCTCGTACGCATGATCGCGATCGCGTCTGGACTCTCGTCGATGAGGACGAAGCCTCGGCCAAGACGCGCGGCCGCCTCACCGGTCGTTCCGCTCCCGGCAAAGAAGTCGAGTACCGTGTCCCCGGGCTCCGTGTGCACCTTGATGATGCGCTCGAGCACGCCCAACGGCTTCTGCGTGGGATACCCGGTCTTCTCCTTGCCATTCGTCGGCACGATGGTGTGCCACCACACGTCGGTTGGCGTCTTGCCGCGGGCGGCTTTCTCTTTCCCCACGAGCCCCGGCGCCATGTACGGAATGCGATCCATCTCATCGAACTGAAACACGTAGCGCTTTGGGTCCAGGACGTACCAAAGCAGGGTGTCGTGCTTGGCCGGCCACCATCGCTTCGGACGCCCACCGAAATCATACGCCCAAATAATCTCGTTTCGAAAATGATCCCTGCCCAAGAGTCGGTCCAGCGCGACTTTCACGTAATGCACTTCTCGATAGTCGAGATGCACGAACAGTGACCCATCGGGGGTCAGGCACGGCAGCGCGGCTTCGATGCGGCTCATCAGGAATGGAATGTACGAATCGAATTCGTCTTCGTAGGTCGGGCTGTCGATCGGCTCGACATCGTAGCGCCGGCCGCCAAAGCCCCGTCGCTCACCCTCCTCGGCCACCCGCACCTGCATCCTCTGGCGGGACTGCTTGCGTCCCGTGTTGAACGGCGGATCGATGTAAATCAGCCGCGCAAGCTCGCGCGGGAGCGTCTCGAGGACCTCCAAGTTGTCACCCTGCACGATTCGGTTCACACGGCCGAGCCTATCATCCGCAGGTGAGTGCGCCCATCCTCGAACCCGCTTGCAGCGCCGCAGGGGTCGCTCTACGCTCACGGTCGATGCAACTCGTGGTCAACGGCGAAGAACGGCAGGTCGGGCCAAGCATGACCGTGAAGCAACTGCTCGCCTCACTCGGCCTGGCAGACACGTTGGTCGCTGTAGAGCGCAATGAAGAAGTCGTTCCGCGCGCACAACACGAGAGCACAGGGCTCAACGAGGGCGACCGGGTCGAAGTAGTCCATTTCGTAGGAGGTGGTTAGGTGTCCGAAGATGTCCTGAAGATCGGCAAGTTCGAGTTTCGTTCGCGTTTGTTCACGGGGACGGGCAAGTACCCGGATCTCGACACCGCCAGGGGGGCGTTGAAAGCGTCGGGCTGCGAAGTCGTCACGGTCGCAGTGCGCCGCGTAGATCTGAAGGCGACGGGCGCCGATTCGATCATGACGGTTCTCCGCGAAGGCAACTACACGCTCCTTCCAAACACCGCCGGGTGCTACACGGCCGAGGACGCGCTTCGCACCGCGCGGTTGGGGCGGGAGCTGCTCGACACACCGCTGGTCAAGCTCGAGGTAATCGGCGACGAAAAAACTCTCTTCCCCGACGTCCCCGCGACGCTCGAAGCCGCCAAAGTACTCGTGGACGAGGGATTCATCGTTCTGCCCTACTTCAACGACGACCCAATCGCCGCGCGTCGCCTGGAGGATCTGGGTTGCCCGGCGGTCATGCCCCTCGCTGCACCGATCGGCAGTGGGCTCGGCGTTCGCAATCCCTTCAACATCGAGATCATCGTGAAGCACGCCAACGTGCCGGTCATCGTGGATGCGGGGGTCGGCACGGCGTCTGATGCCGCCATCGCGATGGAGCTCGGCGTCGACGGCGTGTTGATGAACACGGCGATCGCTGGCGCGAAAGACCCGGTTCGGATGGCGCGCGCAATGAAGGCTGGTGTCGAGGCCGGCCGCGATGCATTCCTCGCCGGCCGCATTCAACGCAAGCTCTACGCAACGGCATCGAGTCCGCTCGAAGGCGTCATCGGCTCCGAGCAAGACGGCCGATCCTAGCGTCCGGACAATGACCCCAGCTCTTCCGCGGATCTGGATCATTACCGACCCGAGTCATCCCGACGGTCCGGTGACCCCGGTTCGACGCGCCCTCGAAGGGTGCACGCCTGGCCTGGTGGGCGTGCAGCTTAGGGCTAAGAATGTATCCGATCGCCAACTGGTGACTTGGGGCCGGGAGCTGCGCGACGTGACGCAGGCCGCCGGCAGCCTATTGGCCGTCAACCGACGGGTAGACGTCGCCCAGATCGTCGGCGCAGACGTCGTGCACCTCCCCGAGCTCGGCCTCCGCGCGACGGACGTCCGCCACCAATGGCCAACGCCTGCAATCATCGGGGTCTCACGACACGACCGGACAGGCCTCGAGGCTGCCAAGCGCGATCTCGCGACGTATGCATTCTTGAGCCCCGTCTTCCACGTTCCAGGCAAGGCCCAGCCGATCGGCATCTACGGACTTCGCGACGCGATCGCCAACGTCGGGATTCCGACATACGCGCTTGGGGGCATTGGAGCCGAGGATTGCAAGGCTGTGCTCGCGACTGGCGCATTCGGCGTCGCAATCCGCCGGGCAATCTACTCGGCGAACCAGCCTGGTGAGACCTTACGCCAATTCCTGCGCGCGCTTGACAAGAACCCTGCAAGCGGCGAATAGCCAGCATTGTGGGAGCGGTTCGCAGCGGGTTTGGATGCCTGTCGTGGGTAGGCGCCGGCATCATCGTCATCGCGTTGGTGCTCAAGGTGCTGGTGTTCGACATGGCCGAGGTCGGGCACAATGGGATGGCTCCCACGCTGCTTCGGGGCGAGCGGGTCCTGATCAACAAGAGAGCTACCCCGGACATCGGGTCCATTGCCGTATGCCAGCACCCCACCGAGGATGGCTGGGTCGTCGCCCGCGTAGCGGCCACCGGGGGTATGGTCATCGACTCCTACGGCGATGAGCTCCGCATCGACGGCGAGCTCGTGACTTTCGATCAGCAGGGCGAGGTGTCTTTCTACAACGCCGACAATGACCGCGCCAGATCGGTCGTGTGGGGCGACGAGTACTTCGGAACCCACATCCATCGAATCTTCATGGAGGCCAAGGGACGGCATCTAGTTCGGAAGACCGAAGTTGGGGCCGGTGAGCTCTACCTACTTGGCGACTACCGTGCCTACATGGGGCAGGACAGCCGCGCCTATGGGGTCGTCGATGCATCGACGTGCCGCGGTACGATCGTCTTCCGGATCACCCCGGTGGACGGCCTCGGGCACGACATCGCCCACCGTTATTTCGAGCCGATTCGATAGTGGCGCTTCCACGTTGCCTGAAGCTCGGTCCGATCTATGCTCCGCGCGCCGAGGACACGGAAACCGCCTGATGAGAGTCGCTGTCGTACAATTTCCGGGCTCAAATGCCGACTGGGACGCGCTGCATGCGGTGCGCGACGTTCTGGGCGCGGACGCCTGGTACGCCTTCCACAAAGAAACCAGCCTGGGTGACGCCGACGCCGTCGTCATTCCGGGGGGCTTCTCTTACGGCGACTACCTTCGTGCCGGCGCGATCGCAGGCTTCAGCCCCATCGACAACGCAATCCGCGAGTTTGCCAGCCGCGGCGGGCCTGTCCTCGGAATCTGCAATGGCTTCCAGATTCTAACCGAGATGGGCTTGCTGCCCGGCGCGTTGACGCGGAACGCCCATCTTCGCTTCGAGTGTCGCGACATTCATCTGCGCGTCGAGAACGAAGGTCCTTTTACCAACATGGGCAAGGGCACCGTCCTCCGTCTGCCGATCGCACATGCAGACGGCCGCTATCACACGACCAGCGAAGGGCTCGCCGAGCTCGAGCGCAACGGCCAAATCGCCTTCCGCTACAGCACACACAAAGGCGACGCCCCAAACGGCAGCGATGCAAACCCAAACGGATCGGTGGGTGACATCGCGGGCGTTTACAGCCGCGACAAGAACGTTCTCGGCATGATGCCGCATCCCGAACGGGCAAGCGAGGTCATCCTCGGCAACGACGACGGTCTCTCGTTGTTCACCTCGCTTCGGCGTCACTTGGGGTTCGAATGAGCACACCAGCGAACTTTCCCGGAGAGCCCGACAGCTCACCCGAAATCGCGCGCGAGTTCGGCTTGGCCAAGCACGAATGGGACCGCGTCTTGAGCACGCTTTCCCGCGCGCCCAGCTATGCGGAGCTCGGTGTCATCAGCGTGATGTGGTCCGAGCACTGTTCCTACAAGTCGTCGCGCATTCACCTTGGGCGTCTGCCCACGACGGGCCCACAGGTCGTTCAGGGGCCCGGTGAGAACGCCGGCGCGGTGGACATCGGCGACGGCTTTTGCGCGGTGTTCAAGATGGAGTCTCACAACCACCCGTCTTACATCGAGCCGTACCAGGGCGCAGCGACGGGCGTCGGGGGCATCTTGCGGGATGTGTTCACGATGGGCGCGCGCCCAGTGGCATCACTGAACTCGCTTCGATTCGGTCGGCCCGACCATCCGAAGACCCCTCACCTGGTCAAGGGTGTGGTCGCTGGCATCGGCGGCTACGGCAACTGCATCGGTGTCCCGACGGTGGGCGGCGAGGTGCAGTTCGACGAGAGCTACGACGGAAACATCCTGGTCAATGCGTTCACGGTGGGCATTGCCAAAACCGACGAGCTTTTCTTCGGTGTTGCCGAAGGCGTCGGCAACCCGATCATCTACGTCGGCGCAAAGACCGGCCGTGATGGGATTCATGGGGCCACGATGGCCAGTGCCGAGTTCGGAGAAGAGACAGACAGCAAGCTCCCAACCGTGCAAGTCGGTGACCCGTTCATGGAGAAGCTGCTCCTCGAGGCCTGCCTCGAGATCTTTGCGACCGATTGCCTGTCGGGCGTGCAGGACATGGGCGCCGCGGGTCTCACCTCCTCGTCGGTCGAAATGGCAGACCGCGCAGGCAACGGCATCGAGCTCGACCTAGACGCGATTCCGCGACGGACCAAAGCGCTCAGCCCCTACGAGATGCTTCTGAGCGAGTCGCAGGAGCGCATGCTGATGGTCGCCAAAGAGGGGCGTGAGCAAGAGGTATTCGACCTGTGCGCAAAATGGGACTTGGACGCGTCTATCGTTGGCCGCGTAACCGACACGGGACGCTTCGTTTGCAAAGCAACGCCCGGGTATGACCCGTTCGATGGCACCGGCGAGCCCGACCCGGTCGTCGTGGTGGATCTGCCAGTCGACTTACTGACGAACGCCGCACCTAAGTACGACCGCCCTCAAGAGGCGCGCGCCGAGCATGCCACTTTGATGACGATGACGGGCGACGCCCCCGACGACTTGGGCGCTGAGCTCGTGCGCTTGATCGGCTCGCCCAACATCGGAAGCCGCTCCTGGATCTGGCGCCAGTACGATCACATCGTCCGGGACGGCACTGTCATCCGTCCTGGCGAAGGCGACGCGGCGGTGATTCGCGTTTTCTGCGAGGATGCCTCGGGAACGCGCGAGAAGTTTCTCGCGATCTCGTCCGACTGCAACGGCCGGCACGTGGAGCTCGACCCGTTCGGCGGGGCTGCAATGGCGGTGGCCGAGTGCACGCGCAACGTCGTGTGTGTCGGCGCCAAGCCACTCGGCCTCACCGACTGCCTCAACTTCGGAAACCCCGAAGTGCCGGAACAAATGTGGCGCTTCGCGCAGGCGATCGACGGCTTGGCGGCGGCGTGTGCCGCACTCGGCGCTCCTGTTGTTTCCGGGAACGTGAGCCTCTACAACGAGACCGACGGCAAAGCGATCCTGCCCACGCCGACGGTTGCCGTCGTCGGTCAGCTCGAAGACGCTGAGCATCGGCTGGGGCTTGGGTTCGTCGGCGAAGGCGACGTCATTGCCCATCTCGGACGGCCGTCTCGCGGCGTGCTCGGCGGATCGGAATGGCTCGTCCAACGCACCGGCTCGGTGACGGGCGCCCCGGTCGGCATCGATCTCGAAGCCGAGGCGGCTCTTCAGCACGCGATGCTCGAGCTTGCGCGCACCAAATTGGTGAAGAGCGCACACGACATCAGCGACGGAGGCTTCGCGGTCTGCTTGGCTGAGTCGTGCATTGCAACTGGGCACGGCGCGCGTGTCACCCTCCCCTCGAGCGAGGACGCTCCTGCACATGCCCTGCTTTTCAGCGAGGAGCCTTCACGTATCGTCGTGAGCCTCCCGGCCGGCAACGTCGGCGAGGTAGGTAACATCTGCAAGCGTTACGGCGTGCCCTTCGAAAAGATCGGAAGGGTCACCGGCCAAACGCTGGCTATCGACGGCGTTTGCGAAGTCCCGATCGAAGAGCTCGCCGACTCGCACGCAGCCGCACTCGACTCGATCGTCAGCTAGTCTGTTTCGGGGCCAAGGAGTAGCCCACGAGCCCTGCCGCCACGGCGACGGCGATCCAAGGGATCAGACCTGTTTCGGTCTTGAAGGCGTTGTAGAGCATCCAAATCGAGGAGCCGGCATAGATGGCCGCAGCGATCAAGGCCTGAGGTCGAGGGGCGCGGAGGTTTGGCTTGTGTCGCCTCACGCGGAACAGGCCGATCGCAACCAGCGCCGAGAAGAAGACGAGAATGCCGGCCACGTTGCTGAGGAGCTCCCCGATCGTGTGCACGTAGAGGAGGAGGATCGCGAGCGCGCCTTGGAGAACCACCGACGCCCGAGGCGGCGACCCCGGCTTGGCACGCAGGAACGACGGAAGAAATCCGTCGCGGGCCATCTCTGCGTAGACCCGGGGCCCCACGAGAAGCATCGCGCTGGCGCTCGATACCATGATCGCCGCGATGCCGATCGACATGGCGTTGGCGCCCGCATCCCCCAGGAAGTCCCGTGCAACCAGATGTCCCAGGGTCACTTTTCCCTCCTCGTACTGAAGAACGATTCCTGCACGCTCCGGGGTGAGATTGGAGAGGAGAACCCAGTTCACGAGGAGGTACGCGGTCCCCACTAGCGCGCAACCGATCAACATGGCGCGCGGCACATCCCGACGCGGCGCTCGAAACTCCTCGGCCGCGTAAGCCGCAGCGTTCCACCCCGAGAACGCGTAGGCCACGAAGAACAGGCTCGTCGCAAAGGGAAGTGCCGTACCGGTGGACTCGTTTACGGGGACCCAGGTTGGCCATTGGTTGTCGCCCATGGACAAGCCGAGCGCGATGAACGCGAGGACGAGGAGGCCCTTGATGATGACGAGTCCGTTCTGCGTCCATTTCGACAAACGGAGTCCGACCGCGTGGAACGCCGTCAGTGTAACGATCAGCGCGGTCGCTCCCAAGCGCGCGTCGCCGGCGCCGAACACCGCGAAAATGAAGGCCGCCGCCCCGAAGGCGCTGATTGCCGTCGGGGCCGAGAAACCCACGAGCAGCGACGCCCAACCGGCAAGGTAACCCACCGCGGGGTGAAGTAGCTCCGAGAGATAACGATACTCTCCACCGGACCGCGGAATCAACACAGCGGCCTCGGCGTAGGTGCGTGCGCCCGCCATCGCGAGCAGCGCCCCAACCACCCATGCCAGGAGGATCCATCCGGCGCTGAGCTCCTGAGCCATGAAGCCGGCGCTCAAGAAGACGCCCGCGCCGATCATGTTTGCGACCACGAGGCCGACACCGGACCCAAGGTCCAAAAACCCCATGCTACGCTCGGCACCACCAGGGTTGGATACGCTCATGCGATGTGGTTGGTCGTTGGGGAACGGCGTGATTTCACGGAGTCGGGGACCCGCAGAGTGTCCCCTATTCTGCCGCGTCGGCGATGGGGCGTTTTTTGCCGCGTAGCTCTACGGAGACCAGTTTGGAGACGCCGGGTTGTTCCATGGTGACGCCGTAGAGGACGTCGGCGAATTCCATGGTGCGTTTGGAGTGGGTGATGATGATGAACTGGGAGCGGTCGGTCATTTGCTGAATGACCTCGGCGAAACGGCCGATGTTGGCCTCGTCGAGCGGGGCGTCGACCTCGTCGAGCAGGCAGAACGGGCTTGGCTTGTACTGGAAGATGGCGAAAATCATCGCGACCGCGGTGAGGGCTTTTTCGCCGCCGCTCATCAGTTCGAGGGAGCCGAGGCGCTTGCCCGGAGGCTGAGCGATGATATCGACGCCCGTTTCCAGCATGTCTTGCGGTTCGGTCAGCTTCAGCTCGGCCTTCCCCCCGCGGAAAAGAAGCGGGAAAATGCGCTTGAAGCGCTCGTTGATCGCGGTGAACGCCTCTCGGAAGAGCGCCCTGCTCTCGCGGTTCATCTGACGAATCGCTTTCTCGAGCTTGGTGAGGGCGTCCTCGAGGTCACGGCGTTGACTGGTGAGGTATTCGTAGCGCCCTGCGTTTTCTTCGTACTCCTCGATCGCGGTGAGGTTGATCTCACCCATGCGGTCGATCAGCCGTTGCAGCTCTTCAGCGCGGGCGGTGACTTCGGCATCGGGCACGGGCCGCGCGTGGTGGTCGCCGATGACGTACGCGAGCTCAACGCGATGCTTGTCGAGAACCTGCTCGTCGAGGTGCTCGAGCGACAAGGTCAACTCCCGCTCGCGAAGCGTCAGCTCGTTCAGCTCGGTGGACTGCTCGTCAATGGTGGAGCGCAGCTTCTTGAGTGACGCCTCAGACTCCCCGAGCTGGGTCTGCGCTTCGTCGAACCGCGCGCGCTGACTCGAAAGCCCTTCTCGGGCCACACCTGCGTCGTGCGCCGTCTCGCTCAGGCGGCCGCGGTGCAAGAGGATGCGCCCGGCCGCTTGACCCTGATCGCGATCGGCGATCGCCACATCGTCGCGCAGCCGAGCCTCGCGCGCGTCGAGCTCGGAAATCGAACGGTCGAGCTGCCCCAACAAGGAGCGCTCGCGGTCGGCGCGCTCGCGGGATTGCGTCGCACCAACCTTGACCTCCGTGACCTTCGCTGCTTGCTCGTCGACGACCCGGCGCCGCTCGGAGAGCACGCTCTCGGCGACCTGGGAGGCCTCTTCGGCGTCGGCCACGTCGCGCTGGGCATCCGTGAGCTGGCGCCTGGTATTGCTTTCGTCGACGTCGACCTCGGACAGAGCAGCGCGGCCTTCAGTCTCGGCGTTGGCGATCTCCCGGCGACGCTCTTCGATGCGACGAATCTCCATTTCGACGACCCGGAGGTCTCGCTCGGCGCCCAGGATTTCCAGCTCGGCGTCGTGGGCCTGGACCCTGGCCGAATCGATGGCGGCCTGTCGCTCAGCAATGTTGGCCCGGAGCCGCCCCTGATTGGCCGTGGCGCCGTCGAGCTCGGCGCCCTCGGATGCGGCCGCCTCCTCGAGCTCGCGGATCTCACGCTTGAGCCTGAGTAAATGCGTTGCCGACTCATCCTTGGCTCCACCAACGACCGCACCGTCGGCGAGCAGGGCCTGCCCGTCGAGTGTGACCAGCTTCCCTTGGAACCCTTGTCGATGGAGGCGCGCGGCGGTTTGCAAGGTGTCGACGACCAAGACATCGAACAACAAGTGACGTACCCACGCTTCGTCGGCGTGCGAGTATCGAACGAGCGTCAGCAGCGGCCCAACGATGCCCATCCCCGCGGGGAACTGCGGCACGATTCGCGGCGCTCCGCGCGGCGAACGCGGAAGGAACGTCGCGCGGCCCTTCTCTTCACGTGCGAGGTAGTCGGCCGCGCGCAACGCCGCGTCAGTGTCGTAAACGAGTAAGTACTCGAGCGACCCGCCAAGCGCAGCACCCAAGGCCCGCGTGTGCTCCGCGGGACACTCCAAGCGATCGGCAACCAAGCCGACCAAGCCGGAACGACCCGTGTCGCCCGAGGCATTGGCATATCCGGTCATCACCGCTTGCGCCCCAGCGCCCACGCCTTCGAAGCGCTCGTGAATTTCGTTGAGTGAGCGCAGCCTCGACCTCGTTACCGCAAGCTTCTCGCGAAGCCCGTCGACCTCTCCGTCTGCCCGGTGCAACGCGTCCTTGCCGGTCGACAGCGATGTCTCGATCTCGGTTTGACGTTCGGCCGTCGCGGACTTGCCGCTCCGCAGTCCAACCATGCGGGCCTCGAGCTCTCCGCCCTGTTGCGTGAACTCCACCTCACGCGTCGCAAGCGTCTGCAACTCCTCTTGCAAGCGTTCGAGACGCCCGCGAATGTCTTTGCGCCGCGCGTCGTAACCATTGAGCACTGCCTCGGCACCCGCAACGCGGGCATGACCCTCCGCCAGCCGGGCGCGCGCGTTCTGCAGGGCCACCTCGGCCTCTTCTGCAGTGTTTTTGCGGGCTTGAAGCTCTGCTTCGACCTCTGACAGAAGCTGCCCCGCCTCGGTTTCGAGGGACTCGAGCTCGCTCAGGGAGAGTCGGACGCTCGACACTTCTTGTTGCAACCCATCGCGCTGCCCCTCCAGTTGTCGAAGCTCGCGGGTCGCTAACTCTTTGCGCTCGACCAACGCAGTTTGTCGGTCCTGTTGTTGGCGGATCAAGCCTTCGAGTTGGCGAACCAGGTTGTCGAGCTCGTACGCGCGCCCTTGTCCGCGCTCGACCTCCGAGCCCATCTGCTGCAACGAAACACGGTCTGCTTCGACCGATGCTTCTTTCGCGATCAACGTGCGCCGACTCGATTGCACATCCTCGTTAGCTTTCGATAGCGAGACGGAAACAGAACCCATCTGTCCGCGCAGCTCCAGGAAACGGTGCGACGCGACCCACAAGTCGAGGTCGCGCATTTCCGTCTTGTATCGCTTGTAGCGTTCGGCCTTTTGCGCTTGCCGCTTGAGCGACGCCAGACTGCGCTCGAGCTCACCAATGATGTCGGTGACGCGCAAGAGATTCTGACGCGTTTGGTCCATCTTGCGTTCGGCAGTGCGTTTACTCAGCTTGAACTTGCTGATGCCCGCGGCCTCTTCGATCATCGAACGACGATCCTCCGGCTTGGAGGTGACGATGTACCCGATGCGCCCCTGCTCGATGATCGAGTACGCGCGCTTGCCAACGCCGGTGCCCAAGAACAAATTGGTGATGTCGAGCAGCCGGACGGGAGTCCTGTTGATGCGGTAATCGCTATTGCCCTGGCGATCGAGACGCCGCGTGACCTGAATCTCGGCGTAGTCGCTATATTCGGGCGGGGCGAGGCCGTCGGTGTTGTCGAACGTGAGGGTAACCTCAGAAAATCCGTGGGGTCCGCGCCCCTCGGCCCCACTGAAAATCACGTCCTCCATGTGCTTGCCGCGGAGTCGGGACGGCGACTGCTCGCCCATGCACCATTTGATAGCGTCGACGAGGTTCGATTTGCCACACCCATTCGGCCCGACGACACAAGTAATGTCGTGGTCAAAATGGACCGTCGTCTGGTCGACGAAGGACTTGAAGCCAACGATTTGGAGCTTCTTAATCTTCACGATGCCCCCCAAAGGAGTAGTTGGACGTGGCTATCACTGAACATACGATATTGCAACGCTTTACGCGACCAGAAGCGAGGGTCAGTGCGTGACCCCCACAATATGTAGTGGTTGGGTCATCTGCACCCGCCTAAGTTCAAGTCAGCGTGAGGGGTTCCTACTCGGACTTCGCTGCCTGGAGCGCGTCGGCGACGGGAGGCTCGGAGCCGGCCTGGCCCCGTCGCATCGACGCGGGAACCCGGTCTCGGAGGTATTCGAGGAAGGTTCTTGCCATCTCCATGTCTCGGGACGAGAGAGCATCCACGAGCTCGTGGAGCCTCTTGCGATTGCCGTCGCTCGGCGCGACCGCACTGGCCCGCGGGTCCGTCGCCTCGGCCGGCTTCTCGGCTTGGGGCTCATCTTCCTGGACCTGTTGGGCCGTCGGAACGTGCCACGTGGGTCGCTCCACGGAGTGAATCCCGTGCGCGGTCAGCCACGATTCCATACAGGATCGCAAGCGCTCGGATCGAAAGGCAAACCAGCGCTCCCGATCCACCGCGTGGCTCACCAGGGCGTCCTTGAAACGTCGAAACGCGCCCTTGCCGTCTATCGCGACGTTGAGCCCTCGCCGCAGCTCTTCGTCTTCGACGGTCGCGATGAAACGCTCCATCCATCGATACTGCTCGCGCGACGAAACCGGATCAATTCGCAGATACCGGCTGTCACCAATGATGCGTGTATGCATCGAAGGGTCTGCAACCCCGTCGACGATGCGAATCACCTCGCCAGTATCGAAGTGCAAGTAGCTGTGCACTTCGGGTGCGTTGTTTTCAAAAGCGTCTTCGAGTGCCTCCCAAGCTACCGGTACATCTAGTTCTTCTTTGTCTTCTGTGTCTTCTGTGTCTTGCCCGACATCATTCTCATTCATGTTATTCCCATCTCACTTCGCGCCCGCCGTACCGCGTCGCGCCATCGCCTCAAGTGCCCGTCTCGTACGGGTTGGGTGACCTGGGGCTCAAAGCTACGCTCGATACGGTAAGCATCCACAATAGATCTAAGACCATCGAATACACCAACGGCCATGCCAGCTAAGTAAGCAGCTCCTAAAGCAGTCGTTTCGACATTCTCGGGACGGTCAATCGTCACCCCGAGCATGTCGGCTTCAAATTGCATGAGTAAGTCATTGCGGGCCGCACCACCGTCGACCCGTAAACGTTTGATTGGGCGACCCGCGTCTGCCTGCATCGCATCGACCAGGTCGACGATCTGAAAGGCCATGGCCTCGAGGGTTGCTCGCGCCAGGTGCGCGGCAGTCGTGTCCCTCGTAAGTCCGTAGATGAGGCCACGCGCGTGCGGGTCCCAATAGGGCGCCCCCAACCCCGCCAAAGCGGGCACGAACACGACATCACCTGTTTCGTCGACCTCTCGGGCCTTGGCTTCGATTTCATCGGAGGACTTGATCAGCCCCAGCCCATCGCGCAGCCATTGAACCGCAGCACCGGCGATGAACGAGCTTCCTTCGAGCGCGTACACCGTCTGGTCGCCGAGGCGCCACGCGATCGTCGTGAGCAGCCCGTGGTTGGAGTGCACGGGCTCGGTTCCGGTGTTCATGAGCAGGAACGCCCCCGTACCGTACGTGCATTTGGCGTCGCCGACTTCGAAGCAAGTCTGACCAAACAAAGCGGCCTGCTGGTCACCAGCCATCCCGGCAATGGGAATCCCATCGGGTAGGCCCGGGACGCCCGAGGTGTGCGAGTACACTTCTGAGCAGGTCCGAACCTCCGGCAACAAGGCCATCGGCACGTGCAGCTCGGCGGCGAGCTCCTCGTCCCAGCGTCCTTTCACGATGTCATACAGCAGCGTCCGCGAGGCATTGCTCGCGTCGGTCACGTGCGCCTGACCGCCGGACAGCCGGTACACCAACCACGAATCGATTGTACCGAAAGCCAGCTCGCCCTTTTCGGCCCGCGCCCGCGCGCCATCGACATGCCGGAGGAGCCATTCGAGCTTGGTTCCTGCCAAGTAGGGATCGAGCACGAGGCCGGTCCGCTGACGGAACATCTCTTCCTTGCCGGCGTCCTTTAGCTCCTGGCAGCGGTCGGCGGTGCGGCGGTCCTGCCACACGATGGCGTTGTGAACCGCTTTGCCTGTGTTTCGGTCCCACAGGACAGTGGTTTCCCGCTGATTAGTGATACCGATGCCCAAACAATCGGTCGTCGCGACCCCCGCCCGCTCGATGGCTTCGCCCACGGCGTCGTGGACGCTCTTCCAAATCTCTTCGAGGTCGTGCTCGACCCAACCCGGCTTCGGGAAATGCTGCGGAAACTCGTGATTTGCCCGCGCGAGAATCTGCCCCGCAGGAGACAAAAGCAGCGCGGTGGAACCTGTGGTTCCCTGATCGATCGACAAAAGAAAGCCCGACATCCGAACGGCTACGGTACGAAGCCTCGGGTGCAAAGTAAAGCGGCTACTCTGGAGCGCTCATCCAGGCTTGAAACCGTGGCCAGGCCTCCCCAAGACGCGCCTGGAGATCGGCCACGACCGCCTCCGACTCCGCGACATCCGCGCCGAGCTCTCGCGCCCGCTCGCTGCAGACCATCGCCGCCAAGACCTGATCGCGAGCGCCCAACGACCGCGCCAGAAGCGGCAACGCGTCGCGCTCCTCCGCACCGAGCCGGATTGCCCGTCTCAACAGCCCGATCGCCTCGCCGTGTTTCTCGCTCGCCGCCGACGCGCGTCCCAGTGCCAGGAATAGGCCCCCGGCCTTTCCCGATTCGCCAGCCCATTGAATCCCCAGCCGCAAGACTTCGTTGGCGGCATCGAGCTCACCCATGTTTGCGTACGCGGTGCCGAGCAGGTCCAGGCTGACTGAGAGCCTGCCGTGGACGTCCTCGCTGAGACCCTCCGCCTCCCCCGTACGCAGCAGCATGGAAATCGAAGTCAACCAGGGGTTGAGCATCGCGACCGTGGCGCCCCAGTTCCCGTGAGCGTTTGCGTCTTCCGCCTGGTCTACGATCGCAAGGTCGATCGCGTTGTCGTTCTGCCGGCCGATCCCGAGCTCGGAGCGCACGCGTTCATCGAGGACATCTCTGAAGTCGTCGAGCCCCAAGACGTGCCGAAGCTCGTTGAACTGGAGCGTGATCTCGGACAGGCCAAGGTCAGCGCGAAGCTCGAGCGGCTCCACCTGGAACAAAGCGGCTTCGAGCATGTAGCGCCCACCGATGTGCGCCTGCAGCGCCTCGGCATCGGCGTCGTCTGGAAGGCTCCAGCTCTGAAGCGGCGTGAGCAGTGACTGTCCAATCGTCTCACGGAATTCAGAAAGCGGAACCTGCCGAACCGTGGGGTCCTCACCGATCGAAAACTCCACCGTCGTCGGGCTCTCCGAGTGCGGACTGGCGGTCAGGCTGACGATGCGCGCGCCGGCAATGAGGGCGAGTCCGAGGGTACTGCGACCGATGAGCTCCGCGGCCTTCTCGAAATCCTCGGACTGTTCGAGGACCTGCTCGAACCAACCGTCGGGACGCGCGGCAGACAGGTCGTAGGCCCGCGGAGAACCGCCGGCCATTTTACGCCTCGCCGCTGAGCTTGCGGCGGTACCACTCGATCGTGTTGAGCAGCCCCTCTTCGAGCTCGACATGCGCCCGGAAACCGAGAATCTGCTCGGCCTTCTTTACGTCGGGAATGCGAAGCTCGACGTCCGGGAAGTCCCAATCGACGAACTCGATCGCGGACTTGCTCTCGGTGAGGCGAACGATCAGCTGGGCGAGCTGGTAAATCGTGACGGTGCTTCGCGGATTCCCGATGTTGAAGCTCTCGCCAACCGCGCCCTCGCGCTGCATGGCGAGGAGGATCGCCTCGACGATGTCGTCGATGTAACACCACGAACGAATCTGATCGCCTTCGTTGTGAATGCGAAGGGTTTCGCCCTGGAGCGCCCGCACGACGAACGCGTGGACCGCGCCTTCCCCAACCTGCCCTGGCCCATAGATGTTGAACGGGCGAATCGCAACCGTTGGGAGGTTGAACTGCTTCCAGTAATTGTGAGCAAGGTGCTCCGTGGCGAGCTTGCTGACCGCATACGTCCAGCGGGCTTCGCCGACCGCGCCGAGGCTGGTGACGTCCGCTTCCCGCACGCGAAACGCATAGGAACCAAATACCTCGCTTGTGGAGAAATCGATCACCCGCTTGACGCCTGTGCAGTCGTGGGCCGCGCGAAGGACGTTCATCGTGCCTTCGAGTGAGACCTCCATCGTCATGACGGGGTTCTTCAAGACCGTGTCGACGCCCGCAATCGACGCCATGTGGATGATGTACTCGCAACCGGTGACCGCCCGGCGAACCGCCGTCAGGTCCCGGACGTCGCCGACGACGAGCTCGATGTTCGGATGCCTGTCGAGGCCGGCGCTCGAAAGCGCGTTTCGCCGTAGGATATCAAGGACCCGGATGTGGTTGTCGTCGGCCAAACGAGCAGCCAACGCGGTCCCGATGAACCCCGCGCCCCCGGTGATCAGAATGTGCGCCCCCTTCAACATGATTCCCAGCTAGCACATACGGAACTCGGAAGTCGAGAAAGCCAAGTCCCTTTACAGGGGGCTTCCTGCGTGGGATCTTGACCCAACGAGGGGGTATGGGCATCTTTCAGGCGATGGCCGACATGACGTTGGCGCGCGAACCCGCTTAGCTGTTCATCGTGATGGAACGATTCGTCCTCTGGCACAGGATCCTACCTCCCGCCTTTGAAGAAGAGGAGACGACCGCCGCTGCCGGCCAGTGGGCGCGGTACGTCACCAACGAGGTGCAAGGTGGCGGCGGCGAGGTGATGTCGTCCCTTGCAGGAACGGTGGTCGCAAACTTCGCGCTTCACGAGCTCAAGACCGCGATCAACCTGGCCCTGCGTTTGCTCGCCGAGGCCGAGTCACAGCCCGTCCCAACAGGAGGGCTTCCGATTGCTTTCGGCATCGCGAGCGGCGACATTGGACGGGCCGAAGACGACGCCGGACATCTCACGAATAGCGGTAGCGCGATCGACCGCGCGCAGCTCTTGGCCAACCAGGCGCGCGCCGGTGAAGTCGTGCTCGATGTCGAGTCCCGTGAAGCCGCCTCGAGGACCTATCTGTTCGGGCGGTCCGTCAGCACGAGCTCCTTTGCATTGCACGGAGAGGCCATCGACCGAAGCCGGCCACTTCTCGAAAAGTGCCGCCAGTCGGTGGGCCTGCTGCAGCCCGCCCCCATTCCGGCAAGCGTGCGTCATACCCTCGAGCCGATGAAGAAGGCCGCCGCTGGGACGCAGACTTGCGCGTTCTATTTGAAGGGGGCGCTGGGCGTCGGGGCGCGCGCCGGAGTGTTTGCGCTACGCGACGAGCTCCGACCCCCGGTATTCTTGGAAATCGGTGCGGTTCCCGGCGGGCTGGAGCCGCTTGGGGGGCTTCGGCTTGCGCTCCTGAAAGCTTGGCGAACGCTCGGGCCGACGCGCAAAGCCTTGAAAAAGACGGAACCCGGAGTGGCTGACGCGCTCAAAGCCATCGCTTGCGCGACTCCTCCGCCCCGTGAGGCGACGATCCATGCG
This sequence comes from Deltaproteobacteria bacterium, assembly GCA_019313915.1. Classification (GTDB taxonomy): domain Bacteria; phylum Myxococcota_A; class Polyangia; order Polyangiales; family Houyiibacteriaceae; genus SG8-38. Next base: position 75,240 of record JAFDAJ010000001.1, read on the forward strand.
CTCAAGGCGACATGCCGCGCGCTGCGGACGGAACACGGGCTTCCGTGGATCTACATCGATCGCCTCTCGGCGGTCGATCCGGCAACGCTCGAGGTCCTTGGTGCGGCCCTGTCCGATGACACGGTCGCCGCGTTGCTGTGCGTCCGAACGACAGAGTCGAGCGTTCCGGCGGGCCTTCGCAGCGTACAGCGGGCGGCAAAGATCGACGTACCTGCGCTCGATCCCAGCGAAGCGCTAGTGGTGGCTACTGGTATCCTCGGGCCACACGCCAACGCGGAGATCGCCACACAGCTCGTAATCACCGGCGGCACGACGGTGCTCGGAATCACCGAAGCCGCGCGAACCATGGTCGCCACTGGAGACCTCGTATACGACGGCGGCACGTTCGTCTGGCGTGACGAGACGGCTGAACGGCGCCAACACATTGGCCCGCGCGCTCTCCTCGAAGAACGGTTCGCGACGCTCGATACATCATCGATGCGTTTCCTCGAGGTCGCGTGCTCGGCCCTCCCCGCATCGTCTGCACAGGTTGTCGACGCGGCGGTTGCGCTGGACGGAATACGAGAGAGCACACGGCGCAGAGCCCTCGAGGCCCTGATCAACGATGGCCTCTTGACGCCGCAGGGCAAGCCCGATTCCGAGCTCCTTCGGAGGGCAGTAGTTCAGCGCATGCCACCCGCGCGCCGGACGGAGGTTTACCGGTTCGTCGCGCACGCGCTTCACACGGCTGAGCCACTGGTCGGGCCGTCGATGGCGGCCACGGTGGGGGCGTACCTGTGCGAGGGAGGCGACCTCGCGCGCGGCGCCCTCGCGATTCTCGAGGCGGGCTCCCTTGCCGCCGACAACGGGTACACCACTGCGGCGGTGCGACTGGCTGCCGCCGCAGTTCAGTATCAACCCGACGCGGAGACCCGCGATGCCGCGTCGGAAATCAGCCGAGCGGTTCGGCTTCCATCGGGACCACCGCTGGACGAAGAAGAGGAGAGGCCGACGATCCCGGTTCCCAACGCGAAGCCAGACGACCCGGTCGAAGAGATCGTGCGAACGCTCAAGGAAAAGGACCACGACAAGTTCGACACCTTGATCGAATCCTCCATTGCTGCAGGCGGCGACCTCACCGGCGCCCATTGCCTACGCGTCGTCTCGTACGTGAGTCGTGACGACGTTCGTCGGGCCAAACAAGCCCTAGATGCCGCCAAGAAGAGCCCCAATCAGTCTCCCGGAGCCGCCATCCGGATTGCAATCGCGTCATCCTGCGTACAACTGGCCCGCGGGCGCGCACGCGACGCGATGATCGATGCACTCGAGGCGCTTGCCGGCGCGCGCGCTCAACAAGACGGCCCGGGAGAAGCCGCCGCCCTCAAGATGGTGTCGGCGACGTGTCTGGCCGCCGGCCTCGCGAGCGACGCCAACCGGCTCGCGCACGTCGCCGAAGCGGTCGCTAGCTGACGCCGGCGCGGCCGATTGGATACGAACCGAGCACCTTGAGAAAGGTAGTGACCGCTTCGAGGTCGCGAAGTGCGGCCTGCGTCGCCTCACGATCGACGTTGCCCTCGAAGTCGACGTAAAAAACGTATTCGAATGGCGTGTGCGGCTTGGGTCGTGACTCGATTTTCGTGAGGTTCAGACCTTGCTCGGCGAAAATGGCGATACACCGCGCCAAGGCGCCCTGCTCGTGGATCGTCGAAAAGATCAACGAGGTCTTGCACGGCACCCCTTGCTCGTGATGGGCCAGCTCCCGCGCAACGATGACCATCCGCGTGTAGTTCTCCGGGTGGTCCGCGATGTCCCGGCGCAGGATTGGGAGGCCGTGCAGCACTGCCGCTTCTTCGCTCGCGATGGCCGCCTGAGTCGGGTCCGCGTCGTGCTTGACCTTCTCGACGGCCATCGCGGTGTCGACAAACGCTTCGACGTGGCAGTCTTCGAGGGTCTCGAGGAACTCGCCACACTGCGCCAACGCCACCGGGTGGGAGTAAATGCGGCGAATGTCTGTCACGGCCACATCCGACGCTCCGATCAGGCAATGCGCGATTGGCTGGAACTCTTCTCCCACGAGGAAGAGCCCCGTCTTAGCGAGGAGGTCGTAGCTGTCATTGATCGACCCGGCGATCGAGTTCTCGATGGGAAGCACCGCATAGTCGGCTTGTCCCGCCTTCACCGCGTCGAGCATTTCCCGAAAGCTGTGGTAGCCCACGCAGCGAATTGGTGACTGGGCGCTCGCGAAGTGATGCATCGCAGCGAGTTGGCTGTACGCGCCCTCGGCGCCCTGGTAGCCGACCACCAACTCTTGTTTCGTCTGGGTCAAAGTAAACCGCCTCAGTCTCGAAAATTCACGTATTGGAGCGGCAGATCGAAGTCCTTCTCTTTGAGGAACGCGATGGTCTCCTGCAAATCGTCACGCTTCTTTCCGGAAACCCGCACCGTGTCGCCCTGAATCGATGCCTGAACCTTCAGTTTGCTGTCTTTGATCGCCTTGACGATTTCCTTGGCCTTCTCTTTGGACACTCCCTCTTTGAGCTTGATGAGCTGCCGCCACATTTGGCCACCTGCTTGTTGTGCTTGCTGTGGGTCGAGGGACTTCAAGGACACTTGCCGGCGGACCATCTTGCTTTCGAGCACGTCGCGCGCAGCGTCGAGTCGGCCTTCGCTGTTCGACCGAATGACGATCCCTTCATCGGTCTGCTCGATCGTGCTCTCGGTACCCTTGAAATCGTATCGCTGGGCAAGCTCTTTGCTCGCTTGATTGCGTGCATTGTCGACTTCGTGCTGGTCGAGTTTGGAAACGACATCGAACGACGGCATGTTGACCTCCGGGGCGCGATCATATCACGCCGTTGGCTTGCGGCGAGCCGGCTTCTGCACATCCACGCTAGAGTCCCCGCTCACTAGCGGCGAAAAGAAATTGTCCTTCTTGGTATACTCGTCGACGCGGAATGCAAACTTGTAGCTGGGCGCCGACCGCATGTTGCAGTCAGTGCGCTCGCAGAACCGGCAGGTCGTCCCGACGGGCACCGCCATCTTCTTCGGATCGGCAAATGGCAGGTCGTCGGCGTATGCAAAATGCTTGGCGTCGTCCGCATGGGTGCCGAGGCCGATGCTGTAGGTCGTGCCCTTTACGAGCGAACCCTGTTGCGGCTCGCTGACGACCTTGGCAAAGCAGAAATATGTCGAGCCGTCGGGAAACGCCGAGTACTGCTTGGTGATCACGCTCGGCGTCAGGAACGCCAGATGGACGGCCATCTTGGGGCAAGAGCCGTCTTGGTGGGGGAACCGAATTCCGTCACCCGAGTAGCGCTTGGAGATGTTCCCGGCAACGTCAACCCTCAGAAAGTGCATCGGAACGCCGCGGCGCCGCGGGTCCGACAGATTGCACATCCGATGCGCAACCGTCTCGTACGACGACTCGAAGATCTGGGCGAGGAGCTCGACGTCGTACCGGGTGCTCGTCACCTCCCGGTAGAACTCCGGATACGGAAGCAGGAGCGCCCCGGCGAAATAGTTGGCGAGGTGAATCTTGATCAGTTTCCGAGTCTCGGTGTGTTGGCCGCTGTAGCCTTCGAGGATCGGCCTGTGTAGCTTTTCCTCGTCAAAGAGCCCGAGCGCAATCGTATGCGCTAGCTGGAACTTCAGTCGCTGTTCGAACAACCCCTCCGAGATGGTCAGGATGCGCTCGTCGGCATTCCACGTGCGGATCACGGAGCTGCCGGTGCGCTCCGGAATTCGGTGCACGCGCACGCCTACCTGCGCCAGCAGTCCGCGTTCGAGGTCGTCGCTCGTCACACGGCGTCCAAGCGCACAGTCCCGCCGAAACTGCTGCGCACGCTCCTCCAACGACTCGAACCAGTTGGCGTGCTGCTCGAGAAAGTCCGTCACCTCGTCGTACGGGCTGTAGTCGAAGCGAACGGAGTCGTCGTCCGCCTGCCGCTCCCGTTGCGCGATGCTTGCCATGACGTGGTCGAGCTGACTGCGCGTATTCTTGTAGAGATTGAAGAGGGCCGTGATCGTGGCCACCATTCGCGGCTCGGCGCTGATGCTCGCCAGATCGTCCTCGCTGAGGTTGAGCGAGCGCAACAAGGGCTCGTCGAGGAGCCGCGCAAGGCCGTCGTCGACCCGGCGTTCGCCGAGGCTGCCCATGAAGTCTTCGATGGCGACGCCGTACAGTTCGATCGCCTGAAACAGCAAGGGTAGCTGAACGACGCGCTTGCCCTTCTCGATGAGGCTCAAGTAGGCGGGCGAGATCTTGAGACGGCGCGCGACTTCGCTCTGCTGCAAGCCCCGCCGCAGCCGAAGCTCGCGCAATCGCTGCCCCATCGCCGCGTTGGTCTCCGCCATCCGAGCCGTTTACCGTAAATTTACAAGATCCACCAGCGCCGAGAACGCACGGAAAGTACCGTTTCCCGGCCACTTGACCGCCACTGGCCGTATGATAATCCAACAGAGACCCGGCTCGACCGTGTGAAGCTGTAAAGAGCACCGCAACGGTCATCAGGGCCGAGCACGCAAGCAACGCGAGAAACGATGTAGGCTTCTGCCCCCTCGGGCAGATCGCGAAGGAAAGGACCGGCGGATGGCGGAGTACGGCAAGCGGGAGCGCGACAGACCGTGGATCATGCGGACCTACTCGGGCCACAGCACGGCGGCGGCATCGAACGAGCTGTATCGAACGAACCTGGCCAAGGGTCAGACCGGCCTCAGCGTCGCGTTCGATTTGCCCACGCAGACCGGGTACGACGCGGACGATCCGCTCGCTCGTGGCGAGGTCGGCAAGGTCGGCGTTCCGGTTTCGCACATCGGCGACATGCGCGCGCTCTTCGACGGGCTGCCACTCGACCAAATGAACACCTCGATGACGATCAACGCCACCGCCGTGTGGCTGCTGTCTCTCTACGTTGCAGCCGCCCAGGACCAGGGCGTCGACCCAAGCGTCCTTCGCGGCACGACACAGAACGACATCATCAAAGAGTATCTGTCGCGCGGCACCCATATCTTCCCGCCCGCTGCGTCGATGCGACTCACCACCGACTTGATCACGTACACGGTCAGTGAGGTTCCGAAATGGAACCCCATCAACATTTGCAGCTACCACTTGCAAGAAGCTGGTGCGACACCGACGCAGGAGCTCGCCTACGCGCTGGTCACCGCGATCGGCGTGCTCGACGCAGTGAAGGCGACCGGCCGCGTGCCCGAGAGCGACTTCGGCAAGGTGGTCGGACGCATGAGTTTCTTCGTCAACGCCGGCATTCGTTTTGTCGAAGAGCTGTGCAAGATGCGAGCGTTCGTCGAGCTGTGGGACCGCGTCACCCGAGAACGCTATGGCGTCACGGATCCGAAGCAGCGGCGGTTCCGATACGGCGTGCAGGTGAATTCCCTCGGGCTCACGGAGCAGCAGCCCGAGAACAACGTCATCCGAATCGTTCTGGAAATGCTGGCAGTGACCCTCAGCAAGGATGCCCGCGCTCGCGCGATTCAGCTTCCCGCCTGGAACGAGGCACTTGGTCTGCCGCGGCCGTGGGACCAGCAGTGGTCACTGCGCGCTCAGCAGATCCTCGCCGACGAGAGCGACCTTCTCGAATACGCCGACCTGTTCAAGGGCAGTGAAGTGGTCGAGGCGCAGACACAGCGTCTCGTCGACTCGGCATGGGCCGAGGTCCAAGAGGTGTTGAAGCGCGGCGGCGCTGTCGAAGCGGTGGAGAGCGGCTACATCAAACAGAGGCTCGTCGAGTCAAACGCAGCGCGGCTTCGCGCGATCGAGAACGGCGACCGGGTGGTCGTTGGCGTCAACAAGTACGTCGAAGGCGCGCCCTCCCCCCTCACAGAGAACCTCGACGAGGCGATCCTCACTGTCGACCCCGAGGTCGACGCCAGTCAGCGCGCTGCGCTAGCTCGCTGGAAAGAAGAACGCGACAACGCTGCCGTCGAACAGGCGCTGGCGGAGCTGCAGCGCGTGGCGAAGACCGACGAGAACATGATGACGGCGTCGATTGCCGCTGCTCACGCAGGCGTCACGACGGGCGAGTGGGCCAACACGCTCCGCGAGGTCTGGGGTGAGTACCGCGCACCCACCGGTGTCGCCGGCGCGACCGTGAAAACCTCCGGATCCGGCCCCGCGGCGGAGACGATCGCGCGGCTGCGTAAACGGCTCGATGAGCTCGAGGTGCGGATGGGACGACGGCCAAAGCTGCTCGTGGGCAAGCCCGGTCTCGACGGCCACTCCAACGGCGCAGAGCAGATCGCCATCAAGGCGCGCGATGTGGGTTTTGACGTGGTCTACGAAGGGATTCGCGTCTCGCCGGAACAGATTGTCGCGTCCGCGCTAGAGGAAGGCGTCCATCTGATCGGCCTGAGCATCCTGAGCGGCTCGCATCTCGCACTCGTACCCGAAGTCGTGCGGCGGCTTCGAGACGCCGGGCTTGGCGACGTGCCGGTCGTCGCCGGTGGCATCATTCCAGAAGCGGATGCCGAACGGCTTCGTCGCGATGGGGTCGCCGCAGTCTACACACCCAAGGACTTCGAGCTCGACAACATCATGAGCGACCTGATCGACTTGGTGGACCGCCAGCATGCCGCCGAGTGACCCTCACGACGACGCCCAACAAGTGATGGCTGCCAACAAGGCGGCCGTCTCCCGCGCCTTGAACCTCGTCGAGGATCGACGCCCCGAAGCCCAAACGGGCGTGACCAAGCTATTGGCTGAGCTCAAAGATGCACCCAAGGCAGCCGGTGGTCACCGCGTCGGCCTCACCGGACCGCCCGGCGTTGGAAAGAGCACACTGACATCCGCGCTCGCGCGCTCGGTTCGACAGCGTGGTCGCACCGTCGGAGTCGTTGCCATCGATCCCTCCAGCATACGGTCGGGCGGCTCGTTGCTGGGCGACCGCGCTCGTATGAGCTTCGATCCCTCGGACGAGGGGTTGTTCGTGCGTTCACTCGCAACGGCCGGCGTAGTCGGAGGCCTTGCCTACGCGGCCAACTCGGCCGTGCGCGTCTTGGCCGCCGCCTACGACATGGTCGTCATCGAAACGACCGGAGTCGGCCAGTCGGAGATCGACATCGTTCACGTGGCGGACACCGTCGTGCTCGTCATACAGCCAGGAAGCGGCGACGTTCTTCAGTTCCTGAAGGCCGGCATCATGGAAATCCCAGATATACTGGTTGTAAACAAAGCCGATCACGACGAGCTGGCACAGCGCGCCGTCTCCGACCTCCGCGGTGCCCTTCAAACCGCCCACGCAGTAGGGGCCGGCAGCGGGCAGGACGTGAATTGGGAGACGCCGATCCTCGCGACGAGCGCGACACAAGGCACCGGAATTGAGGAGCTCATCGACACCCTCGATGAGCATCGGCAACACCTCGATGCGACGCTCGCGGGACGCCGTCGCCAAGGCGAGGTCCAGTGGACCCTCGACCTTTTCAGCCGCAAGCATGGCGAGCACGGGGTTTCGACCCTAGGTGGCCTAGCGCAGCTGAAAGCCCGCGCCGAACGAGACCTCGACGGCGGACAAACGCCGTTGAGCCTTTGCGAACGCTTGAGCCGAGAGTATGTAACCGCGCTCGGCAAGACACCGTGAGGAACACATGAGTGAACGTCCAGATATCGTCCCCGTCGGTCAAGTCCCAGAGCTAGGCGCCGTGCCCAAGAAGATGCACGCCTACGTGATTCGCCCGGAGCGTTTTGGCGAGCCCAATCAATCGTTCCAGCATGAAGAGGCGTCGGTTTGGGAGCTCGGTCCTGGCGAGGTCCTCGTGCAGGTCATGGCTGCCGGCGTGAACTTCAACGGGGTCTGGGCGGGGCTCGGCAAGCCGGTCAACGTCCTCAAGGGTCACGGTCTCGACTACCACATCGCTGGCTCCGATGCGTCGGGCGTCGTGTGGGCGATAGGCCCTGGGGTCAACGGCCACACGGTCGGCGACGAAGTGGTCTTGCACTGCAACCATCTCGTGAACCCGGGCACCGACGACCTGCAGACCATCTGGGGCTACGAAACCCCCGACGGGTCGTTCGCGCAGTTCACCAAGGTGCAGGCGCAACAGGTGCTGCCAAAGCCCGCGCACCTCAGCTGGGAAGAGGCCTCGAGCTACGGCCTCACCTATTACACGGCACACCGCATGCTGGTCGACCGCGCCAAGGTCCAACCAGGCGAAGATGTGCTCATCTGGGGTGCCGGCGGCGGTCTCGGCGTGTTCGCCGTGCAGCTTTGCAAGGTCATGGGCGCGCGCGCAATCGCCGTCGTATCGAGCGACGACAAAGCCGAGCTCGCCATGAAGCTCGGCGCACATGGAGTCATCAATCGCAGAGACTTCCCGGCGCTTCAGTACAAAGACGACATGACCCCTGAAGAACAGAAGGCGCACAGCGCCGACCTCAAGGGCTTTGGCAAGCGCATTTGGGAGATTCTCGGCGAACGCAAGGGCCCGGACGTCGTGTTCGAGCACGTCGGCAAGGCGACCTTCCCGGCCAGCGTGTTCCTAGCAGCAAAGTACGGTCGAATCGTCATCTGCGGCGCGACTACCGGCTACAATCTGAACTTCGACGTGCGCCACCTTTGGATGCGCCAAAAGAGGATCATCGGCTCGCACTTCGCGGATGCCGATTCCGCGCGCCGCGCCAATCGCCTGGTCATTCAGGACAAGGTCAAGCCTGTCATGACGCGCCTCTTCACATGGGAAGAGATTCCCGAGGCCCATCAACTGATGTACGAGAACAAGCTCCACGGCACTGTCGCGTGCTTGGTCGGTGCGCCCCGGCCCGGACTCAAGAACTTCGAAGAAACCCTCGCCGCGATGGCGAACGGTTAGGAGCAGCCATGCAGCAGATCATCGACGCTATTGAGGGTGTTTACCGGCGCGCGCATGACAACGTGAAGGCACTCGTTTTCGAAGGGGATCGGATCAGCGCGAAGAAGCTGAACGAGAATCAACTTGCCGCGCATGCGGTCGCGTACCTGGCAACCGAGCTCGAAGCGTGCCGGCAGATGGCTGCATGGGCCGAGCGTGTGGGCGGAGACTACGAGGGCAAGGTGGCGCGCGCCTACGTTGGCGAGGTCGCCCGCACGATCGTCGGCGGAGTCGACCTCGGCGCATGCGAGAACATCGGCCTGGGCGAGCTCGGAATCACCGAGGCGGATCTACGCGAGACTGTGCTTCGGCCAGAGGTCGTCGCGTTTTCCAAGGAGCACGCCAGCGGCCAAGTGTACATCCAGCTCGCGGCCCACGCGCGGGACCACGGGTTCCCGAGCCCCGGGTTCGACGACGAGATGCTCGATGAGATCCGCTCGCAGTTCTCGAAGTTCGTCGATGCCGAGGTCGTTCCCCAGGCACAAGAAATCCATCGCAAGGACGCCTTGATCCCGATGGACATTATCGACCAGATGAGCGAGCTCGGCGTGTTCGGGCTCACCATCCCCGAGCAATACGACGGGCTCGGGATGAGCAAGGTCGCGATGTGCGTCGTCACCGAGGAGCTATCCCGCGGTTACATCGGCGTCGGGTCGCTCGGCACGCGCTCGGAAATTGCTGCTGAGCTGATCATGGGTGGCGGCACCGAGGAGCAGAAGCAGAAGTGGCTTCCGAAACTCGCTGCGGGCGAGGTGCTTTCGACCGCGGTCTTCACCGAGCCTAACATTGGCTCGGACCTGGCCCACCTTGGAACGCGTGCGGTAAAGCAGGATGATGGCAGCTATGTGATCAACGGGCAGAAGACGTGGATCACGCACGCGGCTCGCGCGGACTTGATGACTGTCCTGGCTCGCACCGATGCTGGCGAGCCGGGCTACCGAGGCCTGTCGATGTTCCTCGCCGAGAAGACGCGACGTAGTCGCGACGAAGGCGAAACGGAATTCGTCGACGAGGGCCTCACCGGCACCGAGATCAAGGTACTCGGCTACCGGGGCATGGGCGAATACGAGCTGAGCTTCGAGGACTTCAAGCTCCCCGCAGATTCGCTGCTGGGCGGCGAGGAAGGCGCAGGATTCAAGCAACTGATGCGCACATTCGAAAGCGCGCGGATTCAAACGGCCGCGCGCGGCGTGGGCGTGGCGCAAGCTGCTCTCGAAGACGCAATCCTCTACGCAACCGAGCGTGAGCAATTCGGCGGACCGATCTTTCAATTCCCCCGCGTCGCTCGCAAAATCGGCCGCATGGTCGTCCGCATCCAGGCCGCCCGGCAGATGACCTATTTCAGCGGCCGCGAGAAGGATCAGGAGAAGCGCTGCGACCTCGAAGCAGGCATGGCGAAGCTCTTGGCCACGCGCTCCGCGTGGGAAGCCGCGGACGCGAACGTCCAGATTCATGGCGGAAATGGCTATGCGGAGGAGTACACCGCATCCCGCCTGTTGGTGGATGCGCGAGTCCTCAGCCTGTTTGAAGGCGCCAATGAGATTCAGGCACACGTCGTCGCGCGCCGGCTTCTCGAAAGCTGACGGGCTCGGCCCGAGCGGCCATACTGCCCCGGGATGAGCCCTGATCGCGTCGGCGGTGGGTGGAGGCCGGTTCACATCGCCTTCGCCGTAGTGCTCGCGCTACAGGTCTTCTTGGCCGTGTGGGGCGTCGCCGATCAATGGACTCGCGGCCACAACGGCTGGAACGGTTCCGCATATCACAACGCCGCGCGCAACACGTTGCGTTGGGACGTTGTGTTCCCGCTTCAGTACGAAACCGCCAACGTCCCTCCCAAGAAAGAGCAACTCTACACCCACGCGCCGCTTGCGTTGCACTTACACAACGTTGCCAGCGTGAAAATTTTCGGCGACCGCGAGCTGTCAATCCGGCTCGTGGCGGGCTTCTGGAGCGTGGCCGCGCTCTGCATGCTGTTCGCGGTCGTGAGACGCCTTTGGGACGACGCGCACGCCCTCGCTGCATCCGCGATCTACGTAGCCCTCCCAATCAACGCGATCTACACCAACATGGCCAACCACTCGGCCGGCTTCATCTTCTGGTCTCTACTCACCCTCTATCTCTATATCCGAGCCATCCGCGCCCCCCCCTGGCGCCGCCTAGACTTCGCCCTCTTCCTGGCAACCTTCGCCGTCGCCGCCAGCTGGGACTGGCCCGCCTACTACATAGCCGCCTGCATAGCCCTCCACTGGACATGGACCCTAGGCGATAGCGCCGGGGCAGTGGGGCGGGACAAACTGCCGCCGGAGGCGTCCGGCGAGAAAGGCAGGCTGCCCTCTTGGTTGTGGCTCGCTGGGTTTTGTGGGTGGGTGGTTTTGGTTTTTGTGGGGCATTTCGTGTTGGTTGAGGTGGTTACTGGGAACTTGGATGAGTTGGCGGGGGCGTTTAATACGCGGCGGGCGCTTTCTTGGGGACGGTTTCGAACGCACTTGCTGGTTGTACCGGAGCTGATGTTTACCGCACCTGTGCTTGGCCTGTGCGTCGCGTGGTTCGGGACGTGGTGCGTTCGTGCAGCGCGCGGGACGGCACGCGCACGGGACTTGGTGCCCATCGCATTTCTGATCGCGGGATTGATTCACTACTGGACCTTTCGCTGGAGCGCGGTCGTTCATTCGTATTGGGCTTGGCCTGTGCTTCCCGCGGTGGCCATTGCGGTTCCGGTGTCACTCTTTGCGATGGCGCGATGGATTCGCGAGCGGGCGGGGGCTTTGGCGAGCCTCAGTGTGTTGCTCCTGCTCATCCCGCTGGCGATCCGCATCGTTCACATCGTTCCCGAGGGGCGCTACGTCGGCGGCGCGATGTGGTTCTTCACCCCGGTACGCGGCGCGATGGACACCTACGATTCAGGACGGCCGGAGCTCCGCTTCGCCGAGCGTGTCAAGGAGTGGACCGACCGGGCTACCGGGGTCCAACTGCATACCAGCCTCAAACCACTTCGACTGGAACCCCGCTTCGACATCACCCTCGATCGCGTGACCCATCGTTGGTCACAGAATCCCCGCATCGAGATCCCAAACGACCAGGGAGCCAGTGGGTGGGTCTTCGTCGCGGCGCTGGATGCCTTTACCGAAGAGCAGCGTGCTGCGTTTGCCTCCCGCCATCCGTACCGTCAATTCGGGGACTACTTCATGCTGGACTTGCGAAAGGAAGCTCGCGACATCGAGGCGTGGGGCCTTGCCCCGCTCGCGATCACGCCCCGGTGGTGGCTTTTGCACAATGCTGTCGAACCCCCCGTGAGGGCGACGCGGCTCATCGCGACGGAGCAAGCCCTCGACGAAAAGGTGGCTGAGCTCGATGCCCCATAGGTCACTCGCACCCGGGCTAACCTTGTGGGCCTCGGCCTATGTGGGATGGGCCCTCTTCTTGCCCGCGGGCCTACTACCGCAAACCTCTGTATCGATCGCGCTTCTAGGTCAGTTGTTTTGGCTCGCGCTCGTCGGCTCGGTCCCGACGACGTTGATGTTGGGGGCCGCGTCTCGAATGACCCACGCGCCTAGAGGTGCGATCGGGGCCTCGGCGGCGGCAGTGCTCATGTTCGGGGTGGCCCTCGGCTGGGAGCACACCGACTTCCTGCTTTCGGGCCCACAATGGATGTTTCACCCACAGCGCCACGTGGCGCGCATCGTGATGGTCTCAGCCTTCGGTTTGGTCGGAGCAGGAGGTTGGGTGTGGCTGATCCTCGGCACCCGCATCGAACGCAGGCAGCGGCTCGCAGCCTGGATCGCGTCCAGTCTGTGCGCAGTCGGGCTGCTAATGGCGGCTATCGTGCGCTACCGGGCATACGACTACTCGATGGCGCAGTTGGTCTTCCCAGCGGGTGTCCTCTCGGGCGCGATCGTGTACCTGCTCGTTCGCGAGTCTCGACACTGGCCGATCGTTCTGGGCGCCGCCGCACTGTGCGTGCTGATGGGCGCTGGCTCGCGCTTCGAACCCGCGCTCGTCGCGACCGGTCAGCGAGAAGTGGTTGCGCACAGCCGAGCGGCTGCGTTGACGACCCTCTACGTGCTTCCCCACTTCACCCGCGAGGAAACATGGTCTATCGCTGGTAAGGCATGCCCGGAGCCCAGGGCCGTCGTCGAGCAATCGCCGATCGGGCTCGAGCCAAATGAACGCCGCAATGTGATCATCGTCACGGTCGACGCCCTTCGAAACGACATCGTGGGCATGGAAATCGGTGGACGCCCGGTGACCCCAGAGCTGACACGCCTCGCGAAATCCGGCGTCTCTTTCACCCACGCCACATCGACCTATCCAGCCACCCTCTTCGCTGTTGGGAGTGCGTTCACCGGCTTGAGCCCCGCGGAGCTCTATCTCTCACCTGCGCTCCCCGACACGATCTTCACGCGCGCCCGCGCTCACGTCGACCAACAGCTCGCCGTCCTTCCCGACGTCAGTTGGTTTCGGCTTCCCATCGTCCAACAGTTCCTCGCACCTGGCGCAGAGACCGCCTTCGCGCCAACCGATGCCGCCGCCACCGATGCCCTCATCACGCGGCTCCAAGCTGCACGTGCCGACGGCGCCTCCGTGATGGCCTGGGTCCACTACTACGCGCCGCATGACCCATACCAAGCACACAGCGATTTTCCCTTCGGTAGAGGCAAGAAGAATGCCTATCTGAGTGAGGTGGCGTACTTCGACCGGGAGCTGGGCCGCCTTATGCAGTACTTGAACGAAGACGGCTGGCTCGCAGACACGCTGGTCGTTTTCTTTTCGGACCACGGCGAAGCCTTGGGCGAGAAGTCCTACTGGGGGCACCACGTTTACTTAAACGGCTGGATGGTCGACGTCCCGCTGGTGTTATGGCACGCGAAGCTGCCTGCTTCGAAGCCGCGCGTTGGCGTCAGCCTGGCGGACGTCGCTCCGACGGTGCTGCACTTCCTCGGGTTGCCCGCTCCTTCGGACATCCCCGCACAGAGCCTCTTCACGCTGGACCCGAACCTCCCGAACCGCCCGTCTTTCTCTGAGGCGTTCCCTGTGCGCGGCCGCGAGCTCTTCGACAGCTTCCGTCTCGCCGCGCTCGATGACGCATCGATTCGGGCTAGGCTCCGCAGTATTCGCGTGGCGAGCAAGGGGTACGAGCCCAAGGGCGCGATTACGCTTGGCCGCTATCGCTTGATTCACCATCGCGGCGCTGACACGACGCTCTTCTACGACCACCAAAGCAACCCAGGTGAGGAGATCGACGAGGCTGCTTCAATCCCAGAAGCCGGCAAGCTCCTTCGACGCGAGCTCGATCGGTGGGAGCAGGAGCAACTCCGGCGTGTCGAATGCCGGCTTCAACTCACCGAGGACCGGCCGGCGATATCTCGTCCTGAATGACGGTCGGCTTCGGCGAAACCACTGCACCGGCGGTCATCGAGAGCCGGGCCTCGTGGAACTCGATCGCCGCCACCTCACCCGACACAGTCGTCGCGTACAGCTGAACCACGAGTTGGCTCGAGTCCTCCGGAACCCCGATCTCGTAACTCAATCGCCACCGCTCTCCCCCTCGCACGCGGACGCCCTTCCGAACGAACTTCTCGTAGCCATTGAGAAAGACATCTTGGTGAAAATCGATCGTCGCTGCGTCGCCGGAGACCTCGAGGTCCAGATCGACACGCAAGGTCGCGCCGCCCGGAACGCGAAGATACTGTCCACCAATTAGAAGCTTCTTGCCTGCGGCCGCCGGCACCGACACAGTGCCCTCGGTCAACAGCTCGAGCGCCCCGGCCTCCGTCATGTCTCCGCGACCGGATCGCGTCCGTCGAGCCACCTCGATCAGCACCTGTCGCTCACGCGGCGGCGCGGGCTTGGTGTGCCGCTTTGGGCCGAACACCCGATCATCGACGGGGACAGAGCGAATGCAGTCGCGGAACGACTCTCCGCACACGATGGCGCTGCCCGAAGGCTCCCACATGATGACGCTTCGGGCATACGTGTTGCCCGCAAACACCCGCCGCGGGGTGTCGTAGTCGCGGAACCAACTGCGCCCCATGAACCGACTCGCCTGCTGCTCCAAGCCGAGGAGGTCGGTCACCGAAAGAGCCGTATCGACGTGCGCGTAGAGCGTGTCGATACGTTTCGCGCGCGGATCGGGCATCATCACGATCACAAATGACCAGCTCTGTGAGAGCAGCTTTTGCGTCCGGTTCGCTGCCTGCGCAAGCCCCGCCGACTCGTCTGAAGTGATGATCACGACCGTGTCCCGCAGCACCCCATGTCGTTCGAGCTGGGTCAGGAACTCGGCGAGTCCGTCGTCGGCCCATCGAAAGGCGCGCTCCTGCCGACTCCGTGCTCCTTCCGCGGTTGCCGCATCCGGGAACGTAAACGGGTGGTGGGTTCCGACCGTCAACATCGTCGCGAAGAACGGACGCTCGGCGTCATGCAGCTCGACCACCCGCGCAAGCGACTGCTCGAAGAACGCTTTGTCGTCGACGCCCCAATCGCTGCGCGCATAACTCCGCTCGAACCACGGGTCTCCAACCAGCTCCTCGAAGCCCGCCTTCCTCATGAACTGGTCCTTCAGCATGAACCCCAGGGGCGCCGACTGAATGTACGCCGTCGCGTATCCCTCATCGCGCAGAACGCTAGGAAGGCACCGGCGGGCCGCACCATAGACCTGTTCGGTCATCTTGGACTGGTCGGTGAGGAGCTTCGGATAGTCCCCGCACAGGATGCCGTACTCGCCGCGGTTCGTCTGCCTTTGGTGAGAGACTACGTGCGTGAAAAGAATGTGATGCTGGGCGAGCTCGTCGAGCTTTGGCATCGTGGTCGCACTGACGACGCCCTCGGCCGCCGCAACCGAAGGCAAGTGGGCGCCCGATGCCGCTTCGATGAGGACGAGAAGGACGTTGGGTCGGTCGGAGAGAGGGCCGACCCAGCGTTCGCCGCGCAGATTGCCTCGAA
Organism: Deltaproteobacteria bacterium; assembly: GCA_019313915.1. Taxonomy (GTDB): domain Bacteria; phylum Myxococcota_A; class Polyangia; order Polyangiales; family Houyiibacteriaceae; genus SG8-38. The sequence continues at coordinate 91,017 of JAFDAJ010000001.1, forward strand.
AGACTTCACCAATCTCGGCGCGGATCGCAGCCGACCCCACTCCGGCGGACGCGGGCAAGATCGACAGATTGGCCTGAAGCGCGTGTCGTTGTCGCCATTCGTCCTGCGCCTCGGACATCGGAACGAGCACCTGTCCCAGCACACAAGTAGCCAACGCCACGCCCCACCACCGCCACCACACGTGGCCCGGAGGTCGCGCCCACGCCCCCCCCGCGATCGCCAATGCGGTAGCCAATGCAACCAGGGCAGGATGTCGCACGTGGAGCACCGAACCGCCGACGAACGTCGAATCAGCAAGGAAGCCCGCGTGGCTCAGCGCGTAGAGTGAATCGAAGACCGCGATGAACTCATACATCGCAAAGCTGAGCCAAACGAACGATACGACCAACGCCATCCCGACCGCTCGACCCCACCATCGGCGAACCGAAAACAGGAAGCCTGCGGCGCCCACGATGAGTAGCGCGACCGAAGCATCGGCGAAAAAGCCACGCAAGTCAGCGGGAGCAAGAGATAATTGCTTTTCGTTCAGTAACAAGGCGCGGGTGAGCCACGGCACCACAAGGCACAGGGCGACGATGAGCCCCCAGGCCGCCCTTCCCCTCCAGTCCCGGCGCGTCGCTTCGATGACGGGAAGTTATGAGCTATGCAATCACGATGGCAAAGGGTTTCGCACCAGCCGCCGAACGCAATCGGCAACCGATCTTGGACGTGCTTCGCCGGGTGCTCCCGCCCGCTGGTCTCGTTCTCGAAATAGCGAGCGGAACCGGACAGCATGCAATCTTCTTTGCCGAGCACCTCCCCAAACTCCAATGGCAGCCGACCGATACTTCCTCCGAAGCCCTGCAGAGCATGGGCACGTGGGTCGACGAAACCAAGCACGAGAATCTTCTGACTCCGCTCGAGCTCGACGTTCGGTACTCCCCCTGGCCCCTCGTGAACGCCGACGCCTTGGTGTGCATCAACATGATTCACATCTCATCGTGGGAAACCACCGAAGCGCTGTTTCACGGAGCGAGCGAGTTGCTCGCAAACGGATCCCCTATGATCACATACGGCCCATATCGACTCCAGGGTGAGCACACGGCACCGAGCAACGCGGCATTCGACCAAAGCCTTCGGTCCCGCAACGCGCGCTGGGGCGTTCGCGACATCGACGAGCTCCTGGAGTTGGGCTGGCGAACCGGTTTCACGCTCGAGGAGCGAGTCGGCATGCCGGCCAACAACATGACCCTCGTGTGGACGCGCGACGCCTAAGAAAACGGCCCGTGTGACGACGGATTCAGAAACAGCGCCACGAAATACACAATGAAAACGAGGATGAGCATGACCCCTCGTTTGCGGCCGATGTGACTCCGCTCGTTCACCGCCATCAATACGAGCAGCAAGGTCACGCCGGCCATGATCGGAAAGTCCCGGACGATGACGGCGCGATCCACCGAACCCGGCGCGATGATGCCGGGAAGCGCGAGCACGCCGAGCAAGTTGAACATGTTGGACCCAACGACATTGCCGACCGCGATGTCATGCTCACCATGACGCGCAGCTGCGACCGAAGCGGCCAGCTCGGGAAGGCTCGTTCCAAGTGCAACCAGCGTCAGGCCTACGATGAGCTCGCTCACCCCGAGGTCGCGCGCGATACCCACAGCACCCCAGACCAGCACCCGGGAACCAATCAGCAGAAAGACCAATCCCACCAACAACGTTCCGACCGCCCTGCGGGTAGGTAAGGAGCGGGGGATCGCGTCGTCCTCCGAGCCGACCGCGAGCGGGTCCGGATCCCCTGGCTCCTCCTTGCTGCCCTGCATCGCAATCCACGCGACCAGCACGAACATCCCGGCCATCAGGACGAGGCCTTCGACTCGGCTGAGCTCTCCATCCCAGAGGAACGCCCAAGCGACCGCCATGCTCACAAAGAGGACTGGGATCTCGCGGATGAGCAGCCGTGAGTGAACGCTCAAAGGATGAACCAGCGCCGCGGCGCCGAGGACCAGCGTCACGTTGGTGATGTTCGACCCGATGGCGTTTCCGATACCCATCTCACGGCTCCCTGCCGCCGCGGCCATGCCGGAGACCAACATCTCTGGCGCCGACGTGCCGAACGCGACGATCGTCAGCCCGATGACGAGGCGGCTGACGCCCAGATTGCTGGCAAGCCCCGCCGCCCCGTACACGAAGCGATCGGCACCCCAGACCACGGCGATGAAGCCCACGATGACCGCGATAATGTCGTAGGGCAGCGTCAGGACGACCTCTCAGACGAAACGAGGAACAGCCTAGTTTCGCTCAGGACACAAAGCGCGCAAGCCCCGCGCAGATCGCACTGGCAAAACCACCCCGCGGAGGGCTATACGTGTCAGACTAGACCGGTTCGTGCTTGACCTAATCGGTTTAAAGGAGGGGACAGCATGGGTGAGCGCCTAAGGGACAAGGTGGCGATCGTCACAGGAGCAAGTCGAGGAATCGGCGCAGCCATCGCGGGCTATATGGCCGAAGAGGGGGCCAAGGTCGTTCTCGTGTCGCGAAAGATCGAAGGCCTGCAAGCGGTGGCCGACGAAATTCGTGGGAACGGGGGCGAGGCGATGCCCATTGCATGCCACGTCGGCCATCCTAACCAGCGGCAAGAGATGCTCGACCAGGCGTTGAAAGCGTACGGCAAAGTAGACGTTCTCGTGAACAACGCTGCTACCAACCCGCACTTCGGTCCGATGCTCACCATCGACGGCGGGGCCTGGGACAAGACCTTCGAAGTCAACGTGAAGGGCTACTTCGGCATGATCCAGCTGGTCGCGGGTCACTTGCAGGAGCGTAAAGCGAAGGGCTCGATCGTGAACGTCGCGAGCGTCGTCGGAACGATGGCGGCGCCGATGCAAGGTGTCTATGCCATGACCAAAGCCGCGGTCATCTCGATGACGAAGACCCTGGCCATGGAGCTCGGCGGTGCGGGCATTCGCGTCAACGCGATCGCGCCCGGATTGATCGAGACCAAGTTCGCGCAGGCGCTCGTGGACAACGACGAGATTCGATCGAGCATCCTGCAGCGAACCGCGGCGGGTCGGGTTGGCCAGCCGCGAGACATTGCAGGAGGCGCGGTTTACTTGGCTTCGGACGAGTCGGATTACGTGACGGGGGATGTCATGGTCATCGACGGCGGTTGGACACTCACTTAACCGGGGGCGGCCGATGATCGGAAAGCCACCACCGCGCCCACCAAGGCCCGCGCGCAAGCTCGATTTAGTCGAGCTGCGAATCGCGAATCTGCGCCGTGAGATCGAAGCGGAAACCGAGCCCAGGGGCCAGGCAGCGATCCTCTACCAAGTGGGTGCGCTCTATGAACACGAGCTCAAACGGGTTTCCGAGGCGGTCGCTCATTACGGGCAGGCACACGCCGCCGCGCCTGGCTTCCAGCCAGCCCTGATCGCTCAACTGCGAATCGCGGAACGGTCCGAAAACGGGCACGACCTAGCAGCGCTTCGTTCCGAGCACGTCGCCACGGCAACGAGTCCTGCCGTGAGCGGCGCGGCGCTGATGGCCTTGGCGCTTCACTCCGAAGATTGGGCTTCTCTTCTACGAGAGGCAATTGCGCGGTCTCCCGAGCCGGTCGTGCCTGCCCTCATCCTCGAATGGCTCGCCGAGGCACACGGCGACCAGAGTTCCGTCCGGCATGCGTTGCGTACGCAGGCGGAGCACGCCGTGGACCCCATACTTCAGGCCGCCCTCTGGATCGACGTGGCCTTGGGTGACATCGACGCGGGCGCCCCGGACGAGGGGATCGAGGCGCTCGAACGCGCTTGCGAGTCGGACGCGCTGGCCTGGCAGGCAAGGTCGCTGCAACGGCAAACCGCTCGGGAGCACGGGCGCTGGGATGTATTCGTTCTCGCAACGGCCTCAATGGCGCAGCTACTCGAGGCAGCCGCAGAAACAGACGGGCCCTCGGACCCGCTGAACCTTTCGGTGCCCGCCGAAGAGCGCCTCCCGATGGCGGCATTCCTATGGCAAGAGGCGGCGGCGTGCAGCACGGCTCGGCTCGACGACGTCGATGCGGCGGCGGGATACATCGATGCAGCGTTGCGTCTGTTCCCTGACCGACGGGTCACTCGCCTGCAGGCGTTGCTCATCCAGGAGCATCGCGACGACTCAGTAGCCTTGGAAGAGGCGTCCGGATGGTTTCTCGCCGAGGCACCTGACGATCCGGCGTTTGTCGCGCATGAGGTACGGCGCGCACTGTCCGGCGAAGACGTCCAGAATGCCACGGATACACTCCGTGACGCGGCGGCCCGGTATCCGGAATCCGAGTATGCCCAAGCTGCTTTCGACGTCGCGTTGGTTCGCAATGCCGATCAGTCGTCGCGGGTGGAGCGTGTCGAGCGGTTGCGCGAACGTTCCGGCACTGCCGAGGGAGAGGCGCGCGCGCGGCTCTCGTGGCACGCAGCACAAGTCTCAGCCAAAGGCTCCACGATATCGGGCCAAGCGCAGACTCTCTACAGCGAGGCTGCCGGCGATGCCACGACCTCGAAAGAACGGATCCTGCGCGAGGCACTGGGCGCGGCGCTCGTCGCGAAACAGCCAAGCGACATCATCGAGCGTTGCGACGCGCTGATGGAGTGCGACATCGACGCCTCCGAGCGGGCGATGCTTGCGTTCACTCGATGGGACGTGACGCAAAACGTCCTGGGAGCAAGCCAGGAAGCAGATCTGCTGTTACGGAACAGCCTCGGGGACGCCGACACTCATGCGTGGGCTCCCCAGGTCGCTCGCGCCCAAGCCGCATGGTCAGGCAACACGAGCTTACTGGCCCAAGCCCACGAAACGATCGCGGGTCTCACGACGGGAGGCGCACAGATCGGGCACCTATGCGCTGCTGGACAGGCCTACGCGCGGAGCCGGGACTGGGACGCAGCCGAACGCGTCCTTCGCCGGGCATTGGGCGCTGCTCCCGACGACCGCTACATCGTCACGCTGCTCGATGGCGTCCTGCGGGAGGGAGGCCGTCCCGAAGACGTGGTGTCGTTGGCGCGTGAGTGGTCGCGGGGCGAGCCGGGCGCCGCTCTTGGGGAGCTTTCGCTTTTGCTCGCCGGGGCAACCGCTGAGCGCAGCGGGAACCTGACGGCCGCCCGGCACGCATACGAGCAAGCCCTCTTGGAAACGCCGAGCTCGCCCGGTGCCGCGCTGGCATTGCTCGACGTCGCCCGCCGCCAGGACGATGCGCACACAAGGCTGCGAGCCTATGCCCACCTCTCGAACACCGAACTCGGTGGAGGCGTACCGGAGCTGTACGCACTGCTTCGAGGAGACGCACTCGGCAGCGAGAACGGGAGTGACGCTGCAAAGGCGTATGAGCGGGCGCTCGAACACCCGGCCACGGCGCTGTGTGCGGCGGTCGCACTGCTGTCGATCCCCACGCGCCTCACGACGACCGATCAGCGCTCGGCCGCCGAGGAGGTTCTCGCAGACGCGGGCGATACGCTTGCGGAGGACGCTCATGAGTTTGGCGCTGCCTATGGGGCGCTCCGCGCGTCGCTCGGCAACCAGAGCGCATCGGGCGGTGACGCGTGGCTTCAACTCGCGGCGTTGGCGCCGACCGAGGCCTTGCGCGCCGGGGCGTTGCTGCAAGGTCTGCGCGCCGAACGCATTGCCCGTGGGACCGGGGCTACCGATGAGCTCTTCATGCTTGCCCAAGACGCCGAAGCGTTGGCCGAAGCCCATGCGGAGGCGGCGATCGCCATCGACGAAGCGCTCGCACCGGGTGACGACGCGGAGTTTCGCGTCCACGCGCTCGAGCGAAAGCTGCATCACAGCGAAGCGGTCGGACGTGCGGCGCTCGACGCCGCGTACTGCCGCGCACTGGTCGAGGCGGATCGCGGCGCGGAAGCTGTGACACTGCTCAGCCGCGCGGTCGATGATCGGCCCGACGACCTGGCACTCTGGGAGACGCTCCGAAGCGCCGCGCGCCAAGCTCGAGAGTGGCCGCTGGTCGCTCAAGCTTGCGAGCGCCTCGCGCCGTTCGTCGAAGGCTCGTTGAGAGCCGATCTCTTGGAGGAGGCCGGCGTCGTTCGATTGGAATGCCTCGAACAACGACAGCAAGCGGAGGACCTCTTTCGCCGCGCCATCGTAGAGGACCCGACACGCGACATCGCCTTCCGCCGGTTGCACGACCTGCTTGCCCAACAAGAAGACGCTGAAGCCCTCGAAGAGCTCGTTTCGGGACGACTTGCCCTCGGTGGCCCGAAGGATCGGCTTGACTTGCTCTACGAGCGCGCGCGCCTTCTTCGCGGCTTCAGTGACCGGCCTGGCGCACTGGAGGTGCTCGGTGAGCTCTTCAGCGCCGAACCGGCGCACGTCGGCGCGTTGGCGCTCGCTGCCGAGGTTCACGTTTCACTCGAACAGTGGTCGGAGGCCGTCGAGTGCCTGCAACGGCTGTCCAAAGCAGGCATCCCCGAAGAGCAACGCCGTCTCGCCCACCTGGGCGCGGCGGACTTCCTCGAAACGCATCTCGGCGACAAAGCCGCTGCACTCGGAGAGCTACGCGCGGTCGAAGCGCTCGGCGCCGCTGACGCGCAGACGTGGACGCGAATTGGCGCACTCGAGGCAGGCTTTGACAATCGCGGGGCAGCGATCGACGCCTATACCCGCGCACTCGATGCGGAGCCGACGCACGCCGTCGCCATCTCTAACGTGGTCGATCTCCTAGACGAAGCGGACAGGGACGCCGCCCTGGTGACCTACGAGCGCGCGATTTGGGAACGCATCGACGGCGGCGACCTCGACACGTCACTGCTCGAAGGCTTGCACGACGCCGCAACGTGGCGAGGGCAATCACCGCGCGCCGCCGCAGCACGGGCGGCCCAACGCGCGCTTGGCCTCGCGATGTCGGTGGGCGAAGGCGAGGTGGCGGAGCTTGGTGACACCTCGATCGCCACGGTCTGGGATCCCGACGCCAACGAAATGCTGCAGCAAGTCGTGCTTCACGCGGGCCCTGCCCTGTCCAAGTATCGTCTGCGGAGTAAGAAAGCCGATCTGGGCGATCCTGTGTGCAGCGAGCTCGAGCGACTGTCCCAGCGCTTTGGCGCCCGCGTCGGGTCGGTCAGCCTGTCAGACGACCTGGTCACGATGCTCGCCCGCACCGGCCGCGACGCCGAGATCGACTGGGTAGTTGCTCGTAGCTCCCAAAACGGTCTGGACCACGTGGGCCGATTCGTCGCGGGGCGGCTCGCCTGGGCAGCGCCACATGGCGCTGCGGCCCTCCTCGATGACTCACCTCACAAGGTCGCGGGCACGTTGGCGGCGGTCCTTCGCGCCGCGCGCTGCGAGGTCGGGCTAGGAACGCCCACCCTTCCCGCCGTCGAGGTCAAGCTGCGAAGAGCCGTTCGCAACGCCGTGCACGACGTGGTTGGCGATCAAAAGCTGGAGTCTTCATCGCTGCTGGCATACGCGCGCAGCCTGCAACGCAGTGCCGACCGAGCGGGGCTTCTAGCCACGGGAGACATCGCCGCGGGCTTCGCCACACTGCTGAACGGTCGGGTCACCTTGGACGCACTCAAAGCATCGACGCGCGGTCTCGACCTTCTGCGATTCTCGCTCGACGCCGAGTCACCACTGTGGGGCAACGATGGCTGAAGACGACCTGTCTCGAGCGAACCGCGAGTCGGATGCGCCCTCGTTTGATTTCGACGAGGACGCCATCTCCATGCTCCTCGACACCTTTGTCGAGACGCAAACGGGCCCGCAGGCGAAGCGCGTCAGCCGGCCTCCCGACCCCTCGGACTCCGGGGCCCAGGCGGCGCAACGCACAGTCTTCCAACACACGTCACGCCACGAGGCGCTTCCGCTCGTGGGCGACGCGCCCGAAACGAAGGGCCGACGCGCAGAGCTCCTCGAGGCACTCGCGGAACGCGCAGTCGGTTCGGCCCGTGCACGGCTACTGACGGCGGCCGCAGAGCTCCACGAGCAACTCGGCAACACCGAGGCCGCCGCGCACAACTACGAACGAGCGCTGGCAGCCGATGCGCGCGATGTGGTCGTCCTCCGTGCGCTGAGGCGCCATGCCATGGGGCGCGAAGATTGGACGGCTGCGGCGGACGCCTTGGAGAAGGAAGCCGGGCTCGACCTGAGCGTGGCCGAGCGGGCATCGGCACTCAACTTGCTCGCGCGCGTTCGGCTCTCGAAGGTGGGTGACCCTGCGGCGGCCGAACAAGCGGCCGCACACGCCGCCGAGCTCCAACAAGACGACTTCATCGCGCGGATTCTGACCGCCTCGGCGCGTCTGGCACGTGGCGACGTCGAGCGCGCCGCCGAGGCCGTCACGGCCGCTGCACAATGCTGGCCACAGGAAGAAGCACGGGCTGTCATGCTTCTGCACGCCGCGCAGCTCATGGAGAGCGGCGGCGCAGTCGAAGCCGCGAAAAGCATGTTTTCCCGGGCCATCGAGCTTCAGCCCAGGCTGGTTGCTGCGCACCTCGGCGTGATTCGCGCGGCACGAGCGCTCGGCGAAACGGAAGCGGTGGTCGAGTTGCTCGGGGCAGCAGCGGAGCATGCCCCCGCGCCGATCGCGGCAGCCTTTCGACGAACGCTCCTCGACCAGGCCGACGACACGGCGTCGGTTTGGACTATCGCCGAGGCCGCGGCGCTTGCCGGCGACACGCAAAGGGCGATCGACACCCTCGACAGCGCGTCCAATCAAACCCCGGAAGCCCGCGCAGTCAATAGCGCTCGACGCGCACGCCTGCACGCAGAGCGGGGTGAGCAAACCCACTACGAGAACGCGTCCCGCGACGCGAAAAACGCGCCGACCCTGGACGCCTACCTGCAGGCCTCGGAGCGCTTGGTCATGGTGGACGCCGAAGAGGGGAGCGAGGCACGGCGATTGCTCGAAGCGATGGCTGACGAGGCAGCAGGCGTTTCGTCAGACATGGTTCGCGCCGACGACGCTGCGCGCGGTGGAGACGGCGCACTTTTCATTGCCGCCCTCGAACGTGAGCTCGCGGAAACGCCGTCGGATCTGCGGGCGGGGGCAGCTCTTGCGCTCGCTGAGCTCGCCAACGTTGCGGGAACGACCGACCGCCGGACGGCCCTGCTTCAAGCGGAAGAGCGTGTTCCGGGTAGCCCACTGATCGGCAGAGCTCTGCTTCTCGAGGACGACGATCCAGAACGTCACGCCCGGGCCTGGGCAGACGAAGGCCGGGCGACGACCGGCGCGCGCAGCGCATTCGCCTTTACGATGGCTGCGCGCCTGGCCCCGCCGGGGACCAAGGCGGCGATGAGCCCGTGCGAAGACGCATTGGCACAGGAGGCCGACTACTGGCCCGCCTTGTGGGAGCTCGAGGACAATCTCGGCTCCCCGCAAGCCCGAGCGGAAAGTGCAGGGGTCCAGGCCGACCTCGATCCGGCGGAGGCGCCTGCGCACCGGCTGCGCGCATCGATGTGGACGCTTACTGGGGACGAAGGGGGCGAACGCAAGGAGCGCTTTGCACATGCCCAAGACGCGTTGAATCCGGACGCCCCTGATCCTCTCCTCGTAGAGCATCTGTTCGAGGCGACCGGCGGCGCCACCGAGGCGGCTGGCGACCTCATGGCGGCGGCCGCGCGCCGACTGGACTTGGTCACATACCTCGAGCGCGCCGCCGCTTCATACCGTGCGGCGGGTCTTCCGGCTCGAGCCGCAAAGGTTCTCAGGGACGCTTCGGAGGCCCGCCCGAACGACCAAGCGATTCGGGTGCAGCGCAAGGATGCAGAGCTTCAGGCTTTGGAGTTCGCGCGCTTGGCCGAATCGGCAATGCGGCGGGCGCGTGAAGCCACCGACGACGGCGAGCGGCTCGTGGCTTTCTCTGCGATGGCCGAAGTCGACCGCCTGGCGAGGCGCGACATGCAAAGCGCGCGCTTGTCTCTGCAATCGATCGCCGAGTTGCGCCCCGAGCACATCCCAACGGCCCATGCCCTCGAATGGGACGCGCTTCGGGAGGACGACCCTGAGCGCATCCGTTCGAGCGCTCGTCGGCTTTCGGAGGCTCTTCCTCCCGACTCCGCGGACCGGCTTGCGAGGCACAGGCTCATGGTCGAGCTGCTCAAGACCGACTCGGACATCATGCAGGCCGACATCGACAGACTGTTGCGCGGTATCGACGACTCGCTCGAGTCCGACCCGGGCTTGGCAAGACAGGTGCTCGGCGCAGCATACGCGAAGGGCGATTTGCCATTGAGCTTGCGGGCCCTCACCGCGCTGGGATCTTCCCTCGATGACGACGTGGAGCGCGGCGCGCTTGCCCTAGACGCCGCCCACGTGCTGCAGCAGTTGGGGGACCCGGAGCGGGCGCTCGAGGTCTTGGACGCGGCACAGAGTCATCCGCTGGCGCGCGAGGGCGAAGCGCGGCTCCTTCATGCGGCGAAGCGGTGGGAAGACGCCGCGCGCGCCTATCAGGACGCCGCCGTACGAGCCAAGGACAACCATCGCGCCGCATCGCTGTGGCGGGAAGCTGCCTGTATCTTCGAAAAAGAGCTCGATGATCAAGCCCGCGCAGTCGACGCTTGGGTCGCCGCCGCGAATTGCGACCTCACCTACCTGGATGTGTACCGCCGGCTCGCCGCTCTCTACCGCAGCCAGGGCGAGCCAGATTTGCTGGCCACCCTCACCGATTTGCGCATCGACGCGGGCGCCGACACGCCAACGCTCGTCGGGCTCCTGCTGGAAAAGGCCCGCCAGCGTCGCGAGCGCGGAGACATGGAGGGCGTCACCGACGCGCTGAACGAATGCCTGGAGCTCGACCCGCACAACTTCGCCGCACTCCAGGAGCTCGTGGACACGCACCGCGCGACGGAAAACTGGCAGGGCGCTGCCGAGGGCCTGATTCGCATCGCACGATTGAACCGCAGCACCGATGAGCAGATTTGGGCATTTTCTCAGCTCGCGGAGACATACGATGTGCATCTTCAAGACCTCCCGCGCGCCGAAGCCTCGCTCCGGCGTGTGGCCAAGCTTACGCCGACGCACATCGAAACACTGGACCTGCTCGCATCGGTGTTGAGCCGCCAGGACAAGAACGTCGAAGCGGCTAGGTTGCTCGAGGAGCTCGTTCGGCGAGCTGGCGGCGATGCGCAGGACCGAGATTATCGCATTCGGCTAGCGCGTGCAGTCGAGTCCGCGGGCCAAGCACGGCAGGCCGAGCTGATGCTGGAAAATCTTCGAGGCCAACAGCCAACGGATCCCGACGTGATCCTCGCATTCGCGGACTATTACCAGCGACAGGGCGCCGGCCCCGCCGAAGCCATGCATTTGAACCGCGCCGTCAGTGACTTGCGGACCGCCATCAACGCAAATCCTGGCAGCGAAGGCTCGTGGACGACCTTGGTGCGGGTGCTCGCGCGGCGACATGGTCCTGGCCCCGCGTCATGCGCGGCCAGTGCGGCGATCGCGATCGGTCATCCGGCATTGCTGTTCGAAGGCGACGTCACCCCTCGAGGCAAAGCCCTCGGGGAAACCAAGGTCCCTTTGTCGACCGTCGTCGACAGCATCGTGGCGCCTCCTGGTCTGCCGCAAACGCTTCGACGCCTTTTTTCATTGTGTGAGCACTCGTTCGACAAAGTGTTGCCATTCGATGCCAACGCATGGCGCCTGCGCAAACCATTGGGCCCGCACCGGGGCCTGACCGAAGAAGCGGGCGCCGTCGCCGAGGCTCTAGGCATCAGCGAGCCGCGCTTGAAGGTGACCTACGTCGCGCCCGCAGCGTGCATGCCGATCGGTGGAGACCCGCCTACCCTCGTCGTAGGGGGGAACCTGCACGAGTTGACCACTCCTCAGGAACGGGTGTTCCTGTTCGCCCGCGCACTAAGGATCGCCAGCCACCATCTTGCGCCTGCATTACGCGCCCGTCCCGAGGATCTCGATGTCGCGCTGCTTGCGCTGCTTCAAGGTCACGAGGCCAGCAGGGCGCAGCAGCCGGAGCCTCGACAGATGCAGGACCTCCGCAAGAAGCTGCTCAAGGCCGTGCCTCGGCGTTGGCGGGATGAGGTGGAGAGCCTGGTGCTCGAACTGCGGGGAAATGCCGCCTTCGCGACGCGAGCCGTCCCTTTCGCCATCGCCGAGCTGGGAGACCGCGTTGCACTGACCCTAACGGGGGACGTTCCCTCCGCTGTCGACGCGCTGCTCAAGATTGCTGGGCATGATGTACCCGCCAACGATGCCAGCCGTCTGAGCGCAATTCAGGAAACACCAGAGGCGTGGGCGCTGGTTCGATTCGCGATAAGTGACTCACATTTTGAAGCTCGGGCCCAAGCTGGTGTAGATCCCTAGGACGATGCGATTGGGTTTCATCGGTCCTGCGGACACCGACGCGGCTGCTCTCGAGCAAGCCGCCAAGCTGCTGATCTGCGACCTCGAGGTCGACGCGGTGATCTATCTCGGCGAAGACGACGCCCTTCGCGATTTCGTTGCGGCGCACGAATCGAAGGACAGCGACCACACGATCGAGCAGCGAGTCGCTGATGTCGCGGCAACAGGCTCCGCAGACGACATCGAGGATGTCCTTCGGGAGCTCCGAGGGGCACGCTACCTCGGCAAGCTGCGGGTAGCGCCACCGGCACCCAGGCGCGCGATGGAAATGCTCGACGATCGGATCGTGCTCATCGTTCGAAACAAGTCCACCGTTGGAGAAGAGGACGTCATCAACTCCAACGTAGTCGTCTACGGCGACGCGACGGAACTGATGTTTAAACGCTTCGGGCCCCGTTGCTTCTTCAGTCCGGGACCGCTCGACGTGGGACACGTCGGTCTCCTCGACGACCGCTCCGAATCCGGCGGCGTCGTGCTGAAGGCGATTAACCTCAGCGGAGAGGTCGCGTGGAGCGAACCGATCCAAGGCCGAGGCGCCAAGATGATGGTGGCGCCGTGACGACGCGACGGGTCGCGATCTACGGAGGAAGCTTCGACCCTCCACATCTCGGGCATGTTCTTTCGGTCGCATGGGCTCTCTCGGCAGCCGATGTGGATGCGGTCTGGATCATCCCAACCTGGAAGCACGCGTTCGACAAAGAGCACGGCGCGTCGTTCGAACAGAGACTATCCATGTGCAAGCTTGCTTTTTCCGTTTTTCGAGACGTCGAGGTCTCTGACATCGAACAGCGTCTCGGAGGCGTCAGCAGGACGCTCGACACCCTCGACGCTTTGGAAAGCGAGCACCCGGACGCGGTTTTTCGCCTTCTCATCGGTGCCGACGTCTTACCCACGACCAATCGCTGGCACCGGTGGGATGAAGTTGTGAAGGTCGCGCCGCCCCTCGTAATCGGGCGTCAAGGTTCTCCGGTTCCGGAGGGTTGCCCGATCTCGATTCCGAACATCAACTCGACCGACATCCGCTCCGGATTCGCACACGCGGCTGACGTTACGGGGCTCGTCCCGACCGCTGTCATCGAGCACATCGGTTCGCACGGGCTCTACCAAGGCGAAGGATGAACATCCTGATCATCGGGCGCGGCCGGGTCGGCAGGGCGCTGCGACGGTCATTGGAATCGAGCGGACAGCACAACGTGGTCACCGCGGGCCGCCGCTGGACTCGTTCGAGCGTGCAACGTGCCGATGCAGTGGTCCTCGCGGTTTCCGACGGCTCGATCGAAACGGTCGCCCGGAAGGTCGCCCCCGACGTGAGCCGCAGCACCACGGTGCTCCATTGTGCAGGCAGCCGAGGAACCGAAGAGCTCCGGTCTTGCGAAGCGTGCGGCGCCGCAGTGGGCATCATGCACCCGCTGGTGTCGTTCCCGAGCATGCGCAGCAGCCCCGACCTTCACGGAACCACCTTCAGTGTGAATGGGTCCCGACGCGCAATCGCCACGAGTCGGCGCATCGCAAGATCATGTGGCGCGCGCGCCGTCGTCGCCCAAACTGGCGACGGCGCATATCACGCCGCTGCTGCCTTGGCCGCAAATGGTGCTGCAGCGCTGGCGTTCGTCTCGGTCGGAGTGCTCGAGGACCTCGGCTTCGACAAGCGTGCCGCCGAGCGCGCGATCGGCGGACTGCTGCAGAGCGTGGGAGAAAACGTTCAAAACCTAGGCGTTCCGAGCGCACTCACGGGTCCGATCGCGCGCGGCGACGTGGGGGCTGTTGCGAACCACCGAAGCGCGCTCCGGCGCGTCAGCCGGGATGCGCTCACCGCTTACGACTCTGTCGTTCCGATCATCGTCAAGTGCGCGCGAGCCGCGGGCCTGTCGCAGGCCAAAGCGTCGAAGATCCTTCGTACGACAAAGGCGTGAAGGCCAACCTCACTCCGCGGCTTCGACCGAGCCTTCGAGCGGCTCGAAGTGAACCCCTTCTTCATCGCCCACCGCACGAATGCGATCCCCGCGCTGGAAGTCGCCACCGAGGATCGCTACCGCTAATGGCGCTTCGACCATCCGGCTGATTGCGCGACGCATCGGGCGCGCGCCGAGCTCGGCATCGTAACCGCCGAGAGCGAGCAATGCATCGATCGCGGTGGCTTCGACGCTGAGCTCGACGCCCTGTCGCTCGCGGAGCTGCTGCACGACACCTGCGACCATGCGACGCGCAATCTCGCTGACCTCTTCGCGGCTAAGCGGACCGAAGAACAGTGGCTCGTCGATACGGTTCCAAAGCTCGGGCGGAAGAGCGCGCCGTGCAGCCGCGAGTGCGGCCGAGAACACTTCCTCCGAACCGGCCGAAGCACCCCCGAAACCTATCGAGCCTTGGCCACGACTGGACTGCTGTGCGCCGAGGTTCGACGTCATGACTACAATCGTGTGGGTGCAGTCCACGGTCCGCCCCTTGCCGTCCGTCAAGCGGCCGTCTTCCAGGAGCGGCAAAAGCGATTGGAGCACATCCATGTGTGCTTTTTCGATCTCATCGAGCAAGACGAGCTGATAGGGCCGATGACGAATCGCTTCGGTGAGCAGCCCGCCGGTGTCGTGACCGATATAACCCGGAGGCGCGCCAAGCAGCTTCGCGACCGCATGGGACTCGCTGAGCTCGCTCATGTCGATGCGAGTCATCGGGCACCCCATGAAAAACAGCTCGTTGAGCGCGCGGGCGGTTTCGGTCTTGCCCACGCCGGTTGGGCCGAGGAACAAGAACGTCGCGAGCGGCCCATGCCCGTGGAACCCGGCGGCACCCTTGCGGAGCGCATCCGAGATGCGAGTCATGACCTCGACGTGACCAACCACGTGCTCAGCGACGTGCCGTTCGAGCTCGAGGAGCTTCTGCGAGTCGGTGACCAAGAGCCGTTCGACCGGGACGCGCACTTTGTCGGCGACGACCTGCGCCACGGCTTCGCGATCGACCACAGCTCCACCCCGCCGACGCGTTCGCGCCCCTGCGAGATCGAGAAGACCGATCGCTTTGTCGGGCAGTGTCTGCTCGGACATGTAGCGCACAGAGAGCTCGACCGCGGACTCGACCGCGGACGGCTCGTACGCAATGCCGTGATGAACCTCGTAGCGAGGCGCGATACCGCGAAGAATCTCGATCGCGTCTTCGGGGGTCGGCTCGGCCACGTGAATCGGCGAGAACCGACGCGCCAGAGCGGCGTCTCGTTCGACGTACTTGCGGTACTCGACGTCGGTCGTTGCACCGATGCACGGAAGCTCGCCCCGGGCGAGCGACGCTTTGAGCTCGTGCGCGAGATCGTCGGGCGACTCCCCTCCGATGAAGAGAGTGTGTACCTCGTCGATGAAAAGCACGATCTTGCCGTTCGCCCGCTTCACCTCGAACTGAAGCCTGCGCATCCGCTCGGAGAGCGCGCCGCGCACCCCTGTACCGGAAACCAAGCCGCCAGCGGAAAGCTCGACGAGGATCGTGCTTTCGAGCCCGCGCACACCTTCGCCTCCCTGCGCCAGCCTTAGTGCGAGCCCTTCGACGATTGCAGTCTTGCCCACACCGGCCGGTCCCACGAGAATCGGGTTGTTCGATCGCCTTCGCGCCAATACATCGAGGAGCCGTTCGATTTCGTCGTCGCGACCGATCACCTCGTCGATGCGTCCCAACGAAGCCATCTCGGTGAGGTTTCGGCCGAGCTTGGCGAGCATCGGATACTTGCCCGCATCTAGTCCGAAGGGTGACGACGAGGGAACGATCAACTCGTCCTCAGGCGTTTCGGCAAGCGCCTCGATGACGGTTTCTTCTTCTTCAGGCTGTTCGACGCGCAAGGCGATGAGCGGCGCGGGCTCAGCAACTCTACGCGCGGACGGGCGTGAGGGCTTCGCCTCCGGTTGGGCCGGAAATGACGCGGCTGGCCTGATGTACGTGGAGGTTCGCGCGCTCTGCGCGTCTTCTGGTTGCAATACGCTCTGCACCGCCTCTTGCACACGCCTAGAGCCGGCGCCGATCAGTTCGAGGCTTCGGTGCCCTGCACTCCGCGTGTCGCGCGCGATCGCAAGAAGAAGGTGCGCTGGCAACACCTCTGCCGCTCCCGTCGATTTCGCAAGCCGGTACGCACGCTCCACCGCCCGTTCGAGCGCGCTCGTCGGCTCCATGTCCACGACCCGAATCGCACTCAGCAGATCGCTCTCCTTCACCCCGAGCTGAGACAGGAGCTTCCCCATTGGGCCTCCGGACTGCAGCATCACGAGAAGCAGATAGGCCGTAGACGGACTCTGCGTGCGCCTCTGCGCCTCGCGCTGCGCGCGCGCGACCAGTCCTTTAACACCCCCACCGACCGTCGTCATCGAGCTCCGTTCCTGGGTCGGAGTTAGCTGTCACCGGCTTGGGGCACAACTTTTTGGCGGAGCTTGGAACCGAAGGAGGGGCAAATCCTACATTTGACCACCTTATCACCCTGTCACTGTAAAGTTCCAGTTGCTACGTTGATCCTGGACCGCAACCCAGGAGCAAGCTGTGAATCCACGTCTCGCACTCGTCGTAACCGTTCTGGCCGCCGTCGTCTCGGCCGCCACCCCTTGGCAGGATGCTGAGGCCGCGTCGGGCCTGCGGGCGAGAATCTATCTCGTTCAAAAGGGCGTTCCGCGCTCCCTCTCGGAGTCGGGCGTCATTCGCTTTGCCCAGTCCAACAAGGCCACCCGGCTGCGCGAAACGACCGATGCGCCGGTCGAAGATCGCCAGTGGAGAGCGACCCTCGTGGCGAATTTCAACGCGCCGGTGGGCGACTCGGAGTTCGAGGTGCTGTTCTATGACATCCAGACCTCCGAACGGAGGTTCATGGCCCCCACGATGACGGTTTTCGTCAACGACCGAAAGCAGCGCACGATCGTGCACAAGCTTCGGCTCAGTCGCCCGCAGTTCGAGCCCAACCGTCGGCTCGAGATGGTGGTGACCGTGCGCCGGCAAGAGGTCGGACGTTACCGCTTTCAAATTCTCGGGGACAGGGTACAACACAGCGGCGAAGTCACCTTCTCGGATGACGAAGCCCGCTGAGTAGTGCCAAGCCTCAATGACGTCACCACGAGGGCCTCAAAAGGCTCGCTCGATCCGGTCTACGTGCTGGTCGGAACGGAACGCCTGCTCATCGAGCGCGTTGTCGATGCGGTGCGCAAGGCGGTCGACTCGATGGGCGCACCTGGTTTCAACGTCGAGGTGTTCGATGGCAAGGGTCTCGACGCGGCACGCGTGATCTCTGCTGCTCGCACCCTCCCGATGATGGCCGACACGCGCCTCGTGCTGCTGCGACACATGGACGCGATGACACCCACCGAGCAGACCAAACTCGTGGAATACCTCGATGATCCTAGCGAATCTACGTGTTTCATCGCCACGGCAACCAAGCTCGACGGGCGCGGCAAGCTCGCCAAAGCCGCAAAGAAAAAGGGCGTTCTCATCGACGCCAAACCGCTTCGCGGGCGTGACCTGCGCGAGTTCATTCGCGCAGAGGCCACGGCACGAGAGCACAACATCGCGCCGCAAGCGATCGAAGCGTTGCTCGACGCCGTGGGCGACGACCTCGCCGCGATCGACGACGCGATGGAACGTCTATCATTGTTCGTGGGCGCAGGTCAGCGTATCGACGCCGACGCGGTGATGATGTGTGTGACGCGCATCCGGGTGGAGTCAATTTGGAGCCTCGTCGACGCGATCGGGCTCAAGGACCGCCGCAAAGGCATTGCGGCGGCACAGTCACTCCTCGACGATCGCGAGCCACCACTGCGCCTGCTCGCGATGGTGGCGCGGCAGTTGCGGATCGTCGCCCGCATGCGCGAAGCGCTGTCCGAGGGCCTTCGCCCGCAAGAGGCAGCCAAGCGCGCGGGCGCCCCACCCTTCAAAGCCGGCGACCTCACCGAATCGGCCCGGCGATTCACGGCGGACAGCCTCGGACGAGCATTCACCCTGATCGCGGAAACCGACCGCGCGCTCAAAGGCAGTAAGCGCCCGCCGGACGTCATCCTGCAGGACGCAGTCCTCGAGCTTTGCGCGGACCAGCACTAAACGGCCTTCGCCGACGCGGCCTGTGGGGCTTCAGCCCTGAAGCGCGTTGACTTGGTGGGTCAGCCTGGAAATGTACCGCGAGCCGGTCTTGCGATGGAAGATGCCCTTCGACACTGCGCCATCGATACGGCTCTCGGCCTCGATGAGCGCCTTCTTCGCGGCGCTGGCATCACCCGCCTCGACTGCGGCGCGCACGCGCTTCACACACGTACGCACGTAGGTGCTGATTTGCCGGTTTCGCGCGGTGCGCTTGACCGTCTGACGGACTCGCTTTTTTGCTGAAGCGTGGTTGGCCACTCTGATATCCTCCCCGTAGGGACGCGGGTGGTAGCCCTGCCGAGCAGGGCTGTCAAGCCGGTGAGAACAACCTTGCGAGCCCCGCTCCTACCAGACATACACGCTCGTGTCCCGACGCCAACAAACCTTGAATTGGCTTGCAAAGCTCGTCACCGAGCGCCGGAAGCGCGTGGTGTGGGTCTCCGTTCTGCTAACCCTGGCTTTCGCGACCCAGATCCCCAAACTGACCGCCGACCCGGCCCCTGAGAGCCTTCTTTCGTCGTTTGAGGGCGAGGAATACGCGCTGATTCAGCAGCGATTCCAGGAGTGGTTCGGCAAGCGGCGCGAGGCGGTCCTCATCCTGGTGGAGGCTGAGGACGTTCTCTCCCGGGACACTCTTCAGCAGATCCACGATCTCTCGCTCTACTTCGCCGATAAGCCCTGGGTGGACCGGGTCGCGGGCATCACCACTCTCAGCATCCCGCGGCGCGTCAAAGGGGCGCCGGACGACGAAGACGGCGATCTCGACGACCTCGATGACTTGGACGGCCTCGAAGAAGTCGGCGGCCCCGAGGACGAAGGTGGTCTCGACGACCTCGATTCGCTCGACGATCTCGACTCCCTCGACGAAGCTGACGCCCAAGGCGATCTCGAGGACGACGCATTCAACGCCCTCCTCGACATCATCGAAAGCGATCCGGAGCGGTTCCCCGATGGCATCGCCAAAGTCGGCCCGGCCCTTTCCGCAGAGCTGCGGACCGACCCAATCGTGGAAGGGACCGAGGTCACCGAAGAGGAAGCTGCCGAGCTCGCGAGCGCCATTGCCGGTAACCCGCTTCTGGTGGGCCGGCTCATCGACGAGGACCACACGGTCGCCGGGATAGCGCTTCAGCTGCCCGAGCTCGGCCCGCGCGAGATGCGCAAGGCAATGGACGAGCTCCGCGCAGGATTGGAGCTGCCTGAGTTTCAAGACATCCAGTTGCACGTAGGCGGCTTGCCTTACCTTCGCAGCGTCATCGTCAGCAAGATGCGCGCGGACAACCTGCGCCTGATTCCGCTGACCCTAGTGGTTTGCCTGGCCCTGCTCATGTTGTCGTTCCGCTGGGTGCCCGGCGTCTTGCTCCCGTTCGGCGCGGTCGCCATCACGACTCTGGTGACGCTCGGCGGCATGGCGCTCGTCGGCGAGCCGATGAACATCCTCAACAACGTCATCCCGCCGCTCTTGATCATCATCGGCATCAGCGATGCCACGCATTTAATTCAAAGGTATCGTGACGAGGTGAGCGACGACGACGACGCCGATCGTCGCGCTGCCGGGCGACGCACCGTCCGCGCAATCGCGGTGGCCTGCATGCTCACCTCGGCGACGACGGCCGTTGGCCTAGCCTCGCTCGTCGTCTCGAAGACGGTGATGCTGCGACACTTCGGACTCACCGCCGGTCTCGGCGTCATGGTCTCCTACGTCGTCATCATCACGTTTGTGCCCGCGATTCTCACCTGGGTCACCCCACCCAAGCGCGAAGAGATGCGACGAGAGCGAACCAGTATGTTCACCACCGTGACGAGCAGCCTGGTCGCGAAGCTGCTTCGTTGGCGATGGGCCGTGCTCGGCGCGACGGCGGTGTTCACAGTGGGCGCGGGCTATGTCGCAAGTCAAATCACGGTCGACCACGCCCTACTCGACCAGTTCGACGAGACCGACCCGGTGTACACGACGACGCTGTTGATCGAAGAAAAGCTCGCCGGGGTCCGCCCGCTCGAGGTCGTGTTGGTCAGCACGGAGGAATACCACTTCATGAATCCCGAGATGGTGCAAACCATCCAGAGGATCCGGAACTGGGCCGCCCTTCGCCCGGAGATTATCCGCACGCTGAGTTACGGCGACATGCTACGCGAGTCATACGCGCTCCTTGCCGATGATCCGAGCGTGCGGTCCGAGAACTTCAAGAGCTCCAAGCAGATTAAGGGCCTCGTCACCATGATGAGTCAGCGCAAGCCGAGCCCACTGTCCGACTGGCTCACCGAAGACGGCAAGAAGGCGCGTATTCAATTCAAGCTGCGTGACGTCGGCGCCCAAGCCACGATGCGGTTCCTCGACGATCTCGATGAGGTCATCGAGGCTGAAATCGGAGATGACAATACGGTGAAAGTGTCATTCACCGGGGATGCCTACACGGGCTCGCGCGGGCAAGCCGCCGTCGTGAACGACCTGCTTGGGAGCTTGTTGATCGCGGTCGTGGTCATCTTCCTGCTGCTCGCATTCTTCTTTCGGAGCATTCGGCTCGGCCTGTTGAGCATTCCACCCAACTTGATCCCGTTGGTCGCGACGATGGCCTACATGGTGTGGCGCGAGATCCCCCTCAACGTCTCGACCGTGATCATCTTTTCGATCAGCCTCGGCCTCGCCGTCAATGGCACCATTCATGTCCTCGCGCGTTTTCGCGAAGAAATGCATACGGGAATCGGCCGCGAAGCCGCGTTGGTGCGCGCCGCGCGAGGCACCGGCCGAGCCATCGTCATCTCGTGCATAACGCTGATGGCTGGCTTCAGTGTGCTGCTCCTCAGTTCATTCGTTCCCGTTCGGAACTTCGGCGAGTTGATTGCCGTGACGATCGGTGGTTGCTTGGTGGCAACTTTGATCGTGCTGCCGCCACTGCTTCGCGTTGCGGGAGGCAGCGGCGGGGTCCGAGCGTCGGGCGACTAAGGCTCGATTCGTTCGATCAGGGCAGAGGCGAACTCCTCGGTGCCTAGCTCTCCGCCGAGGTCCCGGGTCTTTTGGCCATCGGACAACGTGCGATTGTATGCCTCTCGAATGCGGCCGGCGGCGGCGCGACAACTCTCGTCCCCCCGCGTATCGGCAATGTGATTCAGCATCATCACCCCCGACATGAGGAGAGCGAGCGGGTTCGCGACGCCCTTGCCCGCGATGTCGGGCGCGGATCCGTGCACCGCCTCGAAAACTGCATAGTCGTTGCCGATGTTCGCCCCGGGAACTACGCCCAGGCCGCCCACGAAGCCGGCGCAAAGGTCGCTGAGCACGTCGCCGTACAGGTTCTCGAGCAGCAGGACATCGAACTGGGTCGGGTCCTGCACGAGCCTCATGCAACCCGCATCGATGATCACCTCTTCGTAGTCGATGTCGGTGAAGCCCTCAGCCTCCTGAACGGCGCGCGCGCATCGGATGAACATTCCGTCGGTCATCTTCATGATGTTGGCTTTGTGCATCACGGTGACTTTCTTGCGGCCACGGTCGCGGGCATATTGAAAGGCCGCTCGGGCGATCCGCGTGGAAGCCGACTCGGTCGCGACCTTGAGGCTCGTCACGACGCCCTTGGTGATCTCGTTCTCGATTCCGCTGTAGAGGCCTTCCGTGTTCTCCCGAATCACGACCAAATCGACGTCTTCGTACCGGGTGATAATACCCGGCAGGTTGCGCACCGGACGAACGGCGGCGTAGAGGTCGAGCCGCTTGCGCAGCTGCACGTTGACCGAGGTGAAGCCTTCGCCCACCGGCGTCGTGCACGGTCCCTTGAGCGCGATGCCTCGCTCACGAACAGCGTCCAGGGTCTGCTCGGGGAGGACCTCACCCAATGTTTGCAGCGCGGTGATGCCAGCGTGATGCTCCACCCATTCGATCGGCGCCCGGGCCGCCTCGAGGACGCGCGTGGTGGCAGCGGCGACTTCCGGGCCAATTCCGTCGCCCGGGACGAGAACGATCTGATGCGTTGTCATGTGATACTCCCGGCCTAAGAGTAGCGCTTGCCAACCAATCGCCAATACGCTTCAAAGGAAACATGCCCGAAAACGACTCGGTGATGCGAGCGATGACCGACGACGGGGCTTTTCGCATCGTCGCCGCCCGAACGACAGACACCACCCAGGGCGTCATCGCGGCCCAGAAACTCTCTGGCGCCATCGCCCACGACATGGCGGACCTGGTGACCAGCGCGGTGCTGTACCGGGAAACCATGGCCCCGACCCTGCGCGTCCAATGCATCGTTCGCTTCGACGAAGAGGCCGGCCAGCTCATCGCAGACTCGCACCCTGACGGTTGGACCCGCGGCCTCTTGCAGCAGGGCTCCGGGAGCGCCCCACCCAACATCCGTCGAACCCGAGCAACTCTGGAGATGATGCGGACGCTGCCAAACTCCGACCTCCACCGCGGCGTGGTCGAGGTGCCCGAAAGCGGGAATCTTTCCGAGGCCTTCATGCGTTACATGCAGCTATCGGAACAAATCATATCGATGATTTCGTTGGGTTCGGTGGCCGAGGGCGAAAACCCCACGGCCGGCGGCTTCGTCGTCCAGCTCCTGCCCGAAGCCACGGAGGCCGAGGCCGCCATGGCAACGATGACCAAGCGCCTCGAAGACTTCGTCGAGATCCGAGAACGCCTACAACAATCCGACGGCTCGCCGTCTCAACTGATCGAGCAAATCTTCGAAGGGATGCCGTTCACCTGGTTGGACAGCAACGACATCCGCTTCGGTTGTCAGTGCAGCGAGCTCCGAGTGATGACGACCCTCAGCCTCCTCGATCGTTCGGAGATTCAAGAGCTCGTCGACGAAGGCGAGCCGCTGAGCATCGGCTGCGACTATTGCGGTACGTCCTACGCCATAGAAATTGCACAGCTTCAGGGCCTCCTCAGCGCGAGCTGATCGGCCCGGCTTTCTTGCCGGGATCGACACCTCGGGCGCATCCTTCCGCCGATGTCCGACGAGCCAGTTAGAACCTCCGGCGGCGAGATCGTCCGCCGCGCTGGCGTGGTGGCCACTGGCACTCTCACGTCGCGAATCCTGGGCGCGATCCGGGACGCAGTGGTCGCTGCCGTATTCGCTTTGGGTGCCACCGACGCGTTTTGGCTTGCGTTCACCATCCCCAACGCGCTGCGCGTGCTGCTGGGCGAAGGCGCGGTATCGGCAGCATTCGTCCCAGTGTTCACAGAGGTGCGCGAACGCGAAAGTATGGCGCGCGCCCGGCAATTCTACGGGAACCTGATCGGCGCCATGGCCCTCGTTCTGTTGGTGGTCACGGTGGTGGGCATCGCGGGCGCCCCATGGATCGTCAAAGGCTATGCATGGGGATTTCAGCGCGACGAAGCCTTGTTTGAAACCACCGTCACGCTCACGCGGCTGCTCTTTCCGTACATCTTCTTGATGGGGATCTCGGCGCTGATGATGGGGGCCCTGTACGCGAGCAAGCGATTCGCGGCCCCGGCCTTCGCCCCGGCGCTGCTCAACATCAGCCTGATCACTGCAGCGCTGCTCCTTGCGCCCCTGCTCGTCGATCTGGGCTGGCCCGCAATCTTCGCCCTCGCCGCCGGCGCCCTCCTCGGCGGAGTTCTCCAGATCGCTGCACAGCTCCCCTCACTTCGAAAAGAAAACCTGATCGTCCGCCCGCGAATCGGCTTCGGCGACATCTACGTGCGCAAGTGCGCGCGTCTCATGGTCCCGCTACTGGCGGGACTCGGCGTCTACCAACTCAACGTGCTCCTCTCGCGACTATTCGCGTCCTTCCTGCCAACGGGAAGCGTGAGCTACCTCTACTATGGGCAGCGCCTCGCCGAGATCCCGCAGGGCATGTTTGCGCTTGCGATCGCCTCGGCCGCACTTCCCGCATTGAGCGATGCCGTAGCCAAAGGCGACGAAGAGGAAGCCAAGCGCCTGTTCCGCCACGCGCTTCGACTCTCATTGTTCGTCGCGGTGCCGTCTGCTGTCGCGCTGGCAGTCCTGGCAGAACCGGCGGCGACGGTGTTCTTCGGACGCGGCCACTACGACGCGGCTGCAATTCATGAAACCACACGCTCATTGGTTTGGCAGGCCGCAGGGATTTGGGCGGTCGCGTCCGTGCGCACCATCGTTCCGATGTTCCACGCACACAACGACACACGGACCCCGGTCATTGCCAGCGCCTTTAATCTCGTCGCGTTCGTCACACTCAGCTTCGTCCTGATGGGACCGATGCAGCATGCCGGCCTCGCTGCGGCAACGTCCGCCGCTGCCGTCACCCAGCTCGTTGCGCTGCTTTGGCTTCTTCACAGGAGATCCGGTGACCTCGGTCTCGCGGAGGTCCAGGCGAGCGTCCTTCGCATCGTCGTCGCGAGCGCCGTGATGGGTGGGGTCGTCTGGGCAGGCGCCCGCCTCGGTCAATGGAGCAACGGTGGCAACGACCCACGCAATGTGGCTGTATTTGCTGCCACCGCCGTGGCCGGACTTGGGACCTATCTCTTGGTCGCGGCGGCCCTCGGCTCACCCGAGCTTCGAGACCTCAAGGCCGCCATCCAGCGCCGCGTACGTGCGTGAGTTGCCAGGGGCGCTACAACCCCGATCATGGACGTACTCGACGCAGAATTCGTCGCCGGAGCAACCGCGCTCGGACAGTTGCCAGCGCCGACCTTTGCTGAGGTCGCGTTCGCGGGACGATCGAACGTCGGCAAGTCCAGCCTGATCAACAGCCTCGTCCGGCGAAAGAAACTCGTCCGCACCAGCGGCGCGCCGGGTTGCACGCGCGCCATCAACATCTTTCGCGTGCGCCTCCGGACCAACGACGACGAGGCGCACCTCGACTTGGTCGACTTACCCGGGTACGGCTACGCGCAGCGAAGCAAGGCCGAGCGCAAGTCGTGGGGCCCGCTGATTGAAGGCTTCCTCAGCGAGCGACCCGGGCTACGGGGTGCCGTCGTCATCGTCGATATCCGGCGGGGTACGCAGGACGACGACCTTCAGCTCCTCGAATTCCTGCAAAGCGTCGGTGTCACGCCGATTCTCGTGGCCACGAAGATCGACAAGCTGCCCACGAGCAAACGAAAGCCAGCAATCGCGAAGTTTCAACGCGAGGTCAAGCACCGCGTCATCCCCTACAGCTCGGTCACGGGCGACGGGTGGGACGCGCTGTGGGAGCGAGTCTTGTCGGTGAGCAGCATCGACCGTCCGATTGAGGCCGCGCAAGACTGAGCTTCCGCTACTCTTCGAGATCGAGCTTCAGCCCCTGCCCCGGGTCCCGCAAGCGCAGGTTCGACGGATCTCCGAGCATCAAGGCCGGCTCGGGAAGGTCCTGATCGGCGTCGGCACCCTCCTCGTTCGCTGGCGCCGGTGCGCCGCCCAACGCCTCCGGCCCCATCATCCGCTCGACGAACTGGCGGATGTCGGCTCGCTTGCTGGGCGGCACCAATTGCATCGCCGCGCCAACGTTCTCGGCAGCCGCTTCGTCGTCACCCGCCCCCTGAAAGGTGCGCGCCGCTTGGAGGCGAAGCTGCCAGTTGTCGGGGTCGAGAGCGACCGCGCGTTTCATCTTGGTCGCAGCCGCGATGGGATCACTTTGAGCGAGGTGGTACTGCGCCCAAACCGCCCACAGCATCGGCGCGTCGGGGTTGAGCCCTTCGGCGGCCTCGAGCTCCACCCGGGCTCGTTCCGGCTCGTCCAGGCCCAGATGAATCGTCGCCAACATGACATGCGCGCGCCCATACCGAGGCCACTTTTCGATCACCTCAGCGACCGTGCGACTGGCCTTGCTGAACTGCGCTTCGGCCTCCGCCTGTTGACCATTCATCTCGAGCATCCCTGCTTGGGCCAGATGAAGTTGCATCAGTTTGAGCTGACGGGGCCCGTCGGGTCTGAGCTGAAGCGCCGCCTCGAATTCACTTATGGCCTGAGCGATCCCGCCAGACTCGACGAGGATCGTGCCGTTCACCGTGCGAAGTGAGGGAGACGCGGGGTCGAGGAGGAGTGCCGTGTCGACCATTGGTAGGGCCTTCGGTCCGTCCCCCGAGCGCGCGATGATGCGCATGGCCTCTGTCCCGAGGGCGGCCGCCAACACCTCGGTGTCGCGGAGGACGCGAACCGACGAGACCTTCACCTCGCCGCGACCTCCCCAGGGGTCGAAGTACGCCGCCGGTTCCCCCGACGCGCTCCCGTCATAGACGGCCGTCACGAAGTATCCCAACATGCCCGATGGATCGGCAGGCGCGCGTGCTCCTTCGAACTCCCACACCTCCGCGACCATGGCCTTGGTCCCGCGGTCCCGAAGCAACGCGGCCATTGCGGTTGCCAGCTCGAGTGGGTAGAGCGCCATGCGCTCCTCGTGCGCGTCCATGATTGCAAGCGTCTGGTCCGCCGTGAGCACCTCGCGAGACAGCGGAAGCTCTAGTGACCAGGGCGAGGATTCCCCGTGCATTCGCGCCGCGATCTCCGCTGCCCCCTCGGGCCATCCCTCGACCTCATTGGGGAGCACCATCATCGGCTCGTACGCCCCAACCCGTATCTGGTCGCGCTCCAGATACGCCGAGAGCTCTCGCGCCTCGAGCGGACGCAGCGGGGGCGTCTCTTCGAGCGTGACCGTCGTCGCGCGATACACCCCGTACCCAAGCCCCGCGGCCACGATGACCAACGCAACGATGAGCAACCACGAACGGCTGGCGTCACCCTCGGGCGCAACTTCCTTCACGAGCTCGACACCGCCCCTTCGCATGCACTGTGGGCAGCGCGGTTTGGCAACCGCGTCCTCGGGGACGAACTCCTTATCGCAATGCGCGCAGAAATACTTCGTGGACATGGCGCGCGAGCATACGGCTACGGCGATGGCTCGTCGACCGGTGGATCGGGCACGAATCCGCTGTGATGAAAGAGCGCAAACGCGAACCCGCATTCCCTCGCGCGCCCCTCGCGCCACTCCCGATCCCACAGCTCAATTTCGCACTGCATATCGCCAAAATTGATTTCAAGCTGCGGCTTGGCCTCGCTAGGATCGGAGCGCTCTCCGGATGAGGAGGGCAACGCGCAACATTGCAGGCTGCGTAGCGTCCCGACGAGCTTCGCGTAGTCTTCTTCCGACACCGTACGGGCGACGCTCATCATCGTGCCGGTAGCGGATCTGCTCATCGTAATCAGCTCTCGACTCGCGTGGAGAACGATGTGCATGCTCCGCCGATCGGAGCTCCGACTGACCACGCTCCAGGAGACGACGACGGTGTCTGGCGCAACGTTCGGCAACGCAACCTCTTCCCGCTGCTCGTTCCGAGTGCAGCTCAGCAGCAGCACAGCCGCACAAAACATCCAATTCCGCATCTCGCGCAATAGATCACGCTTGCGGCGCGAAGTCCACCGCGTGCGTCCGGCATCCCCGCACCATACTCTTCCTTCGATGTCCGAGAACCTCGACTGCCTGACCTGCGGCGCCTGCTGCCGAACAGGAACCGACGGCCGCATCTTGATCCCACCGCAGGACTTGGTGCGATGGCGGGAAATCGGCCGGGACGACCTTGCCACCGCTGTACAGCCAGGCCACTTCGGCATGGTGGCGTTTGCGACGAGAGAGGATGGATCCTGCGTGCATTTGGGAACTTCAGAGAGCCCCAACGCCTGCCAAATCTACGAGATTCGGGGAACCACGTGCCGGGAGTTTGAGAAGGGGAGCCCCCAGTGTCTGGAATTCAGAAGGGAGGCTGGAATCACCTGATCTCCTATTGCCAATCGGGAGGCAACTCGGTACCACCCCCTCATGACCCACCGGGCCAGCCTGCTCGGGGCAGCGAGCCTCGGCGTGTGCCTTCTTGCCCTCACGCCGCGCGTGGGTGCCGACCTTCCGCCTGAGAAAGTCGGCCAGGTCATGCAGCTACCCGAAACGGTGAGTGATCACTGGGTGTGGGTCCCCGATCGATTGTTTCGTCATTCGATCCTACTCGACGGAGACACTGGGAAAATGCTGGGCGCGATCGACAGCGGTGTGCAGATCAGTCCGAAGGCGCCGCTGTGGTCGCGCACGCGCAACGAAATCTACAACGTCGACACCATCTACTCGCGCGGCCATCGCGGGGAGCGGCACGACTTCGTGGTGATCTACGACTCGCGCACCCTGGAGGTGAAGGGCGAGATCGAGATCCCACCCAAAGCGGCGGACACGGGACCGGGCATCGCGTTGGTCGGCCTACTCGACGGCGGGCGGTTCATCGTGGTGCTCAACCAGTCTCCTGGCGCATCGGTCTCTGTCGTGGACGTCGAGGCGATGCGTATGGTTGCGGAGGTCCAAACGGCCGGCTGCGCCGCAGTGTTCCCCGCGGGTCCGACCCGGTTCGGCATGCTGTGTGGCAACGGCACGGCGATCACGGTGCACCTGAAAGACAATGGTGAGCTCGATCGAATCGCACGCAGCACGTCATTCTTCGATGTCGTCGCCGATCCCATCACCGAGAAGGGCGTTCGCGACGGCTCGACTTGGTGGTTTGCCTCGTTCGAGGGCCTCCTCTACGAGGTGGATTTTGGCGGCGATACCCCCACGCCCAAGGCGCCCTGGCCGCTCTTCACCGACGGTGAGCTCAAAGACGAGTGGCGCATCGGCGGCGCGCAACACCTCGCCTATCATCCAGGCACGAAGCGCCTCTACTCGCTGGTACACCAGGGCGGGCCGGGCTCGCACAAGGACCCGGGCGCCGAGATTTGGGTTTACGACGTCCCCGCCCGGAAAAAAGTCACCGTGTTCACTGCGCCCAGCCTGATTGTCGCGTTTCTGGGCCCGCAAGCCGGGTTCGACGCGGAGGGTACATTCGGGAAGGTTCTCAACTTCCTGCTGCCGAACATCGGCGTGCATAGCATTGCCGTGACGCAAGACAGCCAACCCCTGCTCTTCGTGCGCAACGCCGACCTGGGCGCGGTAGGAGTGCTGGACGCGGTGAGCGGCGAGCATCTTCGGGACATCGACGAAACCGGTCTATCAGGCGCTTTGTTGGTGGTGCCATGATCGACCCTGTCATCGAGCTATCACTTTGCTTCGCGCTCGTGCTCCTCTTCGCGGCAGCCGCATGGCACAAGGTGTCGGATCGGATGCGCTTTGGGGCAGTGGTACGCGCGTACAACCTGCTGCCCTCATGGCTGGTTGCGCCGGCCACGCGACTCCTTCCCTTGCTCGAGGCGTCGATTGCCATCGGGCTTCTCTACCCGCCGACGCGACGAGCTGCAGCGCTCGCCGGCGTGCCACTGCTCGTGCTGTACACCACCGCCATCTCCGTGAACCTGGCGCGCGGGCGACGCGAAATCGACTGCGGATGCTTCGCCGCCTCGGCACGTGTTCCGCTGAGCAATTGGCTCGTCGTCCGCAACGCCGTCTTGATCGGTGCAGCCTGTCTGCTCCTCATGCCCGTTCGGGCGCGGACACTCGTCTGGATCGACGGCCTGACCGTCGTGACGACACTCATCACGCTGTCTCTCCTTTGGGCTGCGGGACAGCGACTGGCACAGACCGGCCCGGCGCTGCGGCAGCTTGGAAGCGCCCGATGATCGACGCACTCCTCATTTCCAACGGTGTCTTGTGGCTGCTCGTGATCGGGCTCGCGCTGACTGTCCTCGCCCTCACCCGCCAAATCGGCCTGCTCCACGAACGCATCTCGCCAGTCGGCGCTCTGTCTCCTCAAGCGAAAATCAAAGTCGGTGATCCGGCCCCGGAGCTGGCATTGATCGACCTGCACGATCGTCCACTGCAAA